>NZ_CP045369.1:1989000-2296000 GCF_009363535.1 Microbulbifer sp. THAF38
ACGAGTTTGTACGTGAAGAGCTGACGGATGCCGCTGGTGCCGGTAAGCCTCTGCCTGAATCCAAAGATGTTGTGATCTACGGTTTTGGTCGTATCGGCCGCCTAGTTGCCCGCCTGCTGATCGACAAGGCCGGCAGTGGTGACGTTCTGCGCCTGCGCGCTATCGTGCTGCGCAAGGGCAAGGCGCCCAACGATCTGGTGAAGCGCGCTTCTCTGCTGCGTCGCGACTCCGTACACGGCGCTTTCCAGGGCACTATCCGTGTGGACGAGGAGACCAACTCCCTGATCTGTAACGGTAACGAAATCAAGATCATCTACGCCAACTCCCCGCAGGAAGTGGATTACACCCAGCACGGTATCAACGATGCGATTATCGTTGACAGTACCGGTGTATGGCGTGATGAAGAAGGTCTGAGCCAGCACCTGCAGAGCCCAGGCGCTTCCAAGGTGCTTCTGACTGCACCGGGCAAGGGCGATATCAAGAATATCGTTTACGGTATCAACAGCAGCGACATCAAGCCGGAAGACAAGGTGCTGTCCGCCGCTTCCTGTACCACTAATGCCATCGTACCTGTCCTGAAGGCGATGATGGACGGCTATGGTGTTGAGCACGGCCACGTAGAAACCGTACACGCCTACACCAACGACCAGAACTTGATCGACAACTACCACAAAGGCGAGCGTCGCGGTCGCGCAGCAGCGCTGAATATGGTTCTGACTGAAACCGGTGCTGCCAAGGCGGTTGCCAAAGCGCTGCCCGAGCTGAAAGGTAAGCTCACCGGCAACGCAATTCGTGTTCCAACCCCCAATGTTTCCATGGCGATCCTGAACCTGAACCTGGGTAAAGAGACCACCAAGGAAGAGCTGAACGAATACATGCGCGATGTGGCGCTGCACTCGCCACTGCGCCAGCAGATCGATTTCACCAACTCCCCGGAAGTGGTGTCCAGCGATTTTGTTGGTTCCCGCGTTGCCTGCGTATTCGATTCCACTGCGACTATCGTGGATGGCAAGAATGCGGTGCTCTATTGCTGGTACGACAACGAGTTCGGCTATAGCTGCCAGGTGGTTCGCTGCCTGGAAGATATGGCTGGCGTTCGTTACGAGTTGTTCCCAAAGAAAGACTAAGGCGTCAGCTAAAAGTCTGCAGGTCGGCCCTTTGGGCTGGCCACAAGGGTGGGGCGGCAGTCACAGCCGCCCGCCCACTTCTCGCCAAATCCCTGTTTTTTCAGTAGAAATTTCCTATCTTAGAGCCACTTTGGATGCTTCCAGGCTGGTAAAGCTTTTGCCCCATCTTTATAATGCGCGCGATTTTGCGGGGCGGCCGTGCGCCGAGAAGTTAGCGCGCACAACCATCAGTTAGCTTCCTTCCGCCCGGTCTACGGGTGAAACGGCATAAGCCCTCGCAGCACAGAATTCCACAGTATGGCTCGCCAGTCCGGGATTGACTGTTTTTCAGTTTGAACCTGGGCGGGTGGGCTTTATTGCAATTTTTATAAACTAGAAACTTAGGCATAGGCGTATGAGAAAGATCCGTCGGGGATTGGACTTACCCATATCCGGCGCGCCCGAGCAGGTCATCCACAAAGGACCTGCGATCAAGACCGTTGCTGTTCTCGGCCCCGATTATCACGGGATGAAACCGACAATGGCAGTGGCTGTAGGGGATCGCGTCAATCTTGGTCAGCTACTGTTCAGTGACAAAAAAACCGAAGGTGTGCGCTACACAGCGCCGGCCGCCGGTCGTGTTGTTGCTATCAATCGTGGTGCCCGCCGTGTTCTGCAATCCGTTGTGATTGGCATAGACGGCGATGCTGCAGAACAGTTCCAGAGCTACAGCGCAGATAAGTTGTCTGGCCTGACACGCGAGCAGGTTGTTGAGAACCTGGTTGAGTCTGGCATGTGGACCGCACTGCGCACCCGCCCGTTCAGCCGCGTCCCCGCTTTGGATGCCAAGCCGGAAGCGGTGTTTATCAACGCGATGGACACCAATCCTCTGGCTGCCAATCCAGAAGTGGTGATTGCCGAGAATCCTAAAGCCTTCTCTCAGGGCGTTGAGATTCTTTCCAAGCTGGCGGAAACCACTTACGTCTGTACCGCCCCTGATGCAGACATCCCCGTACCGAGCGCTGCGAATATTCGCCGCGAAGCTTTTGCCGGCCCCCATCCGGCTGGCCTGTCCGGTACCCATATTCACTACTTGAATCCGGTTTCCGGTTCTCGCAGTGTATTTACCATTAACTACCAGGATGTGATCGCCGTAGGCAAACTGTTTACCACCGGTAAACTGTTCACCGACCGCGTTGTTTCCCTGGCCGGCCCTCAAGTCAAGCAGCCGCGCCTTTTGTGCACTCGTCTCGGCGCCAGCCTGGAAACTTTGACTTCCGGTGAGTTGAAAGGTGATAACGATCGCGTTATTTCCGGCTCCGTATTTGGCGGCCGCACCGCTGAAGGTCCTTTGGGTTACCTGGGTCGCTACCATAATCAGGTATCTGTCCTGGAAGAGGGCGATGAGCGTCCTTTCCTGCACTACCTGCGTGCCGGTAACAAGCGCTACTCTGTTTTCCCGATTTACCTCTCGCGCCTGTTCAAGAACAAGCTGTTCAACTTCACCACCAGCACTAACGGTTCCGAGCGTGCCATGGTGCCGGTCGGCACTTATGAGAAGGTCATGCCGCTGGACGTACTGCCGACCCAGCTACTGCGCTCCCTGATCGTGGGTGATACAGCTATGGCCCAGAAACTGGGTGCTCTGGAGTTGGATGAGGAAGATCTGGCACTGTGTACCTTTGTGTGTCCGGGCAAGTACGAATACGGCCCCATTTTGCGGGACAACCTGACCCGTATTGAGAAGGAGGGGTAAGTATGTTGCGTAAATTCCTCGATTCTATCGAACCGAAATTCCACAAAGGCGGCAAGTTCGAAAAGTTCTATGCCCTCTTTGAGGCCATTGATACTGGCTTGTTCCAGCCGGCTGATAAAACCAAGACCACGGCTCATGTGCGCGATGGTATCGACCTGAAGCGTATTATGATCACCGTGTGGGCTTGTGCGATGATCCCTGCCTTCTACGGTATGTGGAATATCGGTTTCCAGGCCAACACCATCCTCGAAGGTATGACCAACCCGGATCTGTCCGGCTGGCGTCACGCCGTTATTGGTGCTCTGACCTCCTATAACCCGGCGAGCCTGTGGGACAACTTTGTCTACGGTGCCATGTACTTCCTGCCGATTTATGCGGTCACCTTTATTGTGGGTGGTATCTGGGAAGTGCTGTTCGCCGCTGTGCGCGGTCACGAAGTGAACGAAGGTTTCTTCGTAACCTCCATTCTGTTTGCCTTAACCTGTCCGCCGGATCTCCCTCTGTGGATGGTGGCCATGGGCATCAGCTTCGGTGTGGTGATCGGTAAGGAAGTGTTCGGTGGTACCGGCAAAAACTTCCTCAACCCGGCACTGACCGGTCGTGCGTTCGTATTCTTCGCCTACCCGGCGGCCATGTCTGGCGATGCAGTATGGACTGCGGTTGACGGTTATACCGGTGCAACTGCGTTGTCTGTTATGGCCAGCGAAGGCATCCAGAACGGTATCGTGAACGCTGCGGTTGGCCAGGTAACCTGGTTCGACGCTTTCTTCGGCAAGATACATGGTTCCATCGGTGAAACTTCTACCCTGGCTATCCTGATTGCCGGTGTAATCCTGATGGGCATGAAGATCGCCAGCTGGCGCATCGTAGCCGGCACCCTGCTGGGTATGATGGCCACCGCGTTTATGTTCAACATGATCGGTTCCGAAACCAACCCGATGTTCCAGGTACCCTGGTACTGGCACCTGGTAGTGGGCGGTTTTGCTTTCGGCCTGATCTTTATGACCACTGACCCGGTTTCCGCTGCCATGACCAACACTGGTCGCTGGTGGTACGGCATTCTGATCGGGGTGATGGTTGTCCTGATTCGTGTAGTGAACCCGGCCTTCCCGGAAGGCATGATGCTGGCGATCCTATTCGCTAACCTGTTCGCTCCGCTGTTTGACCACTTTGTGGTGCAGTCCAATATCAAACGGAGGTTGGCACGTGGCTAATAAAGATTCCGTAACCGGTACTCTGATTGTCGCGCTGGTAATGTGCCTGGTGTGCTCCGTAGTGGTTTCCACTGCGGCGGTAATGCTGAAGCCTGCCCAGCAGGCGAATGCCGAGCTGGACATGAAGCGCAACGTACTGATGGCTGGTGGCCTGCTGAAGGACTCTCACGCTAACAAAGCGCAAGTCGAGAAAGCCTTCGCCGATGTGAAGATCAAATACGTTGACCTGAACACCGGTAAATTCACCGATGAAGCGCCGGCTGGCGGCAGCGGTCGCGCTGCTTCCAAGATCCCCTCTGCCAGTGAGAGACTGCCGGCAGACGAGGACACCGCTAAGATCATCCGCCGGGAAAATACCAAAGAGGTATACCTGGTGGAGAAAGATGGCAAGCTGGACAAGATCATTCTGCCTGTCCGCGGCTACGGCCTTTGGGGTACCTTGTACGGCTTCCTCGCGCTGGAGAGTAACCTCGACACCGTAGCGGGCCTCGGCTTCTACGAGCACAAGGAAACTCCCGGACTGGGTGGCGAAGTGGACAACCCCAACTGGAAATCCCAGTGGGTTGGTAAGCAAGTCTTCGACAGCCAGGGCAACGTCGATATCAGCGTGATCAAAGGGCAGGTTAATCCGAAAAGCCCGAATGCGATTCACGAAGTAGACGGCCTGTCCGGTGCGACTCTGACCAGTAAGGGCGTTAGCAACCTGGTGAACTTCTGGTTGGGTAACCAGGGTTATGGTCCCTTCCTGAAAAACCTGAAAGCAGGGGAGGCATAAGCATGAAAATTAAAGAGACTCTGCTAGAGCCGATTTTTAACAACAACCCGATCGCGCTGCAGATCCTGGGTATCTGTTCTGCACTGGCTGTAACCAGCTCGCTGCAGGTGACCCTGGTAATGTGTATCGCTCTGACCTCGGTTGTGGCCTGTTCTAACGTTGCGGTATCTCTGATCCGCAAGCAGATCCCGAACAGTATCCGCATCATCGTTCAGATGACCGTGATTGCCTCATTGGTAATCCTGGTGGATCAGCTGATCAAGGCATTGGCTTACGACATCTCCAAGCAGTTGTCCGTATTCGTTGGCCTGATCATTACCAACTGTATCGTAATGGGCCGTGCAGAAGCCTTCGCTATGAAGAACCCGCCGCTGCCCAGTTTCTTCGATGGTCTCGGTAACGGTCTGGGCTACAGCGTTATCCTGATTGGTCTCGCGGTAATCCGTGAACTGTTCGGCGCTGGTAAGCTGTTCGGTGTGGACATCCTGACCACCGTGAGCAACGGCGGCTGGTATATCCCCAACGGTCTGCTGTTGTTGCCGCCCAGTGCATTCTTCCTGATCGGCCTGTTCATCTGGGCAATCCGTGCCTGGAAGCCTGCCCAGGTTGAGCAAGACGAGTTCAAGATTGCGCCTAATTCCCAAGCGCAGGAGGCCTAATCCATGGAACATTATATTTCTTTGATTATCCGCGCCGTTTTCGTTGAAAACATGGCGTTGGCCTTCTTCCTCGGTATGTGTACCTTCCTGGCCGTATCGAAGAAGATCGAAGCTGCGATTGGCCTGGGTGTTGCGGTTATCGTGGTACTGACACTGACAGTACCGGTCAATAACCTGATTTACACCTACCTGCTGAAAGACGGTGCACTGGCCTGGGCCGGTTACCCCGACGTGGACCTGAGCTTCCTCGGCCTGCTGTCCTACATCGGTGTTATCGCGGCACTGGTACAGATCCTGGAGATGTTCCTGGATAAATATGTACCAGCGCTCTACAACGCCCTGGGTGTATTCCTGCCGCTGATCACCGTGAACTGCGCCATTATGGGTGCCTCTCTGTTCATGGTTGAGCGCGAATACGCGTTCGGTGAGAGTGTTGCCTACGGCTTCGGTGCCGGCCTCGGCTGGGCACTGGCGATTACCGCTCTGGCCGGTATTCGTGAAAAGCTGAAGTACAGCGACGTACCGGATGGCTTGAAAGGCCTGGGCATCACCTTCGTAACCGTTGGTCTGATGTCCCTGGGCTTCATGTCCTTCGGCGGCATCGATATCTAAGCGGGGAAAACAATAGAATGAGTATTGAAATTATCCTCGGCGTAGCGATGTTTACCGTCATCGTACTGGCGCTGGTGGCGGTGATCCTTGCGGCCCGCTCGCGCCTGGTAAACACCGGCAACGTCAACATTTTGGTTAACGGTGAGAAGACTCTCACCGTACCGGCCGGCGGCAAGCTGCTGCAAACCCTGGCTGCCAATAATCTGTTCCTGGCCTCCGCCTGTGGTGGCGGTGGTAGCTGTGCGCAGTGTGTATGTAAAGTGACTGCGGGCGGTGGCGATATGCTGCCGACCGAAGCGGCTCACTTTACCCCGCGCGATGCGAAAGAAGGCAAGCGCCTTTCCTGTCAGGTTGCAGTTAAGCAGGACATGGAAATCGAAGTGCCGGAAGAGGTGTTCGGCGTGAAGCAGTGGGAGTGCACTGTGGAATCCAACCCCAACGTTGCCACCTTCATTAAAGAGCTGACCTTGCGTCTGCCCGAAGGCGAAAACGTTGATTTCCGCGCTGGCGGTTACGTTCAGCTGGAAGCCCCGGCTCACCACGTTAAATTTGCCGACTTCGAAGTGGAAGACCAGTACCGCGGTGATTGGGAGCACTTTGGCTTCTTCAAGCTGGAGTCCAAGGTCACCGAGCCAGTGGTTCGCGCCTACTCCATGGCTAACTACCCGGAAGAAAAGGGTGTTGTTAAGTTCAACATCCGTATCGCGACTCCGCCGCCCCGTACCGAGGGTATCCCGCCGGGTCAGATGTCTTCCTACGTGTTCAGCCTGAAGCCGGGTGACAAGATCAAGGTGTACGGACCCTTCGGTGAGTTCTTCGCCAAGGAAACCGACAACGAGATGGTGTTTATCGGTGGTGGTGCCGGTATGGCGCCGATGCGTTCACACATCTTCGACCAGCTCAAGCGTCTGCACTCCAAGCGCAAGATCAGCTTCTGGTACGGCGCGCGCTCTCTGCGCGAGATGTTCTACGAAGATGACTACAACGGCCTGGCTGCTGAGTTTGATAACTTCAAGTGGCACGTGGCGCTTTCCGATCCGCAGCCGGAAGATAACTGGACGGGTTATACGGGCTTCATTCACAACGTTGTGTATGAAAATTACCTGAAAGACCATCCGGCTCCGGAAGACTGTGAGTACTACATGTGTGGGCCGCCCATGATGAACGCCGCGGTAATCAATATGCTCAAAGACTTGGGCGTAGAGGATGAAAATATTCTCCTCGATGACTTCGGTGGTTAAACGGAGAGCTTAGTTTGCTAAACGCAATCAAAGCCCCGCAAAAAACAAAAACAGGGCCCGTTTTTCCGGCCCTGTTTTTGCTTTGTGTGGCTGTAATTTTTTCAGCCTGTACTCCAGGGGTGGAAAACTGGCAGCTCAGCGGCCGTACCATGGGTACCAGTTATCACATCACCCTAGTGGATGTTCCCGATGCTATAGACCGCAATGCGTTGCAGAAGCTGATCGATAGCGAGTTGCAGCAGGTCAACCAGGAGATGTCCACTTACATCAACGATTCCGAGTTGATGCTGCTAAATCGCGGCCCTATCGGCGAACCCATCCCGGTCAGCCAGCCACTCGCAGATATTGTAGAGATGTCCCTGGATATCTACCGTCGTAGCAATGGCGCCTTCGAGGTGACCGTTGGTCCTCTGGTCAATTTGTGGGGGTTTGGCCCCAAGCCTGAGCCGGAGCAGATTCCCGCTGATGCGGATATCGAACGCCTGCTAAAAGTTGTGGGATCTGATGCACTTTCGGTAACTCGTCAGCCGAATACCATCACCCGCCAGCGGCCCGTGGAAATAGATTTGTCGGCTATTGCCAAGGGGCATGGTGTCGACCGGGTCGCCTTGTTATTGGAGCGTCAAGGGGTTCGTAACTACCTGGTCGAGATCGGTGGTGAACTGCGAACCCGCGGGGTGAATCCAAAAGGTAAGGCTTGGCGAATTGGTATTGAAGCTCCAGATTCCTTCGGACAAATGGTTCAGCAGCCTATAGAGGTTAGTGGTAAAGCGGTGGCCACCAGTGGCGATTACCGCAATTACTATGAGCGCGATGGCATCCGCTATTCGCACAGTATCGACCCGCGTACCGGGCGGCCATTAACTCACAATCTCGCTTCGGTCACTGTGGTGGCTGAGAGTTGCGCAGAAGCTGATGGTTTGGCCACCGCCCTCAATGTACTTGGTGCTAAAGAAGGGTTGGATTTGGCTGAGAGGGACAACCTGGCCGTTTTTATGCTGGTTAAAACTGATAAAGGATTTGAAGAGCGGTTTAGCTCCGCTTTTGCTCCTTACCTAGAGAGGTCTGAGTAATGACAATTTTTATCTTTGCTTTTGTTGCCATGTTGTTAGTTGTCGCTGGCATGGCAATCGGCGCCATGGTGCAAAACAAGCCATTAAAAGGTTCCTGTGGTGGTTTGAATAATATTGGTATGAAGCAGGATTGCTCCATTTGTGGTGGCAATGACGACAAATGCGAAAAAGAGCAGGAGCGACAGCTTCAAGAAAAAGCTGCCGCTGAAGATCTTGCTTACGATGCCACTAAAAGCAAGTAAGCAGTCCCCAAGCCCGTGAGCAACGGGCTTGTAGTTTTATATCATTGGCACCAATCGTGCCGATTTTAATATTGAGTGTGAGTCGCTAGTACGGCTTACATTCCGTTTTGGAAAAAAGAATTAGAGCAATAGATGGCAGAGCAAAAGTTTGACTTGGTTGTAATTGGTTCTGGCCCCGCAGGTGAGGCCGCCGCAATGAGTGCCGCGAAAAAGGGCATGCGCGTCGCAGTGATTGAAAAACGCCAGGTAGTGGGTGGCAATTGTACCCATAAAGGCACTATTCCCTCCAAGGCACTGCGCCACTCTGTCAAACAATTAATGCGCTATAACACTCAGAGTGTTTTTCGTGCTCTGGGTGAGCCGCGCCGCCTAACGTTTCCCCAGGTGATGCAGACGGTCAATAAAGTGATTTCCTATCAAGTGGAAATGCACACTTCTTTTTATGCGCGTAACCGAGTTGAATTGATCGTTGGGGCAGCAAATTTCCGCGATGCTAATAGCGTGGAAGTACAACTGCCCGATGGTGCTATGGAAATTGTCACCGCGAAAAAATTTATTATCGCCACCGGCTCCCGCCCATATCGTCCCGCCGATGTAGACTTCGATCACGAGCGTGTTTACGACAGCGATATGATTCTGGATATGCAGCACACGCCGCATTCCATCATGATCTACGGCGCCGGCGTGATTGGCTGTGAATACGCTTCTATTTTTGCTGGTCTCGGCATCAAGGTAGATTTGATCAATACACGCAGTAGCCTATTGGAATTCCTGGATGATGAGATCTCTGATGCCCTGAGTTATCACCTACGGGATATGGGAGTCACTGTTCGTCACCAAGAAGAGTATGCGCGTGTACTCCCGAATGAACAGGGCGTAATTATGGAAATGCAATCTGGTAAGCGTATCCATGCCGATGCTCTACTCTGGTGTAACGGCCGTACAGGTAATACCAGCTCCCTGGGACTGGAAAATGTCGGCCTCGAAGCCAACCATCGCGGCCAGTTAAGCGTGGATGATCACTACTGTACTGAGGTGGAAAATATCTTTGCCGTCGGCGATGTTATTGGTTGGCCCAGCCTTGCCAGTGCCTCCTATGACCAGGGTAGGGCGGTAGCGGCGGCCATAGCCGGCCGCGGGCACCGTGTAATCGAGGATGCGCCCACTGGTATTTATACCTTACCGGAAATTTCCTCAGTGGGTAAAACCGAATCCGAACTCACCGCTGCCAAGGTACCCTATGAGGTGGGGCGCGCGCTCTTTAAGCACACAGCGCGGGCTCAGATATCCGGCGAGCGCGTGGGCATGCTTAAGATTCTATTCCATATCGAGACCCGTGAGATCCTAGGCATCCACTGTTTTGGTGCTGAGGCGGCAGAGATCGTGCATATTGGCCAGGCCATCATGAAGCAGCCCTCTCCAAATAACACTATTGATTATTTCGTGAATACCACATTCAACTATCCCACCATGGCGGAGGCCTATCGCAGTGCCGCACTGGATGGCCTCAACCGGGTTGCACGGCTATGACAGAACCCTCACCCAGTGAGTTTCAGGAATTGGTAAAGGGTTTTTTTGAACAAATCCCTTTTAATCAACAAATTGGACTTGAGATGCGCTCCCTAGACCTAGAGGCACTTACTCTTTCCGCCGGCTTTCAACAACGTCCGGAGTTGATAGGTAACGTCTGGACGAATATTTTGCACGGCGGCGTAATTGCCACTGCTCTGGATACTGTCGGTGGCCTTACCGCAATGGTTGCTGCATATCAGCGCATGGGGGATTTGCACTGGAAAGAAAAAGCCGATCGCCTTTCTAAGCTGGGTACGGTAGATATGCGCGTGGATTATTTAAAGCCCGGAAGGGGGGAGCACTTTCTCTGTGAAGGCTCGATTCTACGCACGGGCAATAAACTCGTGGTTGCGCGCATGGAGTTAAGTAATGACCGGGAAGAATTAATTGCTACTGGGACTGCGACATTTCTCTACTGATGTCCCCTTGGGTTAGTTGCAAGAACTGACTTGCAGCTAATTCGGTAAGCTGAAATGCTTTTGTAAATTGCGAGGGGACTTTGTGAAAATATTACGATGTGAAAGCCATCATGTGCCTGAGGTGGCTCAATTATTTGATGAATACAGGGTGTTTTGTGGCTATAAATCGGACTTAATTGGAACTGAGTCTTTTCTAACCAGCTTGATCGACAGTCAGGCTTCCACACTTTTTATAGCAATAGATTCCGAGTGTCCTGAGGTAATGGGTTTTGTGAATCTTTATCCCAGCTTTTCTTCCCTTGCTCTTGCACGTCTGTGGATTTTAAATGACTTAGGGGTGTCAAACCGCTATAGGGGGAGGGGCGTTTCTAAGAAGCTGATCCAGGCTGCGATAGATTTTGCAAAGGAAACTCAGGCCATTCGTATTGAACTTAAAACAGAGAAAAGAAACAATCGCGCACGTCAATTATATCAGTCTTTAGGTTTTGAGATTGACTGTGAAAATATTTACTACAGAGTACCTTGTTAAAAAGCAACGGGTCTTTTAGTAGAGAGTGAGAGAAGGACTTAAAGCTCAGCAGTTTTTAGAGGTCTTGCCTGGGGCTCAATCTAATCTAATGGACTGTTAATTTCACGTTCATGTACACCAATCACATGAGTGTAGATCATCGTAGTACTTATATCATTGTGACCAAGAAGCTCTTGAATATTGCGAATGTCTGCACCCGATCGTAATAGGTTGGTAGCGAATGAATGCCTGAAGGTGTGACAGCTGGCTTTTTTTCGTATACCCAAGGTCGAAATAGCCCTAGCAACTGCACGTCTAATCTGTTGTTCCGCTAGATGATGCCTTCGTATGATTCCGCTACGAGGATCCAGCGAACGCTCTCTGGCTGGGAACAGATACTGCCAGGCAGGGTTAGTTTCCGCTTTTGGGTACTTTTTCGACAGGGCAAATGGTAAATAGACCTTACCAAAACCTTCTGCAAGATCTTGCTTGTGTATGGTCAGTGCCGTATGGATTTGTACCCGAATAGGTTCAACCAGAGAATTGGGCAGAAGGGTTCTTCGCCACTTTTCACCCTTGGATTCCCTTACCACCAAGAATTGATCAGAGAAATCCACATCTTGTACTCGAAGCCGAACCGCCTCCATCACACGGAGACCTGATCCATACATCAATGATGCAGCGAGTTTAGCCGGACCGTTCAGCTTGCTTAAAATCCCAGTGGCTTCCTGATGGCTAAAAACCACAGGCAGCCGCCGTGGGCGGTGGCTACCTTCAAATTGAAGCTGCCCCAAGTCGACACCCATAAATTGCTTATATAAAAAAACAATCGCATTTAAGGCTGTTCTTTGTGTATTGACTGATACAGAGCGGTTGGCAGCTAGGTGACTTAACCAAAGGTCCACTTCAGGCTTGCCGAGGTCTTCTGGCCGCTGCATTTTATTGAAGCGGATAAAATCCTTAATCCAATAACAATAGGTCTGCTCAGTCTTATAGGCTAAGTATCGAGAGCGCATAAAAGTACGTAAACGATCCATAAATTGGGATGGATGCTTGGGGATAGGTACAGGAATGTCATCCATTTCAAAATACCTGTTATGTATTTATGTACAGTATTGTGGAGGAAGTGACCGGATTGCAAATCGAATTTCAATCAATTTGATTGTTATTTTGAGGTTTTGGAGTATTTCATTTAAAAAGTTAATAAATACAGAGAGTTATGAGTAAATAGAAATTCCTGGATAGTAATCATGTCGATCACTTTTCCATTGAGTACGATAGTGCAAATTCAAGGTAAGTTTCTGACTTAAGTGGATATTTGGAAAGTTGACGCAGGATTGCTTCCGGGATAACAATCAGGATAATAGAGGGCGTTGTGATTACTATATAAATGTTACACGTCAGTCACCACATGAAGTGTCAACCGAAAAATGGATGTCATAGATGAATAAGCTTTCGCAAAAAGAAAGGGTCGTATCACTAGGGATAGATCTTCTTCTGCTTTTGATTATTTGTACCATAGCATTTGGCAGCTTATACCCACCAGTAGGTGATAGTGGATTCTGGTTTTACGCCGCATTGCTCAGCGTTCTTGTCGGGTCAAAAATAGTAACCCCATTTTATGTAAAGCCTGTTGATGCTATTTCATATTCAGTCCCTGCATTTGTATCACTAATGCTTGTGAATAGTTGGGCTACGTGGCCGATTGAGACTAAGATTGCATTTTTTGCGGTGTCATCACTATCTGGATTGATTTTAATTATTTCGTTGCTAGCTATCATTCTGAATAATTGGGGTAGTGAAAGGATACAAAAGGTCTCAAATAAAATTCGGATATTTCTTGAAGTGTTCGCAAAACCTCAAGTTATCTACACTCCAATTATTATATTTGCGATGTATTCCTATCACATTGGGAAGCCAAATGAATTAATACTAATATCTATAGCCATATTGCTTACAGTAGCTATGTCGGCTGGGGATGTTTTAGTTAAGACATTCAACAGGATTAGAAAAACAACTAAGATAGGCCAGCAGGTATCTAGCGTCGCAGAAATTGCGGCTTACCAGCAGCCAAAAATCATTCTACTTCGTCAAGCTAAAGATAACGATTTGCCGCTTAAGAAAATTGTCTACGTAAAAGATAAGCATTCCAACTCTAAGTTGGCTCTTACACTTGATTTAGTCGGTCGAGATAATGGTGTTCTGACTCGCTCTGTTGAAATTGCAAGCCTCCAATCTGGACAATATCAAGAGCTCGAGTCTGTTGTTTCAAATGACTCGGTTGCGGTAATTGAAGAAGAATATCTTCTAGAAATTTGTGCTACAGAAGGAATTGATTTGGCATCTGGGGATAGCGTTGTTGGTATTGTAGCACCCGACACTTCAATTGAGAGGTTGTTCTTTGAGGTAGTAGATAACTCAAATATTGAAGAAGGACGCCTAGTAACCGTAAACATACAAGGCCAAAAGGTTCTCTATCAAATCGTTGGCGGTTTGACGAGAGAAGAAGCCGTACATCAAAAAAATACTTATGGTTATTTGCGAGTTCAAGCGCAGCAAGTCGGTGTTTGGAACGAACAGCAGAGAAAATTCACTCAGTTTAGTTGGCTGCCTAACATCAATGAACCGGTATATCTTGAGGCGCAAGAAAACTACGCTATTGAGCCAGATACTATAGGTCACTTTCCCGATAGCAATTACCAAGTAAAAATTGGAAATATAAATCATTTAGTAACTCATAATACGGCGATTCTTGGGATTCTTGGCGTAGGAAAGTCCATGCTCGCAATAGAGTTGCTAGAGAGAATGATGGTCGAGGGAATTAAAGTTGTATGTCTAGATCTAACGGATCAATATTCATCAGAACTGTCGGACTATTATAACGCTCCATATGAAGAAGAATGTATTCAAAGGCTAAGAGCTGCCACTGATCAAGATCGAGATGTATGGCAGGAAAATCCGGAGCAAGGCGGTAGCTTACCTAATTTGAAGAATGCATTTTTCGAAGATTTAAATAGATTTATTAACAATTCAGATGGGCATCTTCTAAAAATTTATAACCCAGCAGAGTTTGTTGCTACACGACAAGATAGGGCGCCAGGTAGCTTTCAAACTAGGGGCCAGTGGCAGCGTGGCGCTCCACTATTTAGTGTTACACCTGTAGAAATTACGAAAATTGTATCAGAGACTGTTCTTGATATTCTATCTGCCGAAATGTCAGACAATGCTAGGGTTTGTTTGGTTTATGAAGAAGCCCACTCGCTTGTTCCAGAATGGAACTCTGTTGTTGCAGAAGGTGATAAGCACGCAACTAGCGGTACAGCTAGAGCAATTCTCCAAGGAAGAAAGTTTGGTCTTGGATGCTTGCTGATTACACAGAGGACAGCAAATGTTACGAAAACTATCCTCAATCAGTGCAATACTATATTCGCTATGCGCACATTTGATGATACTGGAAAGGAATTTCTAGGTAATTATATTGGAAAAGATTACGCTCAATCTTTGTCTTCAGTAAAAGAGCGTCATGCAGTCTTCTTTGGTAGAGGATCTAGTTGTGAAAACCCAGTTTTGATGAAAGTAAACAATAGAGATGATTTTTTGAGATCATATAGAGGAATACATCAACCCCCTGTATTTCCTCCAGTAGACTCTATTCCTGCTCAAGAACAACAACTAGAACCTGAGTTCGATGATGATGTCCCGTTCTGAAAAAACGTGTAACAAGTCAAAGCACTCGGACTTGTTAAAGTTGTCATCTTTTTTGTGTCAAAAAGAGCCGCCAACTTCACCAAGTCGGTGTTTGAGGCGTTAAATGCAAAACTTACCCACGTTTAATAGACACCCTGTATTGTTAGATTTAGGCCTAACATGAGTTAGAGTATATGAACTTATAGATATAAAGTTTGCACAGAAGATAAGCCAATAGATATTGGCCTTTGACATAGCTCTCGAGCTCCAATGACCTGAGTTGAGTATGAATATAAAGGATGAAGAGTATTACGATGCTATGTGAGCGGAGAGCGGAAATTCCTACCCAAGTTATTCAGGTATGGTTAATGGTATTGAGTCTCCCTTGAAATATCTGGCCTCTAGGTTTACGGCGAAAACTACTGGCTCAAGTCTCTCGTGAGTACTATAAGTACTCTTTAAACAGTCAAGCACAATCACTACTACTATTTATGCGCTGGCTGAATCTCGCGACCTGTAAAAGTTCTCCGCTATGACCTAACACTGAACTACATTTTTCTAGCCTCTAGATCTAAAAACTCTTCAGTAGATCTTTATTCAACTCTATTAGATTTTCTGGCCATATTATCCATGCATGTAGCTTTCAGGTAAGTATTCCAATACTATCTACTTGAGTTGGAAAGCAGTGAATAAAGCGACACTGGGATATCTACTAAATTTTCGAATTAGTCTGGGTGAAGTTAAGTGTGGAATTTTTGTATTGGCATCTTCTATCTAACCAATAGATTAACCGAGCTTATATTTTGATGTTTATATTCATAGTAATCTATAGCGTTGTAATGGCAATATTTACCCTGCTACCTACTTTAAGGTATGAGGCTTGGTATATACGCGGATTTGATTTTCCGAGATTGCAGTTCTCAATATTGTTAATTTTTCTTTTGATACTTCAATGTATTTTTCTTGATTTTAGTAGCCCCATGGCTTACGGCTTGGTTCTAGTTAGTCTTTTTTGCTTAGGATGTCAGTTGTGGCGGATAGTTCCTTACATGTTTCTTTTCCCAATTCAAGTGGGGCGTGTAAGTTCACGGGAAGGACATCTTGAGGATTACGATAACATTAGTATTTTGACTGCTAATGTACAAGGTTCAAATAGAAGAGCAGCAGACTTTTTAGATATCGTTAAGCGGTATAATCCGGACATTATACTCACGCTTGAGTCCAATAAATGGTGGCAGTCTCAGCTAGACACGTTAGAAGCAAGCTATCCATATACGATAAAGTGTCCTCTCGAAAATTTATATGGGATGCACGTTTATTCCAAGCTCCCTTTGTCGGATAGTCAAATACAATTTTTGGTTGAAGATAATGTGCCTTCTATGCACACTCTGGTTCAGACTCCTCAAGGCCATATGATTAATGCTCATTTTTTGCATCCTGCCCCTCCAAGTCCAACTGAAAATGATACTTCTGAAGAGAGGGATGCGGAGCTCCTGGTTGTTGCAGAAAAAGTGAAGGACAAGACTTCGCCCATTATCGTTGCAGGCGACTTTAATGATGTGACTTGGTCTCGTACTACACGACTATTCAGAAAAGTTAGTGGGCTGCTAGATCCACGTATTGGGCGAGGCCTGTTTAATACTTTTCATGCTAAATATTGGTTTATACGTTGGCCATTGGATCATTTGTTCCACAGTAAACACTTTAAACTACTAAGTATTCAGCGTTTACAGGAGTTTGGTTCTGACCATTTCCCTTTATTGATCCATTTGCAGATTCAGGCTCAAGTTGTAGCTGATGAAAGTACAGAATCATTGGCACCAAGAGAGGAGAGCGTAGCTCAAGAAAAGACCGCTCAGCAAAATGTTGATGTTAGTGATGTGGCTTCTTTGGGAAGTTCAAAGTAGTTGGTAGCGTTGCTCTAAGGCATATAGTGTTATGCCTTAAGTTTTCAGGTGTTAGTGATTAATTTATACTTTGACTAATGACTAAGTAATAGTTCGGCAATGACTTCTTTTTATATTGTGGGGTTGATTCGGGGGTAGAAATGCTCATTGAATCTTTTAAGGTCGTCAGGAGAGAATAGAGGGGGGGTGCGGGTTGGCAAAAATGGTAGGGCTAAATTTATTTAAATTAAACTTCGGTTAGATTGGGCAAGCGATTAAGGATCATTCACTTGCACATACATGCTGTCCGTTCTTACTGCTGATTTTTATTAAAAATCCGTTTCTTGTAGAAAATTGTGGGCTAAATATTTATAGAGTGGAGGGGCTGCTTTGCAGCCCCTCAAGACTTATTATCCGGTTACTTTTAGCTTGTTAACCACCTTTTGCACATCGTCGGTATTCTCTGCGATGGCCTGCGCTAGGTCTTTCTGAGCGCTAGACTTGACGGAGCCTTTAAGGGTAATCGTGCCTTCTTGAGCAGACACATCAATCTTAGTTCCGGAGACTTCTCGGTCAAGCAATAATCGTGTTTTTACAACGGTGGCAATCTTGGTGTCTGTATATTCCTTTGAGATGCTTTCTCCAAGGCTTTCTTTGTTGACGACAGTAAGTTTGTTATTAACTTTCTTGACGCCATCAATGCCAGTAATTAGTTCCTCTGCGAGACGTTTATCGATATTACTTTCCACCTCGCCTGTCAGCATAACTACACCATTATTGACATCAGTATCAATGGCAAAATTGTTTAGGTTCTCATTGAGTAATAGGATGGTCTCTGCTTTTCCGTCGAGCCATGCATCACTCATAGTTAAGCTTTTCTGATCTGATTTTTCCCCTGCCATAGCACCAGCTGAAAAGGATACTGCGATGATGGCGGCGCTAAGAGTGCTTTTCATAAGATTCATAAATTACTCCATTCTTTGCTTGTGACACAGTAACTCAAGCAGCTTTCATGCCAAGTTTTTCTGATGATGTTTTCATGCTTTTTTCTTGGTTAAGGGTAATAAGGTGTTTTTCCAGTTGTTCGATAGCTGTTTGTTGCTTTGCTGTTAGTGCGGAGAGCGCCATTCTCAGGTGGCTATCGCCTGTGGATTGGATAACTTTTAGCTGATGAAAACTCTGTAATTTTTCACATTCAATGAGTCTGTTAATTAGTCTTTTGGGAGGATGTTTTATGATTATGGCAATTGGTCGTCGTTCTATTATCCACTTTTTTATCGAAAGTGATGTGTTGAAGGAGGCTCCGTCAAGTAAATTTTTTACATTCTCATGTAAATCTTTCAAATTCTTGAAAGTCTCCCTAATGCTTGGATTTCCTATGTTACCTAGACCGGTTTTATAAAATAGCCTGGCATTTAAGCTTAGGTAGTAGATGGTGTTTATTTCATGCTCTATTGATTGTTGTGATAAGTTTGATGACGTTGATGGTTTCATTGGTAGATGTGACATTTTTTATCTCTATTAAATTCTGTGAGTTTGGGTAGGTTTAAGTGCCTACTATTGGGAATTTGTAAGTTGTTCATTGAGCTTCCTTTGAGGAAACTCAAGCTTTTATTCTATGTTGAGCGATGGGTGGTGATTTATAGCTGTAGGATGGTTTTATATCGGGGCAGTGTCGGTCAGAATTGGAGGCGCTGATTTCTTGAGTTCTGGGTGATTGCGGGCATGAAAAATATAGTATGAGTGTTTTGTTGTAATGTCTTAAATTTTAGTTCCGTATTCTATTGCTGTAGTTGGCTCCCGGATTCTTATTGAATGGAGCCTGCTTGAATTAAAATCTAATAATTAATTGATCTCTAGGGAAACGATCTGGGGCGTTTCCCTAGAGTAGATTTTTAGCAATATAAGGATGAGAAGGGTGTTTCATCTCCCCTTGCAAAACAACTAGCAGTCGGTATCTTTTGCATTGCCCCCCTCTTTAACTTCTTCACAAGCATCTTCAATCTGATTGCCGGCTTGCTCAGCTTTGTTGTCGATTCGCTCTCCGAGGGTTTCAGCAGATTGCTCCTCACAGGCTGCGAGAGAGAAACTGAATACTGCTGCAAGTAGAACTAAACTGAGTTTCTTCATTGAATTGTTCATGGGGCTCTCCTTTGGTCGAATTTTGGATCACTAAACTCTTTGCTAAAACTTGCTAGACAAAAAGTGTTTATTTCAATAATCCAGATAACTGTATCTGTAATAAAGCAAGAGCTATGCCAATTTGTTATTTTCAGTTTTTACAGGGTGAAAGGCTATTTTTACTGTTGGTAGGGATGGAGGCGTGAAAATATTTCAAGGGTCTATGTAATATCTTCACTTACTGCTCCTAGCTGTAAGGAAAGCTATCAAGCATTTTATTGTGAGACGGAAGAGATAATAGAGGTGAATCGAAGTAGACTTGGGGGCGACACAGTGATGCCCCCAAGAATAAGCCCAACAGGGTTTTATTTACGAACCAGCATGAGGCCGGTTTCTGTGTGGTCTGTGTAGGGGAATTGATCGAATAGGGCAAAGCGCTCTATACGATGGGTTTTGCTTAAAAGCTTGAGGTTTTCCAGTTGGGTTTCCGGATTGCAGGAGATATACAAAATACGAGGAAAGCGCGCAACCATCGCACAGGTATCCTCATCCAGTCCTGCCCGGGGTGGATCTACCAATACAGTGTCAAAATTGTAGTCAGCTAGATCTATGTGAGAGAGGCGGCGAAATGGGCGAACCTTGTCTATAGCTTGGGTAAATTCCTCACTGGATAGACGCACGATATCCAGGTTGGTGACGCCATTGGCTTGAATATTTTCCTGGGCAGAATTGACCGAAACCTTGGAGATTTCTGTGGCCAGTACCTTCTCAAAATTTTCACTGAGCGGAATGGTGAAGTTGCCGTTTCCGCAGTAGAGTTCAAGCAGGTCGGTGGAGTTTTGCCCGCAAGCATTCTTCGCCCAATGGATCATGGAACGACAAATGTGCCCATTGGGTTGGGTAAAGCTGCCTTCTACTTGTTTGTACTGATACTTCTTGCCATCGATATCCAGTTGCTCGGTGACGAAGTCCCGCTCTAATACGACTTTCTGCTTGCGTGAGCGGCCTAGTATGGGAAAGCCCAGTTTTTCCTGTAGGGCTGTGGCTTCTTGCTCCCAGATTTCATCCAGCTTTTTGTGATAGATGAGTGTAATGAGCGCGTCACCACTCAATGTGGTGAGGAATTCGGCGGAGAACAGGCGTTTGCGCAGCACCTCGCTGCTGTTAACAGCCTCCAGTACCTTGGGCATCAGCTGATTCATCAGCTCTGAACCCACGGTGAATGTATCGATGATAAAAGGCTTCTTGTATTCGCCTTGGCGATACATAGCGTAATGGGCTACGCCGCCTTCATGCCAAACCTTGAACTCGGCGCGAAGCCGGTAGTGGATGGGCGGCGATGGAAACAGCTCGGGTTCCAGGTCGGTGAATTCCCGATAGGCCTCGGCCAAGCGCTTGGCCTTTTGATGGAGCTGTTGTTGATAGTCGTCGGTGTTAACGCGGTGCAGTGCCATATTAGAATACGGTAGTCTCATTGGTAGAGCGGGCGCGAATTATATAGGAATCCGTATGGCAATAGGTGAGATTGCAATAAGAGTGTCGGGGCAGGGGCTTCAGGAGTTTACTGGTCAGGTGGCTGATTGGGTTTCCAGGCAGAATGTGGGGGAGGGGCTTTGTACGCTATTTATTCAACATACCTCGGCGAGTCTGTTGATTCAGGAGAACGCAGACCCCAGCGCGCGCAGGGATCTGGAGCACTGGCTCAATCGGTTGGTGCCAGAGGATGACCCCCTTTACACCCATACTCTCGAGGGACCGGATGATATGCCGGCCCATATCAAGGCAGCTCTAACAGCCACTAGTCTTTCCATCCCCGTGCTGAATGGGCGACTTATGCTGGGCACTTGGCAGGGGGTCTACTTGTGGGAGCACCGCCACCATCACGGCGAGCGCAGAGTCATTCTGCATATCTAAGCGCCCATCCTAGAGACAGTTGGTGGGTTTGGGCAGCCCGGCGATCTTACTGGCAATCTTGGCGGGGCTGGGGGGGAATAGCTGCATTAGGTAGATGCTGCGCCCTTTCTCCGGGCCCAGACGTTGACCGATAAACTTTACTAACGGACGCATGGCGGGAGAGAGCTCGAATTGGCGGTAGAATTCCTGCAGTAGCTCAATCACTTCCCAGTGTGCACTCGAGAGCTCTATCTCCTCGGTTCGAGCCAGCTCTTCGGCGACATCGCGGTTCCAGTCATTTAAGTTGCGCAGGTAGCCCTCTTTGTCTAACGGGATTTCCTGGCCATTTACATTCAGGTTGCTCATTGTTCGTATCACCGGAACCAACTGACGATGGGATTATGCTCGGTGCATAGCTGCACCCAGCGGGTGTCGTCGATCATCTCTACCGAGTCAGATGCCGAGCTAGTCTGCAATCCGCGGGCTTGGCTATCGGCTGATAGGCAGTAGATCTTTGTTTTATGTAGACTCTGAAGGGCTTGGTGCTGTAGGGCGTAGACCCCGTCTTCGATCAAGAGCAGGGCATCGCCCTCGGCAAGGCTCTGCAGGCAATCGTGGAGGGCCTGGCAGCTAAAGGGAGATTTACTGACAACATGTAAGGTCATATTAAAAGCTCAACACACACTGATAAGGAGCGATCAACTCTCCGGGGTTGCCCACCAGGGTCACTTCCGCGCCTGGTATTTGAATTAGATCAGGGCCAATACCTCTCTCCTCCAGGCTGCGTTGACAGACATAGAGTTGCTCGACGCCAAACATGGGGAGTGCCATGAGATTACGACGCAGGCTTTTTTGTTCTATGGCCTCTGGGGCTTGGTTGTCCAGCAGTTGAAATATGCCATCGCCCAGGAAGAGCAAGTCAATTTCCTGCTCCATAGCTGCGGAGGCGAGGACGGCTTCAATGCCCTCTCTGGCTAGGGCACTGCCGTAAGGAGCAGCTCGGCATAGGGCCAGGGTTTGATTGCTCATTGTTAGCCTCCAAAAGTGATCAGGCGCTCAGAGTTGGCCACAGCATCGGTGAGCTGACCGAGGCCGGCCAGTTCGAAGCCTTCTGCGAGATTGGCCGCGGGCTTTTCCAAGCGCTGAGCCTCCCGCTGGCTTAATACACCGCGCCTCTGTGCGGCGGCAATGCAGATAACTAAATCCAGGTTGTGCTTCTGCTGAAGCGTCTGCCATTCACGGATCAAGTCGGCCTCGTCTTGGGGGGGGGCGGCAATCATGTTGCCGTTTTGTACGCCATCACAGTAGAAAAATATCCGGTAGATTTCATGTCCCTCAGCCAGTAACACTTTGGCAAAACGCAATGCACTGGCGGCGGATTGGGAGGCGTGAGGAGCGGAGTATATTGCCAGGGAAAACTTCATAGGGGGCCAAATAGTAAAATGCCCCGCAGAGCGGGGCATTGGGACTTGCTCAGCAGTGCTGGTGCTTAGTCATCAGAGGATGCGAATCCAAGGATGTGCAGCAGGCTGGTGAACAGGTTAAAGATATTCAGGTACAGGGAAGCGGTGGCCATCAGGTAGTTAGTCTCACCGCCGTTGATGATGCGACTGGTGTCATACAGGATGAAACCTGACATCAACAGGGCAACAACACCACTCAGGGCAACGCTGACCAGAGGCATATGAATGCCGAAGAAGCCCGCGATGATGACTGCCAGGAAACACACCAGGACAGCGATCAGGCCGACGGCCAGGAAACCACCCATAAAGCTGAAGTCTTTGCGAGTAGTCAGTACATAAGCAGACAGAGCAAAGAAAATCAGGGCAGTGGTACCCAGAGCTTGCATGACGATCTGGCCGCCGCCAGCGAGGCCCAGGTAGTGGTTGAGCAATGGGCCGATGGACGCGCCCAGAAGACCGGTGAATGCGAACACAACACCTACACCGGCGCTAGAGTTGGCGGTGCGCGGCAGTACGAACCAGATCAGGGCCAGGGCTCCCAGGGAGCAGATCAGGCTCATGCCTCGGCCCATACCGACGGCCATGGAAATACCGGCTGTGACGGCACTAAAAAGTACGGTCATGGCCAGTAGGGCATAGGTATTGCGCAACACCTTCGCCGATTCCGAGCGGTCCAGTGCGCGGGTATTTGTATAAGCTTGCGGTTGCATTTAGCGACTCCTGCTATTTAATCGATACCGGAATCATATAGCTCGCGGTGGGGACCATCAAGTCGGTAAATCCCTTTTAAGCGCTGGCTATAAATCGAGATGAATTCGAAAAACCGTAGTTTTATTAGGGGTTTAGTCGAATCTTCTCCTGCTAATAATGAGGGCCTCAGGGGATTTTTCAAGTAGGTTTAGTTGCTCCCGGGCGAAAAGGCACCTCGATATCAACAATCAATGGCAGGTGATCCGAGGCCTGCCGGGTGAGTGTGGTACGGGGCACTCGCACTTTTTTCACTGCGATGCCGGCACTCAAGAAAACATGGTCGATGCGAACTTTGAGAAAAGTGCCTTTGGGAGAGTGTCTGGGGGCCTGTTCCTGGGCGTCGCGCAGGTAACCACTTAATCGCTTGCACTCGGCAGAGTTGGGCAGTGCGTTGAAGTCGCCGAGTAAAATCCGCTCGCCCTTACAGCGTGGGTTCCCCAGCCATTCTGGCCCCAGCAACGCATCCACCTGGCGCAGGCGTTCAATACGGGAGAGGCCCAGGTGGGTGTTGATCACCTGGATCTTGCTGCCATTGTGTTCAATCTCTACCCAGATGGCGCCGCGAGGTTCATCGGCAGCCGGATTGAATAGGCGTCCCTTGCCCTCGGGTGGTCCCGGCAAAATCCCTTTTTTGATCAGCTTGGCTGGTAGATGAGTAAGAATGGCATCGCCGTAGAGTTCTTCATTGAGGTGAATGGCGGGCTGGAAGTGCACATCCATCGCGAGCAGCCGCGCCAGCCGCTCTGCTTGATCGAGCCCCCCGCTGCGTTTACGTCTCACATCTAACTCCTGCAGGGCGACTATATCGGGGCGGTAGCGGGCGATTACCCGGGCGATGCGCTGGGGTGACAAGGTGCCATCGGTTCCCTGGCAGCTGTGCACGTTATAGGTCATCACCCTTAGGGTTTTTTGCGGCGCTTGGTGCTCATCCAGTTTCATGGGACGGGCCCCACGCAGGTAGGCCCTTGCAGCGGTACGCAGATCCTGTGGGCGCCAATACCCCAGGCGAGGGTCTGGAGGTTGGATATCTTGCGGCATCAGGGCAAAGGCGTGGGTTTCCCTGGGGCCGGCGGCGCCGTGGCTGCCGTTTTCCATCGCGAAGGTCAGCGGTTGCTCTTCAGTGGAGCACCAGCCGTACATCATAAAGTCGCCGGCGTCTGGGTGGCTGCACAGGCTCATCATGTCGGCTATAGACTGCTCTGGATAGGGATGCTCATCTCCCATCAACTTGCGGCCATCCTCCGGCAATCGCACCGGGCCGTGTTTCCACCAGCCGTGTACTGGGGAATCTGCTGAAGTGGGGTCCACCCGATAGAGCACCAGAGGTATTTTGGCCTCTTCAACGATCTTGCGGGCGACTTCCTCGCGACCGATATCTCCCAGCTCCAGGTTATAGAGCATGGCCAGTGGACCGAGGGCAGTGAGCGCCAATGGCGTTTTCTGAGCAGTCTGCTCGGTTGGTTGCTCCTGCTTTTCAATATCCTTTTTATCCATCCACTCGCTGCCAAACAGGCGCGCGCGCTCCAACTGAACGCCGTGCCTGGTCTGGCCAGGTTCAATTTCAGGTGGCTTGGCGAGCCCAGAGAGTGTTTCTGATAGGGCATCGCCAAGGCTGCGGCCATAAATCTCTTCGTAGGGTTTGGTTTGCTCCTGGCCGTGGTCGGAAAAAATCCACACATCGTAATGGCGCCGATCAGAGACATGCGCGGCACGCCAGATTCGGGCCACGGCATCGTCAATGCCCTTCAAGACCCAGTGGGCAAACGCCGAGCGTGGACCGCGGCGATGGGATTGCTCGTCATAGCCGAGCAAATTGACATAGATAATGGGTAGGCCACGGCTGATATCGACCTTGGCGCCCATAGTACAAAACTCCCGCGAGAGGATGGTGACGCCGACCCGCGTGGGGATAAACATCAGTTCCTTTATAAAACTTTGCCCCTGCATGACCCCGCGCACGCAGTCTATGAGCGAGAGTAATAATTCCACCAAAATTAGCGCGCCCGTGCGTATCAGGCTCCATAAGTTGCTGAGGATAAGGACTGCGATAGTCCACGGGCTGGCGCTGCGCAGGGCCGGTCCCCAACCTTGATCGGCCGGGCAAAAGTGGGCTTCGCCTGTTTTGGTGCCGGCGCGAAATAGGCTCAGGTAACAACTTCCGCCGCGCAGCAGCGGATCGCGCTGCTGGAACATGGCTCGGCTTTCCACCAGCGCGGCTACTTCAGGATCGTACATACGGCCTAGCTTTTGGGTTTCGTGTATCAAAAAACCAAAGGCCGGTACCGCCTGGCGTACGCCATAGAAAAGTTCTGCCTGCACGGCGGGGGTGGTGGAGGGGACTCCCGAAAACATGTGCTCCAAACGGTAGTGCTCTTTGCGAATCAAACGCTTCAAAAAAGGCATCCTGCCTCTGGCCAAGGCCTTTAATAATTCCGGGTGGGCCAGGCCGTCGATTTGGATCAGGATTAACCCCGGAGCATGGGGCTGGTGACCGCTGGTAGAAAGTCCCAGCAACTTGGCGATCCACTCGCTGCGGCTGAAGCGGCGGCGCCAGCGCCTGATGGATAGTCCGACTCGGCTTATCATAATCTGTGATTACGGCTCTGGTGCCTGGCCAAATGCGGCGCCTGCGGCGCCGGTCAGCCCCTCGATAATCTCCCACTGGGCGCCGATAAGGTTGCGCATACGCATCCACTGGGCAAAAAGGGAATCATCCATAGCCCAACCGTATTTCAGAAGTGGTTGATAGAGGTCCAGGGCCCGCTGCGCGCAGCTGTGCATGGAAAAATCCCGCGCGGTGTTTAGGGCCTCGCGATTGAGGGCTTGACGCTGTTCCGGGGGAAGCTGGTAATGCCAGCGAATGGCGTCGATAAAGCCATCCAAATTTACATCCGTCACCAGAAGTCCATTTTTGCCGTTGCGCACCATCTCCCGTGAGCCGTTGGCATCCAGGGCGATAACCGGCACACCTCCGGCCATCGCTTCGGAGAGTACCAGTCCCTGGGTTTCACTGGTGGAGGCGAACACAAAAGTATCCATTGCGTTGTACATGTCCCGCCGTGCTTCGCCGAGCACCGCGCCGGGCATGTGCAGGCGTTGGGCCAAGCCGCGGCTGGCAAAGATTGCTTGCAGTTCTTCCTCGAGAGGACCGCTGCCGGCAAACAGGAAGTGGGCGTTTTCCTCATCACGCATAAACCGGGCTACCGCGTTGCAGAGAAAGCGCAGGTTTTTTTCCTGCCCGAAGCGACCCAGGTGGCCCACTACAAAAGCGGACTCGGGAATATCCAGGCGGCGGCGGACTTTGCTGCCGTCGCCGTTGTTGTAATCCTCCAATTGAACGCCAGTGGGGACCTCGGCGATAGGCGTCTGCACGCCGCGCTCGCGCAGCAATTTGACAATACTGTGACTGGGCGCCAGTACCAGGCTTGCCAGGTTCGCGTAGCGGGTGGCGAGTTCAACCACAAAGCGCTTGAGCACCTGTGAGTCTGCGGGGACATAGTGGGTGTAGTGCTCGTAGAGCGTGTGGTGGGTAAAGACCAAAGGCAGTTCCCGCTGTCTGGCCACCCTGAGGGCGGTCATTCCCAGAAGGAAAGGGTGGTGCGCATGCACAATATCTGGCTTAAATTGATCCAGCCGATCGCTCAAGTCTGGTGAGAAAGGCAGTGCTACCGAGAAGTCACTGCCATTGAAATTCTGGATTGCGTGGATGCGGACTACATTCTTTTCCCCGGCGATTTTCTCAGGGAATTCCGGAGCCACTATCAACACATTGTGGCCCCGCCTGCGATATTCCTCACTAAACGCGGCGACCGAGTGCGCCACGCCACCGACGTGGGGCAGGTAGGTATTGGTCAGCATGACGATATTCACAGGGGTTTTAACTCCACAGACTCTAGCCCCTCGCCAACCAGTGTGGGTGGAAAGCCGATTGGGTTGACGGCTATGGCAGGTGGCTTTCCATTCCAGTCTGCCGTCCAGGATACCTTCGGGTGAATTCCGGGAGTGATCTCCAATGAAATCACGCCAAAGCGGGTCGGTGCCGGGCCGAAGCAAATGGGTTCTTTGGTGGAGGTATCCTTGAGCCATTCCGGTGGTAATCCTGAGACCAGAATCAAGGCGTCCTGTTCCTCCCGCACAAAGCAATTGCGCTGCATGGCGACCCACTCCGCAGCCGCCCAGGCATGCTGTCCATCCCCCATACAGCCACCCAGAGAGTGGGGGTGAATGGCTTCCGGCCACTGGCCTGTGGGAGAGGCGAGCTTGGCGACATTGCGCATTAATTCCAGGCAGCGCCGGTCCCCGGCGCGCAGCAAGACTTGGGCGATATGTAACGTGAGATAGGCATTGATGCCCGAGTGGATCATGTCCTGAAAAAAGCCGCCGCTGACAAAGCAGTTGTCGATCAAGAAGTCGGCCAGATCGGTCAGCCGGGGATTATCCGGTGAGTAGAGCTGCAGCGGGTAGCCGGCCACCACTGATCCAATAGCTCCAGCATCCAGGCGCCGGTTGGGAGAAGCGGGCATGGCGGCGCGCCCGAGTCGCTCCTGAGCGCCGTTAAGGCTCTCATCGATGGTGCGCTGGAAATCGTTGGCTGCGGTATTGAACCGATGGGCACTGTCGTCGATGCCCTCTCTGGTGCAAATCTCGGCTGCGGCGTGTAACCCGGCCACTCCCCAGAAGTCATCCCAGTAGTAACAGTCATTGGGGCCCAGGTGTTCAGCACTAAAGCCCGCCGGAAGCAGTCCGGCACAAAGGCTGCCATCCTGGGGCAGACGTTTGTTGATGATCCATCTGGCGCCTTTGAGGATGGGGTCACACCAGAGCTGCTTGAGGGGCCTGTTGGCCAGCTGGCAATACAAGTTGAATATCCAAAGCGCCTCGCCGTTGGAGTCCCACTCACCGTCCTGGGAGTGAAAGAAACCGTCCCGCTTCTGTCGTTGGGGAAACTGATCTAAAGCGCGTTCTGCACGATCTATTAACCCTGCGTAGAGCAGTGACTGAATCATAAATGCGGCGTCACGGAACCAGAATCGCTTGTAGGTATAGGGGCCTGGGTAGACATCCTTGGGGGAGTGCAGGATCAATGTGCGAATGGCTGAGTCGTAGAGGAACTGGAAATCCCTGTCTGGTACCCTGAGCGCACAGTGGTCCGCTAAACTTCCTTCCCAGCTTTTCGCTTTCGTGTCTTTTGGAGTTTCGGAGTCCAGGGGGATTGAGACCTCGAGCTTTAGGGGCTTATGGCGCTCTAAACGAAACATCGCTGCGGCGGTGGCCATTCCCACGTCGCACTCGCCTTGCATTCGGCCGGTCAAGTCCTTCAGGTGCAGGTAAATATCGCCACCGCGATAGTTCGATGCTAAGTGTTTGTCGATGGGCTGGCTGAATGAAACCGCCTGTTTGTCCTCAATCAGCCAACCCTTGCCCTCGTCATTCAGGCGGACTTTATGCACAAAGCTGACCCCTTCAGGGTTGCAAGGGCGCAGGGCTACCAGCAGCCAGCCGCCGTCCCGGCAACTGGCTTTGAGCTTTATTTTGCAGTGGGGCACGCCACTCTGTGCTGTCACTGCAACATGATTTCGCAGTTTTAGGCCTCTGCGGGCAGACTCTGTGACTACAGCGAGGTTGTCAGCCAGCTCCTGATGCTGCTCACAGTAGGTGAGAGAGGCTGGGGTGAGTTCTTCGCCACCGTCGCCAATCACCCAGGCATCAATGGACCAGCCGTCATAGTAAGGCGTCACCAGTCCACGGGGATCAACTACGGGCAGTGCCTCGCAGTCGGGTAGCCCCACCGCGGTCCAATTGCGGTGACTGAGGTTGCAGTGGGTTATCGAAAAGGCTCTGGGGATAAACGAATTGTCACGTGGGTCAAACTGTCTTTGTATCCAGTAGGGCCAAACCCAATCCAAATTGTGTTGGATCACTTTGCTATTGATCAGCGCGCGGGCGTGGAACACCGCTCCTGCACGCAGGAGTTCAATGGGCTCACTCACTTCAGAGGGTTCTGCAAAGCGCTGCAGATGCGCCATCAGGGTCAGTGGGTCGAGGAAACCGTGGGCGGTGGCGAATCGGCGAACAAAGAAGCGCCAGGGTAGCCATTTCATCCAAGGCATTAGAGGTCCTCTTCTTTCACGATCTTCTTCAGGGCGCGTCGCGCCATACGGGTCAGGCCGATCAAGGCCAGCACGGCGAGTACAAATCCCATGATATATAGCGCCCATTGCGCCGTAGTGCGCTCTTCCACCTCGCCCAGGGATGTTAGATCTGCGGCGATGGAGCCCACATACACATTGTTCAGTGTGAGGGGAATAACCCCCAGGGCATTGCCCAATACAAAGTCTCTCAGCCGCACCGGTGTCAGCCCAAAGAAGTAGTTGGAAAGCTTGAAAGGGAACAGCGGCACCAAGCGGGTCAGCATGATCATCTGCCAGCCCTCACGCCTTATTACCTCGCCCACGGTGGCGGGTTTGATATGGGACATAATCCAGCGCGATGGTTTTTCTCCGAGTAGATAGCGGGCGATTAGAAATGCCAGGGTGGCGCCGAGAACCGTCCCTGCCAGCACCAGTAATGTCCCTTTCACAACGCCGAATACAAACCCGGCTCCCATAGTAAAAATAATGCCCGGCAGCAACAGCACGATTGCCAGAGCAACGATCAGAACGAACAGCAGGCTGGTTTGCCAGCCCCGGTCATTGAGCCATTGGAACAGTTCGATCAGTTGTTCATCCAGATTGAAATAGTGCAGCAGGCTGAGCGCCCCGGCCACGGCGATCAGGCAAATCAGAATCACAATTACCGGGAGGAACTTCGCCGCCATAAAACTGCTCGGGAGCTAACAACAAACGGTTTTGATTGCCGCCAGTTATTAGCCTAGCCAATGGAAAAGGGCAGGTGAAACTTCATAGTGGCGCCCCTGGGTTTTTAATGGGGTAGGGGAGCTCATAAAGCGATGGTCCATCCGGGGAAGGGATAAGGCCGATATGAAAAATAGAAATATTAAGAGGGAAGTATTGGATGGCGTGGGGATAGGCGTATGCACTTAGATCTGTTCACTAAGCACATATACTTACTTGAATAATTGCATATTGAGCGGGTGTGTGCTGCTGCCAGGAAGGGGTGATCGTTGTTCAAGGGCGGGTTCGCAATATGGGTCTTTATCGGCGCTGCCTGGAGCTCTGTCCCCGAGCCCGTGCTCCCACTCAATGAAGCTGTGCAGACGGCGATTCGGGCAAACCTGCGGGTGCAAGGTGCTGCACTGGAAGTCGATGAGGCAGGCGATTCGGTTGAGGCTTTGAAGACCCGTCGCTACCCCCGGCTTGAACTGGATGCCGCCATCAATCGCAATCTCACTACCCAGAGCTACACCTTTCCTGAGGGTAGCCTTGTTCCCGATTCTGAAATCGGTCCAATACCGCCAGAAAATGTAGAAATCACCTCGGAGGAGGGAACGACTAAGATTGTTTCCTTTAGTGCGCGCCAACCCTTAACCAAGCTTTACACCATTGCCCTGGAAATCTGTGAAGGTTATGTCACCACCGAGATGGCGGTGCAAAAAGTGCGTTGGACCCAGCAGGATGTTGCCTATCTGGTGAAGCTACAGTATTTCGAGGTGGGCAGGATCCTTGGCGATTTACAGGCCATTGATGAATCCATTCTCTTTTTGAGCTCACTGAGCGATCTGGTGCGCAATTATGTCGATCAGCAGGTAGCTCTGGAATACGAGTTGCTGGATGTGCGCGCCCGACTAGCCCAGCGTCAGCTGGAGCGCCAGCGCATGGTTGATGAAATGATCACAGCCAAAGAGCGGCTGAATGCTTTAATGGGGCGCGATGTGGAAACGCCATTTAACGTTGAGCATCTTCCACTTCCTCATCAAGTCGTCTATGACACCGATGAATCCCTGCTGCTGGCCTTTGATCAGCGCGCCGACTTCATTGAGTCGCAACTGGCCATAGAAAAAGCGGAGTACAGTTACGACGTCAAAAAATCAGAATACATACCCGATGTGGATATCCACTTCAGCTATATCAAACTCTATAACGTCAATCTGATTCCCGATGCAGAGGCATTCGTTGCATTGGATTTCCGCTGGGAGTTTTTTGACTGGGGGCGTAAACGCGATGAGCTGGCGAGTCGCGCGAGTAAGATCGCCGGGGCAGAAGTGAAAATGGGCGAAGTGCGCAATCAAATCGAAATTGAGGTGCGCGATAGTTTGCGCAAACTGCGTACTTCACAAGAGTCGGTAGGAGTTGCCCGAGAACTGCAAGCGGCCTATCGGGAAAAGCTACGGGTGATGATTAACCGCTATCGCGAACAGACAACGCTCTTGACCAATGTCCTGGAAACAGAAACCCAGCTTGAGCGCGCCAACAGGGATTACAACAAAGCGGTGCTATCTGTTTGGGGGGCGCTGGCCGAATATGAAAAAGCGGTTGGGGAGGTGTAGCGGTGCTACGGTCCACCCCATGGCTGCTGCTTTTACTTTTACTTACTGCTTGTCACGGTGAGCCGCCAGGAAAACAGCCGGTGCCTGTTCAGACCACTGTAGTGCGCACCGAAACGGGTATTGAGGGTTTCCCCTACTCCGCAGTGGTTAATCCCTATACCCAGGTCAATGTGGCTTTTCGCACAGAGGGTTATATCGATGAAATCCCATCCCGCAGGGCCTTGGGGGAAACCCGCATACTGCAGGGAGGGGATCGGGTGATACAAGGAGAGCCTCTGGCAATAGTCAATGACGAGCAATACCGGGATAAAGTCGTGGAAGCCGCGGCGAATGTGAGTAAAGCAGAGGCTGCAAGGCGCAAAGCGGATTTGGATTACAAACGGGCCTCAGCCTTGTTCGCCACCGCAAGTATTACCGCACCAGATTACGATGCAGCTAGGGAAGAGTACGAGGTTTCACAGGCTGCAGTGGTGGGTTCGAAAGCACGGCTCGATAACGCCAAAGAGGACCTCAATGACACGGTACTTCGCTCCCCCCTCACCGGGGTCATACTACAGCGCAATATAGAGGTTGGGACCCTGGTACATCGGGATACGGTGGGTTTTGTCGTTGCCGATACTTCCCGCGTCAAGGTGGTCTTTAATGTACCCGATGTGGTCTTGCGCTATGCCAAGTTGGGCAGTGTTTTATCCATGCATACAGAATCTTTAGCGGGAAAGGTTTTTACGGGGCAGGTTTCTGAGGTCTCACCTAAAGCTGAGGAACGCACCAGGGTTTTTGCCATAACGGTGACGGTGCCCAATCCCGATGCCCTGCTGAAAACGGGCATGATAATGAGCCTTGTGCTGGATAAAACACAAGAGCCTCCTAATCGTGTAGTTATCCCTTTGTCTTGCCTTGTGACCCCCACCAATGAAGAGGGAGGCTTTGCGGTTTTTGTCTTGGAAGTCGATAAAGATGTCTTGCGGGCAAAACTGCGCAGAGTGGTTCCAGGCGCGGTACTTGGGAACCGTATTGTTATCCTGCGCGGGCTGGAGGTTGGAGAGCGGGTGGTCTCCAACGGCACGGCACAGCTACAGGATGGTCAAATGGTGAGGGTGGTGCCCTAGTGCTTTAAGGGAATTACTATGGCGGTTAAGGACGAAAAAACCCGAGAGGAAATCCTGGAAGCGGAGAGCGAACACCGCTTTAATACCGCGCGTTTTTTTGTTGATAATGCCTCTATATCTTGGGCGCTATTGGTTGGCGTTATGTTTTGGGGCTTGGTTGCCTACCTGGTAATGCCAAAAAGTAAGGACCCAGATATTCCCGTTCGTATAGCAACGGCAACGACCAAGTGGCCCGGGCAGAGTGCTATTAAGGTAGAGGAATTGGTAACGCGCCGTATAGAGAATGCCATCGCCCAGAGTGAATACTTATACCAGCCTGATGCCCGCTCTTTCGCCATAAAATCACTCACTCTTAATGGGGTCTCAATAGTACAAACCCAGTTGGCGCCTCATACCGATGTTACTAAAGCATTTAATGACATTAATTTAAAGCTGATAGATGCACAAAGTACGTTGCCATCTGGGGCAGAAGCCACGCTTTTTAATAGCGAGTTTGGGGATACCGCAGCGGTGCTTTTAGCGGTGGCCAGTCCTCGTGCCGATGCGACGGAGATTAGTCTCAGGGCCGAGAATATTCGCGAGGCCATATCGGAAGTCCGCGCAGAGTATAAACGCCAAGGATTGGAACAGCGCGTGAGTATTATGGTGGCCCTACCACTTTCAGTGTACGGGGCCGATGTCATGGCAGCGTTTCGGGTGTTTTCCCGTTGGCTGAAAGATGAGGGCTACGGCATCGCTTTTAAAATCCTATCTGGACCGGGTTATATCGGTGTGGACTTTACAACGGATAAGAGTGATGAAGAGTTAATGCTGGCGGAAAAGCGATTTTTGAATGAGCGGCTCAGCGCACAGAAGTTTTTTCCCGATGCCTGGAGTCCGTTTATCGTGCGGGATATTGCACAAACACGTGAGAGACTGGATGCGGTGGCCGGGGCAAAATATAGCTATCGACAACTGGATGATTTCTCCGATCTCATTGCTGCCAATATCCGTACTCTGCCCCAGGTTAAACGGGTGCTGCGCTCAGGGGTACTACACCAGCAAGTCGACTTGATTTACTCTCAGGAACGGCTTGCCTCATACGGCCTGCGCCCGGATATGATCGCACCGATACTCAATGCGCGTAATACAACTATCCCTGGCGGTACTCTAACCGTGGAGGATATGGACGTTGCAATATTTCCCAGTGGAGATTTCACCAACTACGAGGAAATCGGGGACGTGCCTGTAGCCCTGAGCCAGGAGGGTACTCCGGTTTACCTACGGGGTGTATTAGATGTCTCAATGGGTTATGAGTTGCCGCCGCAGTTATTGAATTATTACATCAGTAGGTCAAAGCACGATGGAGCCTGGCATCGCCATCGCAGTGTTAACTTGTCGGTGCAAATGCGTGCCGGAGAACAGATTGGTGAGCTGGGTAAGGTACTCACTCAATTACTGGATAAAGTCAGAGCTGACTTGCCGCCGGATTTAATTATTGAGCGTGTCTCTGATCAGCCCCGACAGGTAAAAGAGAGTGTCGGGCTTTTTATTGAGGCCTTGGTCGAAGCCATTATTCTCGTCGTGATTGTCGCCTTCATCGGCTTTTCAGATTGGCGTTCTGCTGTGCTGTTAATGATTTCCATCCCGATTACCTTGGCGATGACGTTTGGTTTTATCCAATTTATGGGGGTGGAAATCCAGCAGGTCTCTATTGCAGCACTGATTATTGCTTTGGGGCTATTGGTGGACGACCCTGTCGTTGCAGGGGATGCCATTAAACGACAAATGGCCGCGGGTAAACCATCCTTTATCGCTGCTTGGCTCGGGCCAACTTTACTGGCCAAGGCGATTTTCTTTGCAACGCTGACTAACGTAGTGGCTTACCTGCCTTTCTTACTATTAACCGGTAATCAAGGGGATTTTTTGCATAGCCTACCGGTTGTTATGGCAAGCGCCCTGATTGCTTCACGTATCGTATCCATGACCTTTCTCCCCTTTATTGGAAATCTCGTTTTGCGTCCGCCAAAGCATACCGAGCCCAGTTTGGCAGAACGAAGAAAGCATGGACTTACCGGCTTCTATTATCGTACCGCTAATTGGGCAATAGATAATCGGAAGCTTGTTTTGTTAGGGTTTTTAATAGTTTTGATAGCCGGGTTTGCCTTGAAAACCCAGCTAAAAAATGCTTTTTTCCCCGATGATGTTCAATACCTTTCCTATGTGGATATCTGGCTGCAAAATGATGCGAGTATTGATGCTACGGATAATGTAGCCAAACAAGCGGAGCAGGTAATACGGGAGACCATTGCCAAACATCAAGGAGCGAGTAGTAAAGATCTTGATGAGTCAATCCTGCAAGCTCTCAGTACGACTGTCGGAGGAGGAGCCCCGCGCTTTTGGTACACCGTAAATCCGCGACCTCAGCAGGCCAATTATGGGCAGATAATAATTCGACTTAGTAATAAAGATTTAACCCCAGAATTAGTGCCGATACTCCAGAAAGCTCTCAGTGCAAAGATTCCAGGTGCCTATCTGGATGTCCGTCAACTGCAAACAACGCCGGTGGATTATCCATTTGAGATTCGGGTGTCCGGGCGGGTAACAACTGGGTCCGAAGAGGAAAAGAGGGATATTTTTACTCTGCGTCAGATTGCAGAAAAAGTAAGGGCTATTGTACAGCAGTCTCCCTATGCGCGCACTGTGCGGCAGGACTGGGGGGATGAGAGCTTAACTCTGAATATGAATGTTTTGGAAGATCGTGCAGCGATGTCCGGGGTTACCAATTCGGATATCGCTCTTTCTTCATCAACCGCAATTAATGGTAATGAGGTTGCTACGTTACGTCAGGGGGATAAAGAAATTCCCATTGTTGCTCGTCTGCGACTAGATCAGCTAGGGCGCTTGCAGGATATCAATAACCTCTATGTATTTGCCTCTGATAGTGAAGTTAGAGTGCCGCTGGAGCAGGTTGCAACAACTGGTGTCGACTTCAAAACTGAAAGAATTCGACGGCTGGAAAAATTTCGAACTATCACAGTGTTCGCCTATCCTTATAGTGGATTTATATCCTCGGATATTATGGGCGATGTTAAACAAGAGCTGGAGGCCTTACAGAAAACATTGCCGAGTGGTTATCAGCTACAGGCTTCTGGAGATGCGGCAAACTCCAAACATGGCTTTTCACAGTTGCTCATGATTCTTGGTGTTTCTTCTGGTGCAATTTTTCTGGCCCTGGTATTCCAATTCAGTAATCTTTTAAAACCACTAGTGGTATTTGCTACGGTGCCACTTGGAATGGTTGGTGCTTTGGCTGCGTTATATATCACCCGCCAACCGTTTGGTTTTATGGCCTTTCTGGGTATTGTCAGCTTGGTAGGGGTGATTGTTAGCCATATTATTGTCCTGTTTGACTTTATTGAAGTACGCCATGCCGCTGGCGATCCATTTAGAGAGGCGCTATTAGATGCGGGCATTTTACGACTAAGGCCAATACTAATCACTATTGCGGCTACCACCTGTGCCCTGATACCTCTCGCCTTTCATGGAGGCCCGCTATGGCAACCCTTGTGTTTTGCCCAAATCGGAGGGTTGATTTTGGCGACTTGTGGCACCTTACTATTGGTGCCGGTGCTTTATACCGTTATGGTGGTGGATCTCAAGTGGATTCGTTGGGTAGAAAAACCCTCAGATCAGGATGACAACAGTCAAAGCACTGTAAAGGCATAGGTAATCTACTTATCAGTCATGTATCTAAGAGTGGGAATAGTCATCTCATACTCCTTGAGTAGCTGGGCATTGACTATGGTTGGGACTCATAACCTCAATCAGAAATGAAAGGATGTCAGATGCGTCTTTTGATGAAAATCCTGATCCCCGTTAAGAGCGGAAACAATGCTATTGCCGACAAGTCTATGTCGAGGGTATTTAATGACTTCATTGCCTCTGCAGAGCCGGAGTCCTCTTATTTTTTTCTTGAAGATGGCAAACGTGGAGCCATTTTTATCCTGGAGGAAAAGCGACAGGATCATTTGATGGCTTACAATGAAAAATTTTTCTCTGCTTTAAATGCTGAAATCTGGATTACACCCGTTTTAAACCAAAAAGAGTTGCAAAAGCACCTTTAAGCGATGCTTGGACACTGATCGAGAGCTGTTGGGACCATAGGTTTAGGACATTAGACTGATCTTTGGTTTTCTTGTGAGTTTCACAGTAACCTCTTATCTTTATAAGTCTTTTAAAGGCTTGTAAGTATTAATCCAGGAATTGCAATTTATCTGGGGTTCTATATGCCTATTAGTGATAACAGAGGAAGTAGGGAGGTATCAAATAGTTTAAAAGTTCTATTGTTTTTTTTAATTTTTGGATTCTCTTACAGTACTGTAGGATTACAGCTTGGATATTCTTCTAGTGGTTATTACTGGCAATCGGGTAATGCAAATATCAAGCAGCTTCATTTAACTGAGAGCTGTTCGCCATTTAAAAAGATTGCAGCTACACCTCAAAACCAATATGCATCGAGTGAGCTTCTTGGGATTGTAATTTTTAGGACCATTGCCAGAGATGTTTCAACCTCGCAAAGAGTAAAAACGCCACCTATACGTCATTTCGACGCCGTCACCGAAATCGATTTCAAACCGAACTTGGCCCGTAAAAGGTACCACCGTATTTGTGATCGCAAGGCACCACAGAATTTAAACTCCTGTGCCGAGGCGCAATGGCAGTACCGTCAAGCTAAGGCTTGCTTGCAGGCTCGAGAGGACTGGGAAGTTAAGTGGGGCACTTCGGAAACCGCAGAGCCCCATGAACGAGCACTGGAGAATGTTAGATCAAGAGTAAAGAATGCTGAGAGGGATCGGCGCCGGTATTGCGAACTCGGGAAAAATTCTAAGGATTGAGCCTCTCTGAAGGGATCGAATATAGCTCCAACTTTTTGGGTAGTTCAACAAGTTGTGAACTCGGCCTAGGTGCATGGTGCATGTTGGTTTTAACTTGGGATGGCTTATCAAGGGCTCCCGCTCTTGTTCTTGCTGGCAATCAATTTCTCTAGCAGTGACTCACCGCTTTGCTATCTGTAGACTGTTTCACCAGTAGGACTTGAAATGAGCGAAATTTGTGGAAGAACGTGTATTGTTGACTGGTGCCAGTGGCTTTGTAGGTAGAGCGCTCATGCCGGCCCTACGAGATAAAGGCTTTAATGTACTGCCCGTGTATCGTCAAGCGATTGAGGGAGGGCTTCAGATACCGCAAATAGACGCGGAGACTGATTGGAATTCCGCTCTCAGAAATATTGACGTTGTCATTCATGCAGCTGCGCGAGTTCACGTAATGCATGAAAGTGCTGCTGATCCCCTGGCAGAGTTTCGTAAAGTAAACTTGGAAGGCACCCTCCAGCTTGCTCGTCAGGCTGCCTTATCTGGAGTGAAAAGATTTATCTTCCTGAGCTCTATTAAGGTGAACGGGGAGTCTACCACCGGTAGGGCGCCATTTACTGCTGAGGAAGCCCCACATCCGGCCGATCCCTATGCCATTTCTAAAAAAGAAGCTGAGGATGCGCTGCTGGCCTTGGCTGAGGAAACAGGTTTGGAAGTAGTCATTATCCGCCCACCATTGGTGTATGGACCGGGGGTGAAGGCCAACTTTCAATCCATGATGCGATGGCTTCAGAAAGGTGTCCCGCTACCCTTGGGCTCGATAGAGAATCGTCGCAGCTTGGTCTCTGTCTATAACCTGATCGATTTGATTGCAGTTTGTATTGCTCATCCAAAGGCCAGAAACCAAATCTTCCTTGTGTCCGATGACTTAGATATGTCCATCACAGGTTTGCTGGTGCGACTCGCCAGCGCTCTGGGCTGTCATGCCCGATTAGTACCCGTGCCGGAATCTGTGCTGACATTCACTCTCACCCTTTTGGGAAAAAAGGCCATAGCTGATCGTTTGTGTGGCTCCTTGCAAGTGGATATCGAGAAAACCAAGCTATTACTGGGCTGGGAACCACCGGTAACTGTAGAAGAGGGGTTGGCTAAAACTGTTGAAGGCCTATAAAAATCTGGTAAGAGCTAATTTTTCTGGTCATAAAACAGAGGCCGCGAAGTAGCTACTGCGGCCTCCCGTCCCCTAGCCTTGTCTATTGACAACAGCAGAGTAAAAACCCATTAGATATGAGCTGGGAACATCAATAACTGAGCGATGCCCTGATTTTGCGTACAGTTTCACTCTCAGTTTATCTCGGCGTTTGAGGGCGTCGGTAATTTGATCCTCGCTCAATGCTACCTCTAATGTCTCTTCAAGCATGCAGCTATTCGTTGAAGCGCAGTTGAGTGTTTTTCTATTCAGCTGAGAGAATTCAAGCTGGCCTCCACTACCTAAGATCGCTTTTTCATAGTTGCGCCAGTTTTCCCGGTAAGTAATATCAATCTGTAGCAGATACTGAGGGGAGGTACCATCACTGGGGGCAAGAGCACGCATTTTATAGTAGTACAAATTGTAAGCGGAACCGTCTGTGGTCCCCTGCATTGGGGGGCCGCTATATTCAGTTGCACTCTCATCGGCGGTAATCTGTATTGCCACTGCCTGGCGAACTTCGCTAGCGCTTTTTTGTGTAATGCTCGTCGTAGCGCTACACCCGGCTAATAAGATAGCCGCCAGACCGATCGCAAATTTGCTCATATACCCTTCCTGCTACGATAGAGGCTTTGATTTTATAGGCGCGAAGTATCTCATATTTGAAGCCTGTTGTAGGGATTGAAGCGCACTTTTTTACATAATTGAGCACATTAACAGTCATATTTGATTTGATTCGTCAATACATCCAATTATAAATTTGCCTTTACTCATATCACATTTGCATATTGGTATTGCCGGCTGTAGGAATGCTGTAAGCAAGGATCAAGCAATCTGTAAAGTTCATTGATAGAGCATCTATTATTACCGAAAAGTCTGAGTCATAGAGTTTCAGCGTGATTGCTAGCTCAAATTATCATAAACGATTAAAGAGCTGGTGGTTTGTGGTTGTGGATTGTCGGTCAAATTCACGTGGCTATAAAAGTAATCAATAAGCATGATCAATGTTCTTATAATATATGGAAAGGTTTGAGGTGCTCTAATGAAGGTCAGGTATATTACGGCCATTATTGTGCTCATTTTGGGTCTGCTGGTGTATTTCTATAACCATCAGTTTATCCAAGGAGTAAAGTTTGAATCGCAGCCAATTGCGAGCGAGCTAATAAAGAGTAATGAGGACCTTAAAAAGAAAGAAACAATTAATATCTTGATTATCGAAGGTGGCGGTGTTCGCGGCCTTATTCCCCTCTATCTGATGCGCTATATTGAGGAACAGCTTGGCAGGCCCATTGAGGAATTTTTCGATGTGTTTAGTGGGGTGTCGACGGGTGCAATTATTGCAACCAGTTTAAATATACCGGATGCGGAGTTTAACCGCTTAGACTCGGGGAAAACTCTCTCAAAAAATGAAAAGCTAATCAGTATTTATGAAAACGAAAGTGAGTACATTTTTTCTGCACCTTGGTATCACAACATTTTAACGGCCAATGGTTATCTTTCCCCTAAGTTTAAGGGAAGTCACCTGTGTAAAGTGTTAAAGAAAAATTACTCCACTCAGATGAACTTCACTAGTTTGAACAATTATGTAATCATTCCTTCTCTGGATATACATAATGGCCAATTGCATCTGTTTAAGAACCGGGGAGATGAGGTAGGTAAGCTACCAACAAATACCCTATATCAACTGGTTCTAGCAGCGTCCAGCGCAGAAGCTTATTTCACCCCAGTAGATTTTGTAACTGCGGATGGTACTTTAAGCCATCGGTATTTTGCAGATGCGGCAATCACAGCTAACGACCCAGCTAGCATTATATTGCATGATGTAATTAATGAGTTTCCTGATAAAAACTATTATGTGTTGATTCTTGGGTCTGGTATTCATCCGGTGCAGACTATGGATTTTAATTATAGGAGCTTGAAAAGCTGGGGGAAATTGCGTTGGTTTCAAGATGCTATATTTAGTATGACAAGATCTATGGATTATCAACAAATATTTTCTCTAGAGATAGCAAAATCTTTAGCATCCTCGCGGGTGAGCTATGACTACCTAAATATTCAACTGATAGATCCATTTGTTGGCCCTTTTGATTATAAATCAATTGACAAGCTTAAGGTTCTTTCAGATAGACTTATTGAAGAAAATAAGGCGGAGATCGATCGGGTGATTGATTCTCTTGAAGGAGAATAGCAAAACAGCTAGGACTAATTCTGTTGGTGTTGTTAATCTCTTGTATTTCCTACTAATCCAGGCAGCTCGTCCATTGTAGTGAAGCTCACAATACCTTTAATGTTGCACTGCTCTTCAAATCTATTAAAGAAGAAGGTTGTCATTCCTGCATCTGTACCAGCTTTAACGCCCACGGGACCATCATCAATAACGATGCAGTTTTCTACAGGATAACCCATCCGCTTGGCTGCATGTAGATATATACCTGGATCTGGCTTCCAAATACCTACCTCGTAAGAGCTATATAAATTGTCCCCAAAGTATTTGGATAAACCACATAGGCCTAAAGTATGCTTTATTTTTTCTATTGGTCCGCTAGATACCACTGCCTTTGGGGCATCTAGTGCTTCTAGAGCCTCAATTACCCCTTCAACAGGTCTAAGTTCTTTGTTAAATAGGCCTGATACTATAGTTCGATACTCTTGTACGAAATCTCCTGGCAGGTCGAGTCCATTTTCCTTTTCTAAAATAGATAGTAGGCTTGAGAGTTTCCATCCTCTGAAACGGATCACTAACTCATCAGCATCCAGTGCTATCCCAAAGCGCCTGAACATTAGCACGAGGCCTATGTTACAAAGATACTCGCTATCAACTAATGTTCCATCATTGTCAAAGAGTAAACAATTATCCATGGCTCAAAATATAAGAAAAAGAGTATTTGGGAGAGACATCTTAGCATTTTCAAAGTGATATCTAGAGCTGGTTAATCGTTCCATGTAAATGATTTTCTACTAAGCGCTATATGGCATGGTTAATGGGTGCTTCCTGAAAGCTAAAATTTCAGGAGGGAGGCAAGTATAAGTGCAGTAAGCATTATCTAGCTGGCCCAATCAAGCCAGCTCCAGAGCTAATAATTGCTATTTTCATAATGCGTTTTCCTTAAAGCAATGGTAGCCAAGCCATTGTATGAGGGTGTTGATCAGCAAGGCGGTTGTCGTTGCACAGTAAGTACTTTTACTGTTGATTAATACTTGCCGCAGCTCAAAGTGGCATTGGGCAAAGCAGCCGTGAGACAGATGGTAGGACTAGTATCCATTTATGATTTATCTTTGTCAGGTTGTTTGGTGTGCCAATCATACGAACCTAAGCACATGCCAATATATTGGACGCAATGACTATTGCAATCGGGGTTAGGTTATATTCCTTCTTCCTTCAGATAACAAATATCCCATGTAGTGGCCAGCTAGCCCAATTGAGCCCCTTGAACATGGCTTCGCTACGATGAATGGAGAGCTCTTATGTGTTACTCCTTTACGGTTCCTAATGATAAATCCATGTCATTACTTCCCATTGAATACAAGAGAGATGCTCTTGCTTGGCAGCAGTTCCGCTTGGACCAGAAGTGGGAGGTTTCTGCTGGCAGGGCAGAGGCTCAGCAGGTTCTTGGTTTGAAGGGGCAGCCCCGGGCGAGCCAATTTCGCTTGGCAGGGGTGGGTGAGAGAGTATATCCACGGTATTTTACGCCGGGTATCACTAGTGATGGGGCGCAAAACTGGTTGCGTCCTTTGCGCTACTCCTTGCGGTCTGCAAATTCTACAGTGGATCTATCGACCCGCTATAGCCTCTATAACGCCCGGTTGGATAGATTGCTGGATGCAAAGACTTGGCGGCCTTTAATAGGGCGCCAGCATGGCATTTTACCTTTTTGCAGCTTCTTTGAGTGGGTGGAGCTCAAAGGGCGGAAGACACAGGTTCAATTTACTCCATTGGGTAAAGAAATCATGTGGGCACCCATCCTCTGGGATTACTGGGAATCTGTTGGAGGGGAGGTTGGCTACTACTCATGCACCTTAATTACTGATGAACCGGCACCTGAGGTTGCAGCGGCTGGCCACGATAGAAGCCCAATCTTTTTGGCTGCTGAATATGTACAGGTTTGGTTGGATGCGGAATCTTATACTGCCCCTGAATGGCAGAAATTTTTGAAAGGGCATCGCGAGCAGGTAGCGTATGGGGCCTTCGCTATTGCCTGAAAATTTAAGTGGTTACTTGTGGCTTTTCACTTCTCAGCAGACAAATACTTTGACGTTGCTCTTGGCCGCTATGGCCGCTTAACTTTATGCCTTGCTTGGCATAAAACGACTCAAGCATTGGTGCTGCTATAGCAAATACTGCTGTTCCTATCTCGCTGTTAGTGGTTCTTTTCTCAAGCTTAGTTGTGTTGTGAAAGTTGCTTTTAGTATTCCGCTGGCAGGATGAATTCTAGCTGCTGGGCTGAGAGCTCTTATTGCTCCTTAACTCCTTGCTGGGGACTGCGTTAGCGATAATGGCATTTGCCAATTATGCGGCAATCCTGAAAGGCAAAAAATAAGTTAAGCGGCACTTGAAAAAGGAAAGCGGGTGCTTGAGAGCTTGAGGGGCGTGATGGTGCAGGAATTAGTTTAGTTTCACTCGTTGGTTTGCAGGCTTTACCCTTCAACGAAGATGTGGGCTTGGGCCCTGAATTGCCAAACTCATAAACGAAAGAGCCCGGCATAAAGCCGGGCTCTTTTTTATATGGCGGTGGGGCAGGGATTCGAACCCTGGGACCTGTTACAGTCAACGGTTTTCAAGACCGCCGCTTTCGACCACTCAGCCACCCCACCAAATTGTGCTGCGCATTATACATAGCTTCGTGCTACATACAACCGTCTTTGTGAAATTTTTTAATAAGTTCAATAAGTTAGGTGAATTATTGATCAATCTAGGTGAATTCTTTAGGCATTAAAAAGCCCCCGGCAGCTTAGCTGCCGGGGGCTTTGATTGGCGCTGTTTAGCCAGCTTCTGCTGAGTTGTGGTCAGTATCAGTTTGTGTTTGCGCTACCCGGCGAGCCATGCGCGGATCGTTGGCTGGGCGTGCCAGGGCGCGTGGGCTGTGCTCAATGGCCGCTGGTTGAGCGGTATCCAGTGGTTGCTGTGAGCCCATCTCGCGGTGCTCGGTAACGATAGCCAGCTCAAGTAATGGTTTGGGGTTGATGCGCGGGTCATTGCCTGCGCGCCCCTGGGTTGCCGGAGCATTGATTTCCTCGGAAGCTATAGCTTCTTCGGCCATGATCTCTTCTCTGGCAATAGCATCACTTTGCTTTTCAGTTGCTTTTGCGGCCTCGCTGGCTTCCTGCAGGGCCGTCTCCTCAGCGTCCTGCTGCTCCACAATGGCTTCCGCGGTTTTAGCGCTTGCCGGTGTTTTGGTGCTAGTGGCTTCTTGAGAAGCCTTTGCGGTTGCCTGGGGGGCTTCCTTGGTTGCAGCAGGTGTTACCGCTTGCTGGGTCTCCGTTGCGGAAGTGGTCGGCTCCGCTTTTACTCTGGCCGCTGCAGTTGCTTCTGACGCAATGGGCGCTTGCGTAGGCGCTTTCTCTGCGGGCTTGGGTTTGGAAGCCTGAGTGGGTTCGGGTGTCTTCTGTTCACTGTGCTTGGCTTTGGGTCTTGGCACCTCGCTTGCAGAAGTGTTGCTGGAGCTAGAAGTGTCGCTGGAGCTTTTGGCCGTGGTATCCCGGGATTTTCTGGCTTCGCTCTCTGCTTCGTCAATGGCTTCATTGACTTCGCGATTCAGCTCTTCCTGACTTTGGGCTACGGCTGTGGCAGCAGTGTTTTCTGCACGACGGCCACGGCGTCGAGCTTGCGGGCGGCCGCGAACATTGCTGGGGCGGCGTGACGGACGCTGCTGATCAGTGCTCTCTTCTACTTGAGTAGCATTTTCATTGGTGTTGCTGTCGGAGATGTTGCCGCGGTTTTCGTCCTTGCGGCGGTTGTCCCCGCTGCGACGACGACGACGGCGACGCTGCCCCTCGCCACGATCCGCTCCGCTGTCGCGCTCATCGTACGGCTTTGCGGTCTGCTTGGGCTCGCGCTGGTCTTCGCTCTTGGCGTCTTCGCGGCGATCGTCTCTGCGGCGTGTCTGGCGCTCACCGCGGTTTCCTCGGTTGCCACCGCGCTGGTTGCGATTACGGTTGCGGTTGCGCTGGTAATCTTTGCCGCGGTTTTGCGACTTTTGATGCTTTTTGGGCTCTTCTTCTTTGCTGGTGAAAAGCTCCGCAATAGCACTAATCAGACGGCTAAACAGACCCGGCTCCGGTTTCTTTTCGGGAGTGGGTGCCGGTGCAGCGTGTGCGAGCGGCTGAACAGTCGGTTGAGCCAGTGGGCGCTTAGGCTGCTCTTCTTTCTTGGTGACGGTTTCCTCAACGCTTCCAGAAATTTTATAGGAGGTTTCGAGGGTAGAGGTATCGTCATCGCGCAGGCGCTGCACTTCAAAGTGGGGGGTTTCAATCTCCGAGTTGGGTACAACCACTACACGGGTATTGTTGCGCGCTTCAATCTGGGAAATAGCCTTGCGCTTCTCGTTGAGAAGGTAGGTGGCGACATTCACCGGAGTGATTGCGCGAATCTCTGCGCTGCGCTCTTTCTTGGCTTCTTCTTCCACCAGGCGCAGGATTGAGAGGGCCAGGGATTTGGTGCCGCGAATGGTACCTTGGCCGCTACAACGGGGGCAGACGCGGAAGGTGGTTTCGCCAAGAGATGGACGCAGGCGCTGACGGGACATTTCCAGCAGGCCGAAGCGGGAGATACGGCCAACCTGTACGCGTGCGCGGTCCATGCTGAGAGCTTTTTCCATGCGCTTCTCAACTTCGCGCTGGTTGGATTTGCTCTGCATGTCGATAAAGTCGATCACTACCAGGCCGCCCATGTCGCGCAGGCGCAGCTGGCGAGCGATCTCGTCGGCGGCTTCCAGGTTGATACTGCGCGCGGTCTCCTCGATGTCGCCGCCTTTGGTGGCACGGGAGGAGTTGATGTCGATAGAGACTAGCGCCTCGGTAACATCGATAACGATGGAGCCGCCGGAGGGAAGTTTCACTTCACGTTCAAAGGCGGTCTCGATCTGGCTTTCAATTTGGTAGCGGTTGAAGAGCGGAATACTATCTTCGTAGAACTTTACCTTATGGGCGTAGTGGGGCATGACCTGCTCGGCAAAGCCCTTTACTAGCTTGAAGGCATCTGCATCGTCGACAATGACTTCGCCAATATCATCGCGCATGTAATCGCGAATCGCCCGAATGATTACATTGCTTTCCTGGAAGAGGAATTCGGGTGCGCTATTCTTGTCCGCTGATTCTTTGATTAGGCTCCACAGCTGCAGGAGATAATTGAGATCCCATTGCAGTTCTTCGCCGCTGCGACCAACACCGGCGGTGCGCACGATAATGCCCATGCCGGAGGGGACGTCTACGCTTGCCAGGGCATCGCGTAGCTCGGATCGCTCGTCACCTTCAATACGGCGAGAGATACCACCGGCACGGGGGTTGTTTGGCATCAGTACCAGGTAGCGCCCGGCGAGGCTGATAAAGGTGGTCAGGGCTGCGCCTTTGTTACCGCGCTCTTCCTTATCGACCTGAACGACGACCTCCATTCCCTCTTTAACGACATCTTTAATCTTGATACGGCCTTCGATGTCCTTGGGCTGTTTGAGGAAGTATTCGCGGGAGATTTCTTTCAGGGGAAGGAAGCCGTGGCGCTCTTCGCCATAGTCGACAAATGCGGCTTCGAGCGAGGGTTCTACGCGGGTAATTTTACCTTTGTAGATGTTGGCTTTTTTCTGCTGGCGGGTGCGATTTTCAATATCCAAGTCATAGAGCCACTGGCCATCTACCAGGGCTACACGCAACTCCTCAGGCTGGGTTGCGTTGATCAGCATTCTCTTCATGCGTGTCGATTTCCTTGCTTTGCGCAAAGGTTTGACACCGCTAGTTGCAGGCTTGATTGTTGGCCGCCAAGAGGAGAGGACCTGGTGGCGGGGCAGAGAAATGAGAGAGGCTGTCTGTTCCGCAAATTCAGTCTACGCGGCTTTTCGAGACGAGCGTTCGCCCAATATTTTCACTGCAAAAACTCCGGATACACGCTGCTGTGGTGTTATCCGTTGGTACTTATTAGTACCTTTCTTCCTTTAGTACCTTATGTTTAGTACTGCCCTGTACCGGGGCCGTGGGTTTCCATGGCCGGATTGGGCGCCACCCTTCGGTCTGTTTCAAGCTGGGTGGCAAGGTTTGCGTCATTATTACTGGCTCTGCAGCTCGGCTTTTGGCCGGTACCTTTCTTCTATATTTTGTTGACCAGGTCATTGGAAGCAGTTTTAGCCTGGTTGCCAGTTCGGTCGCTGGCATTATCTGCAGAGCGGGACGCAAATTTTGAGTCGTCCTTTCAAGCGCTGCGGGTCGCGGCCCGTCTTACCTTCGCGATTGTTACCCACTTAACTGTGGGCTGTTGTGCCGGTGAGGCCCCCTTGAGATTCTCGTTTTGGGAAGCACTCATCAGCTCAGTTTTTATCAATAACGCGGGTATGCCCGCGCACTGGCCGAACAGCGGTATTTTCTCTGAAGCCATGGCTATCTCTTCATGTGGGAAGCCGCCAATGGCCGAAAACCAGCCGAATTCAGGCCGGCCGAATATAGCACGGGCAGGGAGGTGCTTCAATTGTCCCCTAAGCGGCGCTATGATGCGCGTCATGCGAAGTACACCTCCCCTTAAAACGAAAACGGCTGCGGCCGACACTCCCTCTGATACCTGGAATCCCTCTGGTGGCGTGCAGCTTTTAACTGTGCCGGAAGAGCTGGCTGGTCAGAGGATTGATAATTTCCTGCAGGCACGCCTAAAAGGTGTGCCCCGTTCACGTGTCTACCGAATCCTGCGTAAGGGCGAGGTAAGAGTAAATAAAGGACGGGTCAAGGCGGAATACAAGCTGGCAGCGGGCGATGTGGTGCGTGTGCCGCCAATTCGTGCCGCAGAGCAGGCTCCTGCCCCCCTTGCGGGAGAGCAGCTGCGCCAGTTGGTGCGAGATTCCATTCTTTATGATGAAAATGGCCTGCTTGTGATCAATAAGCCCGCGGGGCTTGCCGTTCACGGTGGCAGTGGAGTCCGGCTTGGATTGATTGAGGTGCTCAGGCAGATGTATCCGCAGAGCCCATTTATTGAACTGGTGCATCGCCTCGATCGGGATACGAGCGGTGCAATTATGGTGGCCCGCAAGCGCAACGTTTTGCAGCATGTGCAGTCGGAGCTGAGAGGTGGCCGAATAGGGAAGTCTTATTTGGCGCTGGCAGTGGGTAAGTGGCCCCGGGGCAGAAAGGTTGTTGAGGCTCCTCTGCGCAAGAATACCCTCAAGAGTGGCGAGCGGATGGTTTCGGTGCACCAGGATGGCAAAACATCCGAGACGCGCTTCCAGGTGCTGGAGCGCTTCAAGGCGGCAACACTGCTGGCCGCAGAGCCGGTAACCGGTCGCACCCACCAGATTCGCGTGCATGCTCAGTTTGTCGGTTGCCCCTTGGCGGGCGATAGCAAATACACCAGTGACGAGGATAACCGCGCTTTTCGCGAGCGTGGGCTAAAGCGCCTTTTCCTGCATTCTGCTTCTGTGCGCTGTACCCTGCCAGATGGTACCGCTGTGAGTGTCGAAGCGCCCCTGCCCACTGAAATGCAGGCGTTATTGAAGAAGTTGCGGGAAGAGTAGGGCGGTAAGCGATGCTGGTGATCCTCGATTGGGATGGCACTGTTTGTAATTCTGAGGCGCGGATTGTGGCCTGTATGCTGCGTGCAGCTGAGCGGGTTGGCTTGCCTGCGCTTACCCCTGATGCGGTGAGTAATATTATTGGGTTGGGTTTGCCGGAGGCGGCAGCCACCCTTTTTCCAGAGGCTCCCGATGGGGATCGACAAGCGCTGAGGCAATTCTATTCGGAGGAGTGGATGGCTGCGCGGGTGGAGCCTGTGCCCTTATTTGAGGGAGTGTTGGATACTCTGGATGAATTGCTCTCTCGGGGGCACCAGTTGGCGGTTGCTACAGGAAAAAGTCGTCGCGGTCTCAACCGGGAGTTTGAGGAGCATGGTCTGGGGCATTTGTTTGTGGCGAGCCGCTGCGCGGATGAAACTGCCTCCAAGCCCGATCCGCGCATGCTCAGTGAGCTACTGGTCGAAATCAGATGCGGGGTTGGTGAGGCGGTGATGGTCGGCGACACTACTTATGATTTGGCGATGGCGGCGGCGATAGGTATGTCTTCAATCGGCGTTAGTTACGGGGCTCACTGCCCGACTCGCCTGCAGGAGTATCGTCCCCAGGCGATTATCGACGAATTTGCAGGCTTACTGGATTGGGCTCCTCTCACTCCTTAGGCGTTGATTCGGGAGCTGGTTGTAGAGGGTCTATGCCAAATTCACCGAGTAGATCTACCAAGCGGATAAGGGGAAGGCCCACAAGGGTGTTGATGTCTGTGCCGTCGAGTTTTTCAAATAAGGCGATACCGAGGCCCTCAACTTTAAAAGATCCGGCACAATCGTAGGGCTCTTCTAGCTCCACATATCTTTCAATCTGCGCCAGGCTGAGCGGGCGGAAATACACCGTGAAAGTTTCCACAGTGCTTGCTTGGCGGCCGCTTTCGCTGTCTAAGAGTGACAGGCCGGTGTGAAATATGACTTTGTTGCCAGAGCAGGCTTGTAGCTGGGCAATGGCTTTGGTGCGGTTGCCGGGCTTGCCTAGAATCCCGCCTTCATATTCTGCTACCTGGTCTGAGCCGATGATTAGGGCTTTGGGGTGATCTTTTACCAAGGCCTGGGCTTTTTCCTGTGCGAGTCGCAGGGCTAGCGCGCCTGCACCTTCCCCTGGCCTGGCTTCTTCATTTATATGAGGTGCCGCGTGGCGAAAGGGCAGGTTGAGCTGTTGTAGTAACGCTCTTCGATAGGGGGAGCTGGAGGCTAGTATCAGTGGAGAGGCCATTATTTGGGCAGTTCCATGGTTGTTTGGTCAATGTTTGTGACCGAGCGATACTGCAGTGACTGAATTGTTTTGACAAGGGTAGGGTGAGTCCATAGAATTGCGCGCTTATGTCGATAGCCCCCTCTAAATCAGTATTGCCAAAGAGCGTTGACGCTCGAAAATTGGTGCAGCGCGAACAGTATCTGGAAGGTATTTTGCCTCTGGAATCACTGGGGCGCCTCCGTGAGGCTGTAGAGTCTGTGGAAGGGGAGGTTGTGGCTGATATTCAGTTTGGTCGCGACCTGCAAAATCACCTCACTGTTAGTGGCAAGGTGTCGTGCACGGTGGATTTACTATGCCAACGTTGCCTACACCCCGTGCGCGAGCAGCTCGAAGCGCAATTTTGCTGGGGTATCGTTTGGTCTGAAGAGCAGGGCAAGGCCCTCCCCAAAGACCTGGATCCGGTTATTCAGGATAGCGATGAGCTAAACCTACACCAGATCCTGGAAGATGAAATTTTGCTTAATCTGCCGATGGTGGCTTATCACGATGCGGAATGTGTCTCTAAGGACAGTTTCCATGTCGGTGAGAAGGAGTCTGAAGCGGGTGAGCAACGGGAAAACCCCTTTAAAGTGCTGGAGCAGTTGAAGGGTTCTTCGGGGAAATCCTAGATTTTTCCGGGGAGTTTGGGCTCGCCGGTAGGCGCCCCGGTTCCAGCGAAATTTGTTTATTTTAGGAGCTAGCAATGGCTGTTCAACAAAACAAGAAGACTCGTTCCCGTCGCGGTATGCGTCGTTCACACGACGCTCTGGGCGCCGGTGCAACTCTCTCCGTAGACCCCACTACCGGTGAAAAACACCGTCGTCACCACGTGACCAAAGACGGTTTTTACCGTGGTCGCAAGGTGCTCGAAATCGGCGGCGGCTCCGAAGAAGAGTAAGCTTTGTCCAGCCAATTGCGATTGGCCGTGGATGCAATGGGCGGGGACTTAGGTCCCCGCTCTGTCGTTCCGGCCTGTATTAGATTTCTTCATAACTTCCCCGAAGCGCAGCTAAAACTCTTTGGCCCGCGCGCGCAATTAGAGGCTCTGTTCCTCGAGCAGCGTTACTCCCAAATCCCTGATCGCCTTGAAATTGTCCCCTGTGAGCAGGTTGTTACCCAGGAGTGCAACCCTTTGCAGGCCGTTCGTCATAAGCGCGACTCTACTATGGCTAAGGCTTTGAAGGCGGTGGCAGAGGGGAGTGCTCAGGCGATGGTGACTTCAGGAAATACCGGCGCCCTATTGGCTCTGAGTCGCAGCGTTCTAGGTAATATTGAGGGCGTTCGCAAACCAGCGCTGGGCAAGTCCGTACCCTCAGGGCACGGTTCCTGCTACCTTTTGGATCTCGGCGCCAATGTGGGGTGTAGTGCTGAAGACTTGTTGCAGTTTGCGCGTATGGGAATAGAGGCCCAGCATCTGCATACCGGTATCCCTCGCGAGGATATCGAAGTGGCCCTGCTGAATATCGGTGCAGAAGCGCACAAGGGAACCGCAGAGATACGCAGGGCTGCCGAGCTTTTCGAGGCAGACCCGGGAGTCAACTATGTCGGCTTTGTGGAAGGACATGACATCTTTACCGGCGCTGTCGATGTGGTTGTGTGTGATGGCCTGATGGGAAATGTGGCCATGAAATCCGCTGAGGGCGTAATAAGACTTATGGGTCAAAAAGCGTTCACCATCGAGAAAAAGGGGTGTTTCAAGCGTTTTTTTGGCCAATTAGCCATAAAGCTGTTGCGAAAATGGCGCACACAGGTAGAGCCTGCCCGCTATAATGGCGCCAGCTTTGTAGGGGTGAAGGGCAACGTGATTAAAAGCCACGGAGGTGCCAGCAGCGAAGCTTTTTACCGGGCTATGGTGACGGCAAAAGAATGTGCCGATGCCAATTTAGCCGCCAGAGTTGGCGCTGCCCTGGTGCAAGCTGGTGAGCGAAACTCAAAGGAAATGGGGTAGATGGTTCGCCCCGCTCCTACTGAAATTTGCCAAATAGGTTTAAGGATATCTTATGACCAATGCCGCGCTTGCATTCGTCTTTCCTGGGCAGGGATCTCAAAAGATCGGTATGCTCTCCGAGATTGCTCAGGAAGCCCCAGAAATCCAGTCCACCTTTGCTGAGGCTTCGGAGGTTCTTGGATACGACCTTTGGGATCTCTGTCAAAATGGTGAGCAGGAAGCGATCAATCTAACCCAGCGCACCCAACCCCTTCTTCTGACCTCCAGTGTTGCTCTCTATCGTCTCTGGCGTGCCCGTGGTGGTGCTGTGCCTGCGCGCATGGCGGGGCACAGTCTGGGAGAGTGGTCTGCATTAGTATGCTCTGGTGTTTTGGCTTTTAAGGATGCTGTCCACCTGGTCCGTGAGCGCGGCCGCCTGATGCAGGAAGCTGTACCCGTAGGCACTGGAGCTATGGCCGCAGTGATTGGCCTCGACGATGCGGTTGTGGAAGAGGCCTGTGCTGAAGCCGCTCAAGGGGGGGTAGTTGCCGCGGTGAACTACAACTCACCGGGGCAGATTGTTATTGCCGGCAGTAGTGCTGCGGTTGAAAGGGCCATAGATGCCTGTAAATCAGCCGGCGCCAAGCGTGCAATGCCTTTGCCGGTGAGTGCACCCTTTCATACTGAATTAATGCGTCCAGCAGCTGAAAAGCTCGCTCCTCAAATTGAGGCGGCGGAGTTCAGCGCACCGCAAATCCCTGTTGTGCACAATGTGCATGCCGAAGCCGAATCTGATCCGGCGAAGATCAAAGCTTTAATGATTGAGCAAATCTATAGCCCTGTGCGCTGGACGGCCTGTGCCCAAAAGCTTGTGAGCGATGGCGCTACACAATGGGTTGAATGTGGTCCGGGCAAGGTGCTGGCTGGTTTGGTCAAGCGCATCAATCGCAGTGCTACTTGTCACGGTATAGATACTCCTGCCAGCTTTAATGAGGCGCTGAGAGCTACAGCTGCCTGATATTGCTCAGGCACGATTGGCAATGGTCGAATAAGGATAATGCAAGTATGAGCCTAAAGATTTCCCTTGAAGGTAAGGTGGCCCTGGTCACTGGCGCCAGTCGCGGTATTGGTGCGGCAATTGCGGATATGCTGGGTAGCCAGGGCGCAACGGTGATAGGTACTGCTACCAGTGATAGCGGTGCAGAGAAAATCAGTGCGCGTTTTGCCGAGAAAGGCTTTAGTGGGGCTGGTATGGTGCTTGATGTGACGAGTGCCGAAAGCATCGCCGGGCTACATGAGGCCGTGAAAAATGATTTTGCGGCGCCTGCCATCCTGGTCAATAACGCGGGCATCACTAAAGACAACTTGCTTATGCGCATGAAGGATGATGAGTGGGACTCTGTGATTGAGACAAACTTGTCCGCAGTTTACCGCATGACGAAAGCGTGTCTTCGGGATATGACCCGAGCTCGCTGGGGGCGCATCATTAATATCAGTTCTGTCGTGGGTAGCATGGGCAATGCCGGTCAGAGCAATTACGCAGCCACCAAGGCTGGAGTAGCCGGTTTTGCGCGCTCTCTGGCTGCAGAGATCGGCTCCCGCGGTATCACTGTCAATACCGTTGCCCCGGGTTTTATCGATACCGATATGACCAAAGTGCTGCCCGAAGCCCAGCGCGAGGCACTGCTTGAAAAGATTCCCCTGGGGCGCCTGGGGCAGCCTGAAGAGATCGCTTCTGTTGTGGCATTTCTGGCAAGTGATGCCGGAGCCTATGTCACAGGGGAGACGATACATGTCAATGGCGGCATGTATATGACTTGAGATACGCTAAAAATATCAAAATAACTTGTTGATTTTTATAAGATTTGTGTATTTGCTAATGGTGCCGCAGAGCCGTGCATTACAACCCTAAAAACTTGGGGTACAATGGCCTCTGAATTATCCAAAAGCTGTGTGAGCCGGTCGTTATCGCCGTTAATTGGATTGGCGAAATAACAATAGCGACTAAAACAGATTTTTACCCACTAGGAGTTAAATTGAATCATGAGCAGCATTGAAGAGCGCGTTAAAAAGATCGTTGCTGAACAACTGGGCGTGAAGGAAGAAGACGTTAAGCCTGAAGCCTCTTTTGTTGAAGATCTGGGCGCGGACTCACTCGACACAGTTGAGTTGGTAATGGCTTTGGAAGAGGAATTCGAAACCGAAATCCCCGATGAAGAAGCTGAGAAAATCACAACTGTTCAGCTGGCAATTGATTACATCAAGGACAACCTTGGTTAATTCCTGCTGGGTGGTTTAGGCGCGAACAGTTTTATTACTGTGCGTAGCCAAGCGTTTCTGAGAGCCGTTCTATGTTACATAGCGCGGCTCTCTTTTTATTTGCACTATGGAATTGTGACTACTGTTCGAGTGTTGTTTCATTCACAAGCTATTGAAGGAAGAACAGTGACAGTAAGAGTTTCGGGGGGACCGCAGTGTCGCACAGAAGAGTTGTTGTAACCGGAATGGGCGCAGTAAGCCCGCTAGGTAACACCGTAGGGGAGACTTGGTCTGGCATTCTGAAAGGTGTCAGTGGGGCAGCTCCAATAGAAACGTTCGATGTTTCGGCGTTCTCGACCCGCTTCGCCGCTACGGTAAAAGATTTCGATCCCACGCCCTACATGCCTGCAAAAGATGCACGCAAGATGGACACCTTCCTGCAGTATGGCTTGGTCGCGGGTATTCAGGCGATGGAAGATAGTGGCCTGGAAGTGAGCGAAGGCAGTGCACCACGTATGGGGACCTGTATCGGTTCCGGTATGGGGGGCATCATGGCTATTGAAGACAATGCCCTGTTAATCGCGGAGAAGGGCCCCCGACGGGTATCACCATTTTTTGTGCCGGGTGCCATCATCAACATGGTAGCTGGTAACCTATCGATTAAATATGGCCTTCGAGGGCCAAACCTTGCCGTCACAACGGCCTGCACTACTGGTACCCATGCCTTGGGGTTGGGAATGCGGACCATCCAATATGGCGATGCAGATGTTATGGTGTGTGGCGGGGCCGAAATGGTCACCACACCTGTCGGGCTCGGCGGCTTCTGTGCGGCCAGGGCGCTTTCCACACGCAATGATGATCCCAAGACGGCCAGTCGCCCATGGGATAAAGACCGGGATGGTTTCGTATTGGGAGAGGGCGCTGCGGTGCTCGTCCTGGAAGAATATGAGCATGCAAAAGCCCGCGGTGCGACTATTTACGCCGAGCTTGCGGGCTTTGGTATGAGTGGCGACGCCCACCATATGACCTCGCCCCCAGAAGATGGTGCCGGAGCCGCACTTTCAATGCAGAACGCACTGAAAGACGCGGGTATGGGGGCTACCGAAATCCAATATATTAACGCCCATGGCACTTCTACCCCGTTAGGGGATACGGCTGAAATCCAGGCGGTACGCAATGTTTTTGCCGGCTCTGCAGAAAAGCTGGCTGTAAGCTCCACCAAGTCTATGACGGGGCACCTTTTAGGCGCAGCTGGTGCTATTGAGGCGGTTTTCTCCGTTCTTGCGTTGCGTGACCAGATGGCGCCACCAACAATCAATTTAAATAATGCCGATGAGGCTTGCGAAGGTATTAACCTGGTTCCTCAAGAGGCTCAGCCGATGGCTATCGATTCGGTACTTTCTAACTCATTTGGGTTCGGCGGTACCAATGGTTCACTGATTTTCAAGCGGATCTGACCTATCTGCCCGCCTTTGGGCGGGCAACTCTCATTCCGAGGACTGCATGTCCAAATTACCGCAGCTTTTCCTTCGAGGCCATCCTGTGCAGAGCCTGCCAGAAGATGAGCTCTATAAAGACGGAATCCTCGAAACTATGCGTTGTCACAACGGGAAGATTCCTCTGTGGCCATTGCATAGAGAGCGCCTTGCACGAGCCTTGGGTTTGGGCGAGTCGCTACTTGCTGATATTGATCAATGCGTCCCTCTGCTGGCAGCACAGCGGGGTCACAAAATGGCGATCGCTCGGTTACGGGTGGGCCTTATTGATGGCCAGTGGTGCTGGGACCTTTCCTTTTTGCCACTGCAGCCGACAGAGGAGGCAGAACTTGGGGTTCACCTTTTCCCCTGTAAGACTCATCTGCCGGTTTCACAAAGATGGAACTCTGGCTGCAAATTTTTGAGTCGCAGTCGATATAATAGGGCGAAGTCTGAGCTCCCTGAGGGCGACTACCTCGATGGCCTGATGCTCGACACTGAAGGCAGGGTTATCGAGAGCTTGCGCTGTAATTTACTGGCGCGCTTCGGCGATGGCTGGATAACACCTAACCTAGAGCGGTGTGGTGTCCGGGGTGTCATGCGAGACTGGCTGTCAAGCAGGATTCAATGGCAGGAGCGAGATATGGATATTCGGGACCTGTGCGGTGCTGAGGAAATAGCTTTGTGTAACAGCGTGCGCGGGGTATTACCTGTTGTCGAGATTGTCGGTCATAAGCGTTGGAAAATAGGGTCTGGCGTACGTGGGTTACAGCAATTGATTATGGAAACATTGTGGTAAAAAAGAAGAAGCAGACAAGCTCCCCGGTTAAATTCTGGAAGGTCCTGTTTGGAGGTTTCCTTCTCTCAGGCCTATTGGTACTGGCATCTCTTTGGATGTTACAGGTGGCTCTCGCTACACCGCTACCGGTGGGAGAAAAGGGCCTTCAGTTTCAGGTGAATAAAGGCAGCAGTCTATCTGGCACTTTGCGTAAGCTGAAAGGTGATGGGGTAATCAACTGGCCGAGATTGGTGCTTGCCTATGCTTACTGGGAGGGCAAAACAGATATCCACTCCGGTGAGTATTTGATCCCCCATGGAAGTACAGCAATGGATTTGATCGCCCGGCTAAACCGAGGGGATGTCACTGTTTACCGGCTGACTCTGGTTGAGGGTTGGACCTTCCAGCAGGCCCTGCACAAGATTCGCTCGGGGCAAAGGGTTGTTAGATCCAAGGCAGGTAGCAGTGTCAGTGCAGCTGCCCGGGCCCTCGGCTTGGAAGAGGGTGCAGAGGAAGGCTGGATTTTCCCAGATACCTATGTATACCGCTCTGGAACTACGGATATTGAGCTTTTGCGCGAGGCTTACGAACGTATGCAGCGTGTATTGGATGAGGAGTGGCAGGCAAAAGGAGAGGGGCTTCCTTATGCGTCCCCCTATGAAGCCTTGATCATGGCCTCGCTGATTGAAAAGGAAACCGGTCAGCCTTCGGAGCGCAGTGAAATCGCAGGGGTGTTTGTACGTCGCTTGAATAAAGGCATGCGCCTGCAGACAGATCCCACTGTCATTTATGGGTTGGGAGAAGATTACGATGGTAATCTCACTCGAGCACACCTTCGGGCGCCAACCCCGTATAATACCTATGTAATCAATGGGCTGCCCCCCACACCAATTGCACTGCCAGGGCGTGCGGCTATCCGTGCTGCACTCAACCCAAAACCTGGTAAAAGCCTTTATTTTGTAGGCAAGGGGGATGGCTCCCATCATTTCTCAGCCACTCTGACAGAGCACAACCGTGCGGTGCGGGAGTATCAGCTGAAGAGGCGAGCGGATTATCGCTCCAGCCCGGTTAAAGGAAATTAGAGATAGTGTCGCGCGGAAAATTCATAACCCTGGAAGGTGGTGAGGGGGTTGGTAAGTCCACTAACCTGCAATTTATCACCCAGTGGTTAGCTGATCGTAATATTCCATTCATTCAAACCCGTGAGCCAGGTGGTACGCCGCTGGCTGAACAGCTGCGGGAATTGCTCCTGGCGAAGCGTGAAGAGGCGGTTGACCCCACGGCGGAACTGCTTATGGTCTTTGCTGCTCGAGCGCAGCATTTGGCTAAAGTGATTGTCCCGGCTCTGGAGCGTGGTGATTGGGTAGTTTGTGACCGTTTCACCGATGCCACTTATGCCTATCAGGGTGGTGGCCGAGCGCTCGATAGAGCCTTAATAGAGCGGCTCGAACAAGATGTGCAGGGTGATTTACGGCCCGATAAAGTGCTTCTTTTAGACCTGGATCCGCAAATAGGTTTGGAGCGTGCAGCCAGTACTGGAGCTGCCGATCGATTTGAAAGTGAGCAGCTGGCTTTCTTTCACCGAGTGCGTGCGGCTTATCGTGAACGTGCACAGGCGGCCCCCTCACGTTACGCTATTGTTGATGCCAGCCAGCCTCTAGCGCAGGTTCAGCAGCAGCTGGGGCAGGAGTTACAGCGTCTTCTTTAAAGGGCGCTGTAAAAATATTGCCCCCACAGCGCCCTTATTGTTGGTAGTGAAGTTCCCAGTTACAAATTTGGCAAATGGCAGTGTCTGAAGCACCTGAACATATCCCTATTCCCTCTCTATTACCCTGGCAAACGGAACAGTGGCAACGGCTCGGTACCCAGTGGCGCGCAGGTCGATGTCCTCATGCCTTGCTGATCAGTGGTCAGCAAGGTCTTGGCAAGCGCGCTTTTGCCGAGGCTTTTTCAGCGCTGGTATTGTGTGAACAACCCAGAGAAGGGCAGGCCTGTGGAAGCTGCAAAGACTGCCACCTTTGGCAGGCGGGATCTCACCCGGATTTTCTTCGGGTGGAGCCAGAGAAAGAGGGAGGGCCGCTCAAGGTTGAGCAGATTCGCCAGCTCGGCGACTTTGTGTCGCGAACCAGTGGGCGCGGGGGCGCGCGCTTGGTGTGGCTGGCACCGGCAGAGGCGATGAACATCAATGCGGCTAACGCCCTGCTGAAAAATCTGGAGGAACCGGCGGCATCAGTGATTTTCCTGCTGGTTAGTGACTCTCCGGCAGGCTTGCTGCCAACGATTCGCAGCCGTTGCCAATCTGTTGTATTTCCACCTCCTTCAGAAGAAATGGCACTGCAGTGGCTGCGCGCTAGTGACTTGGAGGAAGACTCGGCAACCAGAGCCCTGGCACTCGCTGGTGGGGCCCCATTGCTGGCTGCGCAATTGGCAGATCCAAAGTGTGAGGAAATTCGAGAGCGGTTTTTGCAAGAGCTTGTTGCTCTGGCCCAAGGGAGTGCTAGGGCCGTGACAGCCGCCGGTCGCTGGGAGACCCCTCCCGAACCCACAGACCTAGGCCAGCTTATTCAATTTTGGCAGCAGTGGGTTGCTCAAATGGCTCGGGTGCGCAGCTGTGATGCCACTGGTGATACTCAGGTTATGGCACTTTTGCAAAGGTTCCCCGGTGCAGGGCGGGCTAGCTTGCGCACACTGTTTGGCTTTTATGATCATCTTCTTCAGGCGCGTATGGGCCTCGCAAGCGGAGCAAATCCCAACCGTCGCCTGTTGCTGGAAGAGTTGATGATTCGCTGGGCCAGGTTATTCGGCTGAGTGAAAAACGATCAATAATGGTTGGCGTACTATTTAGTTTCATCAAAGTGTCGATCCGCTGGGTTCTGGACAGAAACAGTACGCTCAGATAAGTTAGCGCAACATTAAAAACATTGAGGTTGAGCATGAAAGCCATGGGAGGCGGTGCCCGAAACGGCATCCTATCGCTGAAGATTCAGGATAAATCAGTTCTCTACGCGGCTTATATGCCCTTTGTAAAGAATGGTGGCCTGTTTATCAGTACGGATAAATCCTACAGCCTCGGTGATGAAGTATTCCTGCTGTTAAGCCTGATGGATGAACCCGAAAAAATTCCGGTGGCCGGCAAGGTGATCTGGATAACCCCCAGTGGAGCCCAGGGAAACCGTACGCCGGGTATTGGCGTTCAGTTTGGGGACAAGGACAATATTGCGCAAAACAAAATAGAAACTTACCTGGCTGGCACTCTTGAATCCAGCCGACCCACTCACACGTTGTAAATTTCACATGCTCGTAGATTCTCATTGTCACCTGGATAGACTGAAGCTCGATAAGTTTGATGGCGATCTGGATACTGTTCTGGAGTTCGCTCGCAGTCGGGGGGTCGGGAAATTCTTGTGTGTTGGTATCAGTCTCGATAATGCCGATGCTGTCGTAGAGATTGCTTCAAAGTATGAAGATGTGGTTTGCTCAGTGGGGATACATCCGCTGGATGTCGAATCCGGTCTCGCTGGTGTGGACCAATTGATCGAAATGGCGGGGCGCCCCAAGGTGGTAGCACTGGGGGAGACTGGTCTCGATTATTACTACAGTACCGAGACAAAAGAGACCCAACAGCAAAGTTTTATCGCCCATCTACAGGCGGCGGGCCAAGTGGGGCTGCCGGTAATAGTGCATACCCGCGATGCCCGTGAAGATACGATTCAGTTAATTCGACAGCACGGAAACCTGCAAACAGCGGGTGTATTGCATTGCTTCACCGAGAGCTGGGAGATGGCTAAGGCCGCACTGGACCTAAACTATTACATTTCCCTCTCCGGTATTGTTACATTTAAAAATGCCGGGGACCTGCGCGATGTTGCGCGTAAACTGCCCCTCGATCGCCTACTGGTGGAAACAGATTCTCCCTACCTTGCACCGATTCCCTATCGTGGCAAGCCTAATATCCCGGCTTATGTCCGGGAAGTAGCCGAATTCATTGCTGAGTTGCGCGGAATTTCTTACGAGCAGCTGGCTGAAATCACTACAGAAAATTTTCTCCGATTATTTCCTCGGGCTGCCTAAGCCCGGCTAGTTAGAAGTTCCCTATATGATGAAGCAGCAATTGCAGGTCATGCTGACCCTGCAGGACGAAATTAATACCGTTGTTAATGAAAACTGGCGTGCGCAAAACTTTGCCTGGTATCGGGCTATTTGGGTAGAGAGTGCCGAACTTTTGGATCACTACGGTTGGAAGTGGTGGAAAAAACAACAGCCTGATATAGATCAGGTGAAACTCGAGCTGGTAGATATTTGGCATTTTGGCCTGAGCCTTGAATTGCAACAGGGTGCCCCGATTCAGGTTGCTGAAAAGATGCTGCAGGAATTAGAGGCAGGTCAGCGAGCCCCTGGTGATTTTCGTGAAAACCTGGAGGCCTTCACTTTAAATACTTTGGCAAGCAAACAATTCGATCTGCCAGGGTTTGCTCAGCTTCTCGCCGATACAGAGATGCCTTTTACCGAGCTGTATCAACGTTATGTAGGCAAGAACGTGCTCAATCGTTTCCGCCAGGATAACGGTTATAAAGAGGGGACTTATGTGAAGACCTGGGGTGGGCGCGAAGATAACGAGCACTTGGCTGAGATTGCCAGTGAGCTCGACGCCTCCGCTGATGATTACAGCGATCAGGTTTATCGCACCTTGCAGCAACGTTACCGGGAAATCGCTTTGGCGTGATCCTTATTTGACGTTTTATTTGAGAAAAATGCAGTTTTACTAGGCAAATTGAGTTGGTAATTTCCCCGCTTGAGGTGAAATTTGCTCGAGAGGCCCTATAATGCGGCCGCTTACAAACGAGGAGAACTATCGTGAAAGCACCTGTTCGTGTTGCTGTTACCGGCGCTGCCGGTCAGATCAGCTATTCGCTGCTGTTCCGCATCGCCTCCGGCGAGATGCTGGGTAAAGATCAACCAGTTATTCTGCAGCTGCTGGAAATCACTCCAGCATTGGAAGCGCTGAAAGGCGTGGCCATGGAGCTCGAAGACTGCGCTTTCCCGCTGCTGGCGGGTATCGTTCAGAGCGACGACGCTACTGTTGCGTTTAAAGACGCTGATTATGCTCTGCTCGTGGGCGCTCGTCCCCGTGGACCGGGTATGGAGCGTAAAGACCTGCTTGAAGCAAACGCCGCTATTTTCTCTGCACAGGGTAAGGCGCTGAATGACGTTGCCTCCCGCAATGTGAAAGTATTGGTTGTTGGCAACCCTGCGAATACCAATGCCCTGATCGCTCAGCGCAATGCGCCTGACCTGGATCCGCGTAATTTCACTGCTATGACTCGCCTGGACCACAATCGCGCACTGTCGCAACTGGCCAACAAAACTGAGTCTAGTGTTAACGACATTACCCACATGACCATTTGGGGTAACCACTCCTCCACTCAATACCCAGACCTGCATCAGGTTAAAGTATCGGGTGACGCTGCCATGGATAAAGTGGAGCAGGACTGGTACGAGAACGACTTTATCCCGACTGTTCAGCAGCGCGGTGCCGCCATTATCAAGGCTCGTGGCGCCTCCTCTGCAGCTTCTGCAGCTAATGCCGCTATCGATCATATGCACGACTGGGCTCTGGGCACCGCAGAAGGTGACTGGACCAGCATGGCTGTTTACAGCGATGGTTCCTACGGTATTCAGGAAGGCCTGATTTACTCTTTCCCTTGCACCTGCAAAGGCGGGGATTGGGAAATTGTACAGGGCGTGGATATCAACGACTTCTCTCGCGAGAAAATGTCTGCGACCGAGAAGGAGTTGGCGGAAGAGCGTGATGCGGTCGCCCACCTGCTGCCGTAACTCTGCCGGTTAACCGGCCTTATTGGCTGGTTCGTCAAAAAAGCCCGCACAAATGTGCGGGCTTTTTTTATTTGCGCAGATTAACGGGAATTGCTTCTTTTCTGGCAAAAAAGCTTTCGCTAAAACAGGTAAAAGAGTTTAGGTGGTATTTACGACCTTAGTGTTATCCCCTCTAATTTTCCGCCCAATCCTATCACCAGTCATCTTTTTGTTGCTGCCGTGATGCTGTAATACGGAGCTCTTGCCTTGCTGGAGCGTAAAATGGCTTTCCGTAGGGCAATCAAACTAGTGTTGGCTGATGTGAGTATTGGGATAGCTTTGAAACTGGCGGGTCGCTATACGAGTGTGGGCTGGTGGCGGCGGCACTACACTGATGGGGTAAGTAATGTCTGGAAACGTTTGCCATGGTCACAGAAGTCGGCCGCCAAGCCCCGCGATGCGCCTGCATTCTTCTTCAGCCTAACCAGTCTCTATCGGCAACCGGAAACCTTTGGGTGTTCTTCTCTCTGGTTGGCGTTTCCCTCGGTATTAGCCTGGCTTTTGCCTTTGCCGGGGCTTGGATGATCCTGCCCTTTGCTGGCCTGGAAATCTTATTACTTGCGGTATTATTTACCTATGTCTATTTGGAAGGGACTCGTCGTGAGGTAATCCGTATCAGCGATGAACGGGTCGTCTTCGACTGTTGCAAGGGGTTTCGCCAGCAATCTGTCTACCACCGGGAGTTTTCTCGGAGCAATTTGGCCTTATTGGTGCGAATGGGGAATAGCGCGGCTGAACCGGCCGCGGTAACCTTTAGTGGCCCTGAGGGCTGCCTCGAAGTAGGTGAATTTTTGACCGATGCCGAGAAGGCGGATCTGGTACAAAAACTCAAGCGGATTGGTATCTTTGCACGCAGGGAGAAGGAGTTTCGCTTGCATCAGTTTTGATTGAGATCCCATGTGACATTCCAGTTAGTACTTTTCGTTATAATCCCCACAAAATTCACAGCAACTCCTTAGGGGATTTCTTATGGCCTTTCCCAAAATTGGCAACCTGGCACCGGCTTTCACTCTGACAAATCAGAACGGAGAGAAGGTTTCACTCAAGGATTTCCGTGATAAAAACAATGTTGTGCTTTATTTCTACCCAAAGGCGCTGACACCAGGCTGCACTACACAGGCTTGTGGCATCCGGGATGGCGCAGATGCGTTTGAAAAACTTGATACTGTTGTCCTAGGTGTCAGCCCGGATCCGGAAGCCAAATTACAGCGCTTTATCGATAAACATGAACTGAACTTTGACCTCCTTTCCGATGAAGATCACAAGATCGCAGACAAATACGGTTGCTGGGGGTTGAAGAAGTTTATGGGCAAAGAGTATATGGGCCTGATCCGGACAACTTTTATCATCGATAAAAGTGGGCGTTTGCGCCATATTATCGACAAGGTGAAAACCAAGACCCACAGTGAGGATGTGCTTAACTGGGTGGGTGAAAATCTGGGTTAATGCGCTAGGATTGCGGATTGGTAGTTGTTTTCTAGGGGGAGTAGGTGGCCTCTGCCCCCCGAATTACCTTGGTTTTTAAGAAAAGTGAGTATTCGGGCCACTCAATTCTGCTCCTTACAGCACAATAAGATGAAAAAAACCACTGTCGCCCCTTGCATTCTCAATTCTTGGTCTATACTGGCAGATGTAAAGGAAAGGTGCGCCGGCGAGAGAGTGTTTCTCTTTGGGTATTGCCGGAGCGGTTAGTTTAAAAATTGTACATCTCTGTGAAGGATTCGATGTCTGTTTTTGGTGCGTCCCGCATCGAGTAGTAGTCCGCCGAAGTTGTTGGTGTGTTGGTGTGGGCAGGAGCAACCGGGATTCGCTGGATGCGGACATAGAAAAATAACTGCGGCTCACGGAACTCAAAAGGAGCAGCTCGATGAACCATACTCAGCCCGACCAGACTTCGCTCTCAGAAGACAAATCCCTTCAGCAGGCCAGAATATCCGGTGACCCGAATATCCTTGACCAGCTGTTGGCACCACCGGAAGCTACCAGCTTTGGCATTGCTGCCAGAGTTATCGATGTGTTGGAGCAGCGCATCGGTAAGGCTTCTCTCGCTATTCGCCCAGTTGCCTCTGACTTAAGCATGTCCACCCGGACTTTGCAGCGTCGTTTGCAGGAGCATAATCTGAGCTTCGCCTCACTGCGTGACCATGTGCGTTTCCGTCACGCGGTGCACTTCCTCAAAGATACCGCCTTGAGTGTCGATGGAATTTCCCGGATCCTGGATTTTTCTGACAGGACCAGTTTCACCAGTGCGTTTAAGCGTTGGACAGGTATGTCACCAACAGGTTATCGCCGTCAGGTGCGTCAGCGCTTTTAAATGAGTGGGAATTGATTAGGTCGGTCTTTCGTCGATCGGCCCAATCCGTTGCCTCAACAGGGGAAACCCGTTAGAGTTGGCGGCAATTTTATAGGCTGACTCTTTGAGGTTTTGCATGAGCTTTTTTATCCCCTCTGCCATGGCACAGCAAGCGGCACCGGCACCACAGGGTAACCCGATGATAACCCTGTTGATGTTTGCGGGTCTGTTCGCATTCATGTGGTTTTTTATCATCCGCCCTCAGCGCAAGCGTCAGAAGGAGCACCAGGAACTGGTTGGCGCTCTGAAAAAGGGTGATGAAGTGGTCATGAGCAGCGGTATGCTGGGTCGTGTAGACAAGGTAGACGAAGACTACATCGTGCTGGAAGTTGCAGACAATATGTCCCTGAAGTTCCAGAAAGTAGCTGTTCATGCGGTGTTGCCGAAAGGCACAATTAAAAAGATCTGATTGCTCTGTTGGTTTGATCTTTTATAGATTTTTAGAAAACCCGGCAGTAGCCGGGTTTTTTTTGCTGTTGGTTTCTACATTGACTAAATATTGAGCCTTGGTAGGCGGCGTTCGTTGCTTAAACCTTAGTTGTTTAAAGCTTAGTTGCTAATACCTAGGCACTTCGAGTTAGGTAAGAGATTAGGCCAACAAGGTTCTCTCCCTTTTTCTCGGCCTAACTGAATAGAATGGAATCTACTTTGTTTGAAAAGATACCCGTTGAGCTACCCAGACGTCTGAATCTGGCCCATCTGCCAACGCCTCTGCAACCGCTCGACCGTATTAGCGAACTTTATTCTTATCCATACGGTGGCCCGAAAATCTGGGTGAAAAGAGATGATCTGACGGAATCGGGAATGTCTGGCAATAAGCTGCGAAAGCTTGAGTTCGTGGTTGCAGAGGCCCTAGAGCAGGGCAGTGATACCTTGATCACCTGTGGTGGTATTCAATCCAATCATTGCCGCACCACTGCGCTTGTTGGGGCTCGCCTGGGTCTCAATGTGCATTTGCTGTTGCGAGGTGAGCCGGTCGCTGAGGCTGATGGGAACCTGTTGTTGGACCAGTTGGCAGGTGCAGAAGTTACTTTCTATTCGCCAGCAGAGTTTGCCAGGGACATCAAAGGCCTTTTTAATTCCTGTAAAGATGAATACCGCAAACGTGGCCTTAAAGCTTTTTGTATTCCAACCGGTGCCAGTGATGGCCTGGGTTTGTGGGGGTATCTCTCCGCTTCGCAGGAATTAATCTCTGACTGCCTAACAAGGGGGTTCGAGCCGGATCATATTGTATGTGCAACAGGGAGTGGGGGTACCCAGGCCGGCTTAACCCTGGGGTGTCATCTGCAGGGATTTAATGTACAAGTGACAGGTTATGCAGTTTGCGATGATGTCGCATATTTCCAGGCCAAAGTGAAAGAGGATATTCGTCACTGGAGTAGGCTGACGGGGAATCCTATAGATACGCAATCACTGCAAGTGCATGTCAACGCTGACTATATTGGGCCTGGATATGCCAAGGCTGGACCCCCGATCTACAAAATGATTGAGGAAGTCGCTCGCTTGGAGGGAATATTGCTGGAGCCTATATATACCGGTAAAGCTTTTTATGGACTGATACAGGAGCTACAAAAAGGCCGCTACAAAGGCTGCGATAACCTGGTATTTGTACACACGGGAGGGCAATTCGCGTTATTCCCCTATCGCCACAACTTCTCATTTCATAGGGTTTAGGCCCCTTTACTGTTCTAGCGCTGCGGAAGCTGCTAACCTGCGCAACAAATTACGGCTGCGGCTGTATATAAAACAAACAGAATTAGTTCAGAGAAGTGGGGGTTAGTTTGGATTCCTTTAATCAGCTGCTACTGTCGCTAGACGGTTTGCTCGGTTCGGCACCTTGGTTCCCGTGGGTGCTACTTGGGGTAGGTTTCTTTTTCACTATTTACCTAGGGTTTCCGCAATTCCGTTACTTTGGACATGCGATTAAGATTGTCCAGGGTAAATACGATAAGCCCAGCGACCCAGGTGATACTTCTCACTTCCAAGCTCTGGCTACCGCTCTTTCCGGTACAGTGGGTACCGGTAACATTGGCGGGGTAGGTCTCGCTATTTTCCTGGGTGGGCCGGCCGCGTTGTTCTGGATGTGGATGACTGCCTTCCTGGGTATGACAACCAAATTTGTCGAAGTCACCTTGTCACACAAGTATCGTATTAAAGCGGCGGATGGTTACTATGCAGGTGGCCCCATGTTCTATATGGAGCGCCGTCTCAATATGAAATGGTTGGCAGTCCTGTTTGCCATTGCCACTGTAATTTGTTCTTTTGGTACCGGAAGCCTGCCCCAGGTGAATAATATCGCCCAGGCGATGCACGATTCTTTTGGTATTGAGAAAGCCCTAACTGGTGGTGTGCTCGCTATTCTGTTAGGTATGGTAATCATCGGTGGTATTACGCGAATCGCTAAGGTTACCTCCACTATTGTTCCCGCAATGGCACTGATCTACATCATTGGTGCATTGGGAGTGATTTTCTACAATATGGAAAATATCATTCCCTCTTTCGTGGCTGTTTTCCGCGATGCCTTTACCGGCAGTGCTGCGGTGGGTGGCTTCCTCGGAGCCAGCTTTGCCTATGCCTTTAACCGTGGTGTAAACCGCGGCCTCTTCTCCAACGAAGCCGGTCAGGGCTCAGCGCCCATTGCCCACGCCGCCGCACGTGCCGATGAGCCTGTATCCGAGGGGATGGTTTCCCTGCTGGAACCGTTTATCGATACCATCATTATCTGTACCTTGACCGGTCTGGTAATCCTGTCTTCCGGTGTTTGGACTGAGAAACATGAAAACCTATTTGAGGGTGCCGATACTTATGTTGTAGAGGGCCGTTACGAAGAGAGTGATCCCGAGCAAGTTAAGCAATTGTTTAACTACCTCAGTGGTCGGCCTAGCGAAGTGAAGGCCTATAACGGCTCGGTGGTTGTGACAGATGGACATCCGCTCAATGTTCAGGACTTCACCTTGATCCATGCACGCTCAATTGCTGAAGACCTGGATTTCCGTGTCGGTGATGACCAGTTCAGTGGTGTATTGAATGTTGTAGATGGTAAGTTTGCCAATGAGGATGTAGATATCTGGGGGAAATCCCTGGTTCATTCAGTGGCTCTGACCAGTAAGGCTTTCCAGCGCGGTTTCTTCGGCGAATACGGTGGGCTGATCGTTACACTTGGCATTCTCCTGTTTGCTTTCTCAACCGCTATCGCCTGGTCTTACTACGGTGATCGTTCCATGATCTATCTGTTTGGCCCCAAAGCGGTAATGCCCTACAGAATTGTGTATGTCATCGCCTTCTTCTGGGCAGCGATTGAAGATACCACCGTTATTTGGAATTTGTCCGCGGTAGCTATCGTCATCATGACCTTGCCCAACTTGTTTGGTATCACCATATTGGCGAAGGAGATGAAGGATACGGTGAAGGAGTATTGGAAGGATCCCAGTCATAAATAAAGTGACTTCCCGTAAACGTCCGAATTAAAAAAAGGCAGCCATTTGGCTGCCTTTTTCGTTACCGGGATAGGCTGGTATGGCAGCTTATCCCGGTTTTTGGTGGCTCAGCAAATGCCCTTATTCAGACTGGGCGCTGAGGGTTATACCGGAGTAGGAAGAGTAGCCACGAATACTGATGTACCAGGTCCCCGCTTGAGGGTTGCTGACATTACAGCTCTCTTCATTACCCCACTTGTAGGGGCGGCAATCCCAGTTGTTGCGAGTAGGCTCTGAACCATAGCGTACATAGAGGTCAGCATCACCACTGCCACCTGACATGGTTGCGGTCAGAGAGGACATGCCCTCGGCAACGTCTAATGAAAAATGTTGCCAGCTGCCGTTGGAGCCGGAAAGATCGGTTTCCTCCCAGCCGCCAGGCTCACCGCCGCCGTCACCTTCGGTGAAACTGCCCACCAGGCTGACACCGGAGAAGGAGCTATAGCCACGCACCATTACGTAGTAGGTGCCCTCTTGAACATTCGAAATGTCACAGGTCTCATTGTTGCCACTACTAAAGGGACGACAGTCGTATGTGGAGGTCGTTGGAGCCGCGCCAAAACGGACATAAAGATCGGCATCACCACTTCCGCCGGACATGGCAAAGCTCAAGTCAGTTGCGTCCCCTGGTACATCCATGGTGTAGTGAAGTTCATCACCAGAGCCACCGCTGAGGTTATCTACTGAAACGCCATTCTCTAGTTCACCGGGAGGAGGTGGCGGTGTGGTATCACAGGTAACTCCTACGGTACTGAAGGCGGTTGTAACATCCGCTTTACTGTACCCTAGGTCTACAGCAGCTTGCTCAACACCGCAGGCAGCTTCATCGTAGTCAGAGTTTGAGCCCCAGTACATCTGATTGGCGAGGACAAAAATATCAAATGCCTTGCGAGTATCCCAGCCGTTGGTATTGGCGATCAGATAGAAAGCTCGGTTGTAGACACCAGAGCTATAGTGTACGTCCATACCGCTGTAATAATCGTCGGCATGTCCAATGGAGCGTCCATCCTGTGTTGGGTCTTCAAAATAACGCAAGGCGCCATTGGCTTTGAAAATCTGAGCTCCAACCAGCCAGTCATTACTGCCAGTCATAAAGTATTCAGCGGCTTCACCAGAGATATCGGAGAAGGCTTCATTAATTCCCCCTGGTTGTTGACTGTAAACTAGGCCAGAGTTCTGCTCGGTAAAGCCGTGGCTGACCTCGTGAGCCGTAACATCCAGGCTGACTAGCGGGTGGAAGGTGTTTTGACCATCGCCAAAGGTCATCTGGCTGCCATCCCAGAAAGCATTTTCGTAGTTATTACCGTAATGCACGCGAAGGCGCAGCTTTTGAGTCAGCGGTGAAGTGTTGTACCAGTCGCTGAACATATCGAAGACCACGCCACCGAAATAGTGCGCGTCATTTAGCGGTGAATAAGCACCATTGATTTCTTTGTGATCATTGTAGGGGCAGTTGAATTGATGGACGCTACCGCCACTGGTTCCATGATTCAGGTCCACAGTTTCAACGTTGGTAGTATCCATACGGCAGTTGGCATCAACCTGCATGGAGGGGAAATCGGTACCATATTCATAGCGGCCTGTTTTTAAATTGCCGCCAGGACCTTGTGCATCTTGGAAGGTGAGGCCATCCCAATGCTTAATCACTTCGCCGGTCATGGCATCAATAAAGTAGAAGGGGCGCTTGGGGTCGTCTCCATACTCGACCCAGTTCACCAGGTAGGCGAGGCGTGCTTCATCCTTATCATTGATGTAAACATAGAGTTCTTTTTTCTGGTTTTTGGCTTCCAATTTAAGTACTGGCAGTGACAGGGCACCTGACATCACTCCCTGCTGTGCGCGCAGGGAGACCTGGTGGTTCATGGCGCGATCAAGGGCATTGCCCGCGTCAATTGCCGCGCGCACGGTGGGCACTTCGAGCTCAAGCCCGGTGAGAACATTACCGTGCATTTCGGTAATAAGACCTTTACCGGAACTGGTTACGGTCTGTCCCCATACGGGGATACCTTTGTGGGTCTGTTGATAACGGGCGATGGTCTTGCCATTTCCCAGCGTACGTTCGCGAATTTTCACCAATGCCATATCTGATCCGGCAACGGTGTTGAGTGTTTGAGGCGAGAGCATATCCGGAGTTGCTGGGACACGGTCTGCGGCCTGAGCACTGATAGCCATGGCTAAAGTGCAGGTAAGTCCTACGAAATGCTTCATTGCTAGCTTTCCCTTTACGTAACTTTTTTATTAGGGACCGAGCACCTGGAACTGGTAGGTAATCCAGTATGGCGTTACCGAACAGTTCAGCAGTTTTGGTGCTAACGGTCTTTATGGTTGGTAAGACAGCAGAAGAAGGCCGGGCATCTGGGGTGGGGCCATAAAATGGCAGTGACGTCCGCTTTCTCAAACCGGTTGCCCAAAATTTCCGGGCAACCTGAGATTACCTTGCATGCGCTTAGTGGCAACAAAAAGGTGATGACAAACTCATATATTTGAATTCTTTTCGATATTTTTGCTTAAGTAGTCACAAATCAGCAAATAATATCCTGCCGAAGAATCCAAAATGATGCGCCTAAATAAACCCGATAAAAGGGTGATACGCCAGTCAATAATTAATTTTCAGATAAGTCTCGAAAATTTTTATTGGGAATATCTACACGTTAAGAAGAAGATATTCCCGCTCCCAAGAGCTGATCACCCGGTTAAATTCTTCATATTCGTCGCGCTTAATTGCGTTCCATGCTTTTACAAATTTTCTGCCAAACATTTCTGTAGCAGCTTCGCATTCTGTTAGAAGGTTGAGAGCGTGTTCTTGCGTTCGAGGTAAAGTAATGGCTTCTTTAGAGCAGTCGCCCTGATACGGTGCGCTGGGTGCCACTTTATTGATCATGCCAAGATAACCACAGGCGAGTGAGGCAGCAATGGCGAGGTAAGGGTTGCAGTCGGCACCAGGAAATCGATTTTCTAATCTTTTTCCCTGGGGTGAGCTGTCGGGAACCCTTAGCCCTGTTGTGCGATTATCATAGCCCCAGTGCAGGCTTGTAGGCGCAGCCATTTCAGGGGTGAAGCGGCGATAAGAATTTACATTTGGGGCTAGAAAACTAATGAATCCCGGAGTGTATTCCTGCATGCCGCCAATAAAATGCATGAAGGTTTCGTTTTCATTTCCATTGCCGTCTACAAAAATATTTTTTCCTGTTTTTGTGTCGACAATACTTTGGTGGAGATGCAGTGCGCTGCCGGGTTCATCTTCCATGGGTTTGGCCATAAAGGTGGCATAAATCCCGTGGCGTAAAGCAGTTTCTCTAACCGTGCGCTTAAAAGTAAAAACCTGATCGGCGAGTTGCAGTGGATCGCCATGGAGGAAGTTAATTTCCATTTGTGCGGTCCCGGATTCATGAATCAGTGTATCCACATCCAGGCCCTGTGCCTCACAGAAGTTATACATGTCCTCAATAATGGGTTCGTATTCGTTGGCGGCATCGATACTATAAGACTGTCTCGTTTTTTCTGTGCGGCCAGATCTTCCCACCGGCGCTGAAAGTTTTTCATCTGGATCGAGATTGCGTTTCACCAGGTAAAATTCCACTTCGGGAGCAACAACCGGCTTCCAACCTTTTTCTTTATATTTTTCCAAAACAAATTTGAGGATATTGCGGGTACTAATCGGATGGGGTTGACCATCCCGGGTGTAGCAATCATGAATAATTTGAGCAGTGGGATCATTGGCCCAGGGGTTAAGTCGAACGGAATCGGGATCGGGTACCAGTAACATATCCGTATCAGCCGGATCGACAAGCTCGTTGTGTTCATCGACATAGTCTCCGGTCACGGTTTGGACCAGGATACTTTCCGGTAAACGGCTGTCCTGAGTGAGAAATTTATCTGTAGGAGTGAATTTACCCCTGGCATTACCTGACATATCCGGTACCAGGCATTCCACTTCTGCAATATCGTGCTCTGCCAGCCAACTTGTAATCTTGTCCATTCTCTTGTTTTTCCGGTGTGTTCCCATCTGAGAGTCGCTCCAGTATATGCCTGACCTACATACTCGCGATAGCCGATGCTGTTTAGCGGAGCAGTTTGTTGCCCTCATAGGCTTGGGGCATAGATTGATAGTGTCTGGAGGAGATCTAGCATGGAGGGTAAAAGCGAATTACCATTCGGCAATTCCCGGAGGCTGGGAAAACCTAAACCTCCGGCCGACACAACGCCTTAAGGGGTTGCATTGATGATAAGCACACCTGGTTATACAGATTCCTACTACTCCGCAAGTGCCAGCCCGTTGCCTTCCTATCCTCAGCTGGAAGGCACCAGGGAAGCGGATGTGTGCGTAATCGGTGCAGGCTATACCGGACTCTCTACGGCATTGCATTTGGCTGAACGGGGTTACAAAGTGACTTTGCTGGAAGCCGAGCGTGTGGCTTGGGGGGCTTCAGGGCGCAATGGCGGGCATGTGGGGGTGGGGCAGAGGCGCTGCCAGAGTGACCTGGAGGAAATGTTCGGTGTCGATATTGCCAAACGGCTCTGGCAATTTAGCCTTGAAGCGGTGCACCTTGTCGAGCAGTTAATCAAGAAGCATCAAATTCACTGTGATCTGAAGCGGGGGATTATGCATCTTGCCGCCAAGCCCAGCCATGACAACTATTTGCGCAAGGAGGCCGAACTTCTTCAGGAGCGTTACGGCTACACCGATGTGCGCTATGCCGATGAGCAGGAGATGGGTGGCCTTGTGGGAACAAGGCGTTATTTGGGGGCGCAAATTGACAGTGGTTCACTGCACCTTCATCCGCTCAACTATGGGCTGGGGTTGGCGGCAGCCTGTGTCAAAGCGGGAGTCGAACTCTTTGAGCACAGCCGAGTGACTGGCTATCGAGGGGGGCATTCCTGTACGGTTGAGACAGCCAAAGGGCAGGTGAAAGCAAATAATATGGTTCTGGCCTGCAATGGCTATCTTGGTAATTTGGAGCCTCGTCTGGCTGGCAAAATAATGCCGATTAATAACTTTATTCTGGCCACTGAACCCCTGTCCGAACCTCTTGCACAGAAACTGATCGCCAATGATTACGCGGTGCAGGACACACTATTCGTTATTAATTACTGGAAGCTTTCAGGGGATAACCGCCTGATTTTTGGCGGAGGGGAAAATTACACGGCCCGTTTTCCCGCAGATATTCGCAAGTTTGTGCGAAAAAATATGCTGAAAGTGTATCCGCAGCTTGAGCAGACGAGAATAGATTATGGTTGGGGTGGCACTTTGGCAATCACTCTGAACCGCATGCCACACATGGGCCGATTAGAGCACAATGTCTATTACAGCCAGGGTTATTCGGGCCATGGGGTACCTACTGCCACTTTTGCGGGCAAATTGCTCGCAGAAGTCATCGCTGGTACAGAGGAGCGCTTCGACATTATGTCGAAAATTCCAACAGAGACTTTTCCAGGAGGGACTCTTTTGCGTTGGCCCGGCCTGGTACTGGGGATGCTCTACCACAGTCTGCTCGATAGGTTTGGGCATTGATGGGGTTGGCCGCGGCCAGTTACTGGTGAAGTTGTAGGCTGCTTTGGTGTTAATATGCCGTGACTTGCATTTGGGAAGCCGAACTTGTCCAACACCGAACAGCCAAAACGTAAAAGCCAGTTATCTCCCCGCCGTGAGCCCATTCAGGCCCGCGCGCGGGCACGAGCAAGGCAGATTCTCGATGTCACCGGGCGCCTACTAGAGGAAGTGGGTCTCGACGACCTCACCACAATCCTAATTGCCAGGAAGCTCGATATTTCGGTGGGCTCCCTCTATCACTATTTTCCCAATAAGCACGCGATTCTCTATGCTATGGGCGAGCAGTGGCTCGCCAGCATCAGCGGGGCTATGGCCGAATTGGCAGAGCTAGACCTCGAAGGCATGGCGCTTGAAAATTTTATTGATGAGTTTATTGGGCGCCTATTGACGGTCTACCGTGAGCAGCGCGGGCTACTGCCACTGGTTCAGGCGATGTGGGGAATCCCGGAGTTGCACGAGCTGGACGAGAGTCATGACGAGCTGGTGATCGGGCACCTGGTGGATATGTTCCGGCGCTTGGGCTTTGCCTGCCCGCCCAATGAATTGAATCGCCTGGGCAGGCTTACGTTGGAAAGTTGCCATGCGCTATTGCTGGTGATGGTCAACCAGGCCGAGAGGCGTGCCCATCGTACCCGAGAAGATTTACAGCAAATACTGTTCACTCTGTTAAATGGCAGGCGTAACGATAACAGTCCCGAAGGGCTTGGTGATGTGGAGGCTCCCTGATGGCTATGCGACCAGATAAGCTGGTAATCGCGATTTCCTCGCGGGCACTGTTTGACTTGAATGATAGCCATAAAGTCTTCGAAGAGCAGGGCTTACAAGCTTTCTCCCGCTATCAGGTGGAGCGGGAGAATGATGTTCTGCAGAAAGGTGATGCTTTTCATTTAGTAGAGAAATTTCTAAAAATCAATGAGCAGCTAGGTGGCGAGCCGAGGGTCGAGGTCATCCTGCTCTCGCGCAACAGTGCAGATACCGGGCTGCGGGTGTTCAACTCGATTGAGCACTACGGCTTGGATATTACCCGGGCGGCCTTTTGCAATGGTGAAAGCCCCTACCGCTATATCGGGCCATTTGGTTGCAACCTGTTTCTATCGACCGATGGCCTGGATGTGCGCCGCGCACTGGAGCAGGGAGTTGCTGCGGCGACTCTGGTGGCTGGTGGCAACCGTGAACAGCGTGATGATGTTTTACGCTTTGCTTTTGATGGTGATGCGGTCATCTTTTCCGATGAGGCGGAGCAGATTTTTAAACGGGATGGGCTCGCCGCCTTTGCCCGGGCCGAGCGAGCCTCGGCACAGATGCCTCTGGGTGGGGGGCCTTTCAAGGGGTTCCTTGAGGCCTTACAAAAATTGCAGGCGGAGTTTGGTTTGGAAGCCTGCCCAATCCGCACCGCGCTGGTAACTGCCCGGTCGGCTCCAGCCCATGAGCGGGTAATTCGTACGCTGCGTGCTTGGGATATCCGGGTGGATGAATCAGTTTTCCTGGGTGGGCTGCCGAAGGGGGAATTCCTACGGGCATTCGGTGCCGATGTCTTCTTCGATGATCAGCCAGCGCATTGCGCTTCTGCTGCAGAGCATGTTGCCACAGGCCATGTACCACATGGAATTGCCAACGTCGCTAATAGTGAAGCCTAATCGTATAAGCCTTTTTGGGGGGCTGTTAATCTCTCGAAGTTGATTGACACTCGCCGCGCTTCACCGGATATTCATTTGTCCGTTGGCCCCGGCTTCGATTGGCTGCTATTCTTTTCTCGCATAACTCAAGATGTTTTTTATAACTAACAATTTATCTGTCAGAGTTGCACTCGTCCAGGGGCGGGATGATTGATACCAAAGGGAGGACTTATGAAGCTGCAGCAGTTGCGATATATCTGGGAAGTGGCACATCACGATCTCAACGTTTCTGCTACTGCGCAGAGCCTCTATACCTCCCAGCCGGGCATCAGCAAGCAGATTCGCCTTTTGGAAGACGAGCTTGGAGTGGAAATTTTTGCCCGCAGCGGCAAGCACCTGACCCGGGTAACTCCAGCGGGTGAGGCGATCCTCAAGACCGCTGGCGAAATTATGCGCAAAGTGGAAAATATCAAGCAGGTTGCCCAAGAGTTCAGTAATGACAAGAAGGGCAGCCTGGCAGTTGCCACTACTCATACCCAGGCGCGTTACGCGCTGCCCCCGGTCATCAAGCTGTTTATTTCCCGTTACCCGGATGTGTCTCTGCATATGCACCAAGGCACGCCCATGCAGATCTCGGAAATGGCGGCCGATGGCACAGCGGATTTCGCCATTGCCACCGAGGCGCTGGAGCTATTCAGTGATCTGGTGATGATGCCGGTGTACCGTTGGAATCGCTGTGTGCTAGTGCCTAAAGATCACCCTCTCTGCCATGCCAGTAAGCTGGACCTGGAAGAGGTTGCCAAATACCCGATAGTCACTTATGTGTTTGGCTTTACCGGTCGTTCAAAGCTGGATGAGGCGTTTCTGGAGAAAGGGCTTTCCCCTAAGGTGGTATTCACCGCCGCAGATGCGGACGTTATCAAAACCTATGTGCGGCTGGGACTGGGTATCGGCATAGTGGCGGATATGGCGGTGGATGGCGAGGACGAAGATCTGGTTGCCCTCGATGCGAGTAATCTGTTTGAGCCCAGCATCACCAAGATTGGCTTCCGTAAGGGAATTTTTCTGCGGGGCTTTATGTATGATTTCATCCAGCAGTTTGCACCGCATCTCACACGAGAGTTGGTGGACCAGGCGGCGCACGCCACGTCTAGGGCCGAAGTGGATGCGCTATTTGCCGATAAAGAGTTGCCAGTTTATTAAGGTGGCTGCTTAGCGGGGGCTAGGAGGCCTCCGCCTGTTGGATCAGCGGCTGCAACACTTCTTTGGCCAATTTAAAGTAGACGGTGTAAACCTCCGCATCCTGCCCCTCGCGCTCAACCACAAAGAATGGTGCACGATCCACGTTAAATTGCTGGGCAATTTGCATGCCGCTACTTTGCGGGTCGCGTACATCGGCTATCAAGGTTTGGTCGATAAACTTCAGCTGCCCATTCACTTCCAGTTTTTCCTGCACATCGCGACATTTGGCGCAGGGGGAGCCATCGGCAAGTATTTTTTTGACCAGTGTGATCTTCACAATAAATTCCTTGATCCAGTTAAGTGCTGAAATTGGCACTACTGGCATTGAATCTATCAGATGGCCTAATAACTTTGAAATATCAATCCTGGATAAATCTATAACCAAAAAGCTGTAGTAAGACTACAGGAAAGCCCGCCAGAAGCTGATTCCCGGCGGGCGGGGCAATTAATGGAGGAATTGCTCTGCGGTCTCTAGGAGTAAGTGTACTTTGGCCAGGCACTCATTGTGTTCTGCCACTGGGTCAGAGTCTGCAACTATACCCCCACCGGCAGCGCAGGTAATGCGGCCATTGCTGGCACTGAAGGTGCGGATTGCAATATTGGTATCGGCGCGACCGCAGCTGCTGATATAGCCGATGCTGCCGCAATAGATGCCTCGCGGGCTGCTCTCCAACTCGCGGATCACCTCCATAGAGCGGCGCTTGGGGGCGCCAGTAATGGAGCCACCTGGAAAGCAGGCTGCCAGGAGATCGCTATAGGCCGAATCCTCGTGCATTTCTCCGGTCACGACGCTGACCAAATGGTGGACATTGGCAAAGCTGGTCAACTGGAATAATTCAGGCACGCGCACACTGCCACTGCGGCACAACTTGCTGAAATCATTGCGCAACAGATCCACAATCATCAGGTTTTCCGCGCGATCTTTAGGGCTTCTCTGTAAGGTAAACGCAGCCCGTTGATCCTCTACTGGGTCGGCCGCTCTGGCTGCGGTGCCCTTGATGGGTTCGGTGCGTAAACTGCTGCCATCGGCGCGGATAAAACGCTCCGGTGATAAGCTCAGCAGACTGCCCTGGGGTAGCTCCATAAAGGCAGAAAAGGGGCCGGCTACACGTTGGCGCAACGCCATATAGGCACTGAAGAGGTCGCCTTCATAAGGGGCACTGAAGCGCTGAGTAAAGTTTGCCTGGTAGACATCCCCAGCCGCAATATATTCGAGGATGCGTTCAATGCGCTCCTGGTAGTCCGTGGCGCTGAATTCATGGGCGAATGGTGCCAACAGTCGAAAGCCTTTCAGATCTTGATCCTGCTCCCACTGCACCGATTTAAAGCGATCGATCAGCTCGCGTACCTGCCTGGCTGGGCAGGCTGGGTGGAATACCAGGTGGCTGGAACCCAGCTGATGGTCCGCGATAAAAGCCCAGCTATAAAGCCCAAAGAAGCCTGCGGGAAGGTCTGTGGGCCGGATATCCGCCGGCAAATAGTTTCCGCTGGTGCCCAGTTCATAGCCTGCGAAGCCTATCATCCCTCCGCAGAAGGGTAGTTGCGAGTCCCGCTCCTGTGGGCAGAGCTCACGGCTCAGGTCATCCACTTGAGTGAAAGGTTCACTGCTGTCTGCTGCCAGTTCCAGCGTATTGAGGGGGTCGGCGCTGATAATATCGTATCGGCCACCGCTGCTGAGAGGGCGGCCGCTATCGAGCCACACCGGCACCGGAAGATCTGCAATCGCCCGAAAGGCCGCGGCAGAATTGAGTGAATAGGGCAGGGAGACTATTTGCATATCAAAACACGGCAGTCTGGAAGACGGCGCACACTACACACTTTGACGCGGCGTGAAAAGGGCGGCTGGCCCCTTGGTCAATCCTTATTAGTCAATCCTGCGCTCGATGCCTGCCTGGGACATCAGGCGGGTTGCGAGCTCCTCCACGGAAAGTTGGGTGGCGTTGAGGAAGGGCACCTGTGCCCGCCTCAGCATCTGTTCGACTTGGCGCACCTCAAATTCACACTGTTCTTTAGAAGCGTAGCGGCTATTGGCGCGTCTTTCCTGTCGAATCTGCATCAGCCGCTTGGGGTCTATGGTGAGGCCGAAGAGTTTGCGGTGGTAGGGGCGCAATATCTTCGGCAGGGTGGTGGAGTCCATATCTTCTTCGGTGATGGGGTAATTGGCGGCGCGCAGCCCAAACTGTAGGGCTAAATAGAGGCAGGTGGGGGTTTTGCCGGAGCGGGAGACCCCGAGCAATATCACATCCGCCTGTTCAAATTCACTGATACGGCGGCCGTCGTCATTGTCCATAGCAAAATGCACCGCATCGATACGCTCACTGTAGCGGCGATTGTTGGCAATGCCATGGGAAACATTAACGGTTTGAGTGGGGTCGCGCCCAAATAAATTGGCCAGAGGTGTCAGGTAGTTCTCGAATACATCCAACATCAGTGCGGGGCTTTGGTGCAGCTGATCGCGAATCTGATTTGACACGATGCTGGTAATAATAATGGGCTGTAACCCAGACTCTTGCGAGGCTCTATCGATACGCTGTAAAGCTTGTTGAACTTTCTCAGCCGAGTCTATGTAGGGCAGGGTCACCTGCTCGACATGCTGATCCTGAAACTGCGCCAACAGGCTGTGGCCAATGGCCTCCACGGTGAGGCCGGTTCCATCGGAAATAAAAAAGGCGGTGCGTTTGTCTTTTGCCATGCTGCTTCTCTGTCTGTTGGCGGGACCTTTTCAGTGGCCGCTAGTATAGGGGCGGTGGGCCAAAAGGTCTTATTTTCTGAGCGCCATGTCATCTTGTAGAAAATTTACAACATTTTGGCCGTTTTTACTGGGCTATTTTTTACAAGACTCATCCTTATAATCAGCGCCCAACAAACCTGATTTCAGAGGGCCTTCACTTGACGAATTTCACCATCGACTTTGCAAAACTGGGAATGGATGATGTCGACAAGGTCGGCGGTAAAAACGCATCGCTCGGCGAGATGATCTCATCTCTGGCCGGTGCTGGTGTGAGTGTACCGGGCGGCTTTGCGACTACTGCGGAGGCCTTTCGGGCTTTCCTGGCCCATGAACAGTTGGAGCAGCGTATCGCCGAGCGTCTGAAAGGGCTCGATGTCGGTGATGTTACTGAACTCGCCAAAGCGGGCGATGAAATTCGCAATTGGATCTTACAGACTCCTTTCCCCGCACAACTGGAAAAAGAGATCCGCGATGGCTACGAAGCCCTGGGTGGCGGTGAGACAGCCGTTGCTGTGCGCTCCTCTGCTACTGCGGAAGACTTACCAGATGCCTCTTTCGCTGGTCAGCAAGAGACCTTCCTGAATATCCGCGGTATCGATGCGGTATTGACTGCGGTTAAAGAAGTCTTTGCTTCTCTCTACAACGACCGCGCCATTGCCTATCGTGTGCACACGGGTTACGCGGATGTTGGCGTTGCTCTATCTGCGGGTATTCAGCACATGGTGCGCAGTGAAACTGGTGCAGCCGGTGTGATGTTCACCCTGGATACCGAAAGTGGATTCCGCGATGTGATCTTTATCACCGCGGCCTTCGGTTTGGGTGAAACTGTTGTGCAGGGGGCTGTGAACCCCGACGAGTTCTACCTCTACAAGCCTGCTTTGGATGCCGGACGCCCGGCGATCCTGCGTCGCAATCGCGGCAGCAAAGCGATCAAGATGGTGTACGACGAAAGCGGTGAGTGTGGGCGCTCTGTAAAAACCGTTGAGGTTGCAGAGGAAGATCGTCAGCGTTTTGCCCTGAACGATGAAGAGTTAACCAGCCTGGCGGTGCAGGCCCGCAAAATTGAAGAGCACTATGGTCGCCCGATGGATATCGAGTGGGCCAAAGACGGCGATACTGGCAAGCTGTTTATCGTACAGGCGCGTCCTGAGACCGTACGCTCCCGCGATCAGGGTACCCACATAGAGCGCTACAGCTTGCAGGAGCGCGGTGAAGTACTGTGTGAAGGGCGCGCTATTGGTCAGCGCATCGGTGCCGGCCGCGTGCGTAAGCTGAAGTCTGTTGAAGATATGGCGGCTATGCAGGACGGCGAGGTGCTGGTGACCGATATGACCGACCCGGATTGGGAGCCGGTTCTGAAGAAAGCCAGCGCAATTGTCACCAACCGCGGCGGCCGTACCTGTCACGCGGCGATTATTGCCCGCGAACTGGGGATTCCCGCAGTGGTTGGCTGTGGAAACGCCACTGAATTATTGGAAAATGGCACTCCGGTGACCGTATCTTGTGCTGAAGGCGACACCGGTTTTGTGATGTCTGGCGAGCTGAATTTCCAGCGTGAGGAAACTGAAGTTTCCGAGATGCCGGACCTGCCTTTCAAGATTATGCTCAACGTGGGCAATCCGGATCGCGCTTTTGCTTTCAGCCACCTGCCCAATCAGGGTGTTGGCCTGGCGCGTTTGGAATTTATCCTGAACCGCATGATTGGTATTCACCCGAAAGCGCTGCTCGAGCTGGATAGTTTGCCGGAAGATCTGCAACAGAATATCCGTGAGCGCATTGGCGGCTACGCTTCTCCGGAAGACTTTATTGTTGAGAAGTTGGTGGAAGGTATCGCTACCCTGGCCGCCGCTTTTGCGCCTAATCGTGTGATTGTGCGTCTGTCAGACTTTAAGTCCAACGAATATGCACACTTGGTGGGTGGTCAGCTGTACGAGCCCAGCGAAGAGAACCCGATGCTCGGTTTCCGTGGTGCGGCCCGTTACCGCTCCGAAGATTTCCGTCAGTGCTTCGCTCTGGAGTGTCGCGCGCTGAAAAAAGTGCGTGATGAGATGGGCTTGACCAATGTAGAGATTATGGTGCCCTTCGTGCGCACGCCGGAAGAGGCGGAAGAGGTGGTCGGCCTGCTCGCCGAGAATGGCTTGCGTCGCGGTGAGGGTGGCCTGAAGGTCATCATGATGTGCGAACTGCCCTCGAATGCTCTGCTGGCCGAAGAGTTCCTGCAGCACTTTGACGGTTTCTCTATCGGTTCCAACGACCTGACCCAGCTTACCCTGGGCCTGGATCGGGATTCCGGCCTGGTGGCTGACCTGTTCGATGAGCGAAACCCTGCGGTTAAGGCCTTGCTGTCCCGCGCCATTCAGGCCTGTAAAAAAGCCGGTAAATATGTGGGCATTTGCGGTCAAGGGCCTTCTGACCACAAAGACTTCGCCCGTTGGTTGATGGATGAAGGGATTGACAGTGTTTCCCTGAACCCCGACACGGCTGTGGATACTTGGCTATTCCTGGCTAACGAAGAAGCCTGATTTCCTAGTAAAGCGGCCCTATAGGGCCGCTTTTTCTATTTAAACACCTCTCGCGCGGCTGTGGTTTTTTTTTGTTCGAGCCGTTTCGCATCTGCTCAAAAATTAGACTCCAGTTGCCGCTTACCTCGATAACTTCGGATTTTATCCTGCTATTTCAGTGTGAGATTTGCAGATCACACACTACCGAAAAAATTCAACACTCTATGGCTTACCCGCCAAGAGAAGAATTCATTCTAAGTCTTATCACCAGCCTCAATAGAATCGGAAGAGTCCTGAGGCAGCGCGTTGATAGAAAAAAACCTAGCGCAATTTGCTTTGGTGCTGATTCACCTGCAGGGGTAAATCCCCCGGTGTTGAAGTTTAAGTGGTACCGGTAGGGCTGTTTTCCTGTCCGTCCACTTTGGCAGAACAGAGAAAGTTGTTGAGGTGAGCTATGCATACGAGCAGACAGTTACAAATTCCGATATGGCATATTTTCCTGATGTTGTGTCTCCTGGCGCTACTCGCTGTTCCTCCGGCAATGGCAAAGCCCCGTGGAGGTAACTGGTTTGATGATCGCGCTGCAGCCAGGGGAGGGAGTGCTTCAATCAGAATTGATTTGAGCGAGCAACGCGCTTATCTCTACAAAGGCGGTAAATTGGTTGGGGTTTCTAGAATTTCATCGGGCAAGCGGGGCTACAGTACGCGCCCGGGACATTTCCGAGTACTGTCCAAACATCCCCATCACCGCTCTTCGATCTACGGTAGCTATGTGGATAGACGCACAGGCAGAGTTGTGAGATCTAATGTGAATACCCGTAAGCACCGCCGCCCTGCCGGTACCGTATATCGCGGTGCGAAAATGAATAATTACATTCGTTTTAATGGCGGCATCGGTCTACATGCTTCAGGTCATGTGCCCGGATATCCAGCTTCCCACGGATGTGTACGCATGCCGCCGCACATGGCAAGTAAGTTTTATCGCCATGTGCGCGTAGGTACCCCGGTACGTGTTACGCACTAAAAATGGCGTAACGCATAGAGCAGTTTTGTAGCAGCGAAGCCTTGGCCGGGTATTATCTACAGGGATGATACCCGGTATTTATTTGTCAGCCTGCCACCAAAGTTACGGTACCGCTATCATCACTTTTTACGGAATGATTGCGAGAGGACTTATGTCAATTTCAACCCCCGATTTGTGTGATGCCCACGGCGATGCAGTACAAGTGGTTGAGCCGATGTTTATTAATTACGGAGGTCGTGAGAGCTTTGGCGGTCAAATCGTAACTATTAAATGTTTCGAGGATAATTCTTTGGTGCGTGAGCTCGTTGCAGAACCTGGGCAGGGCAAGGTTTTGGTGGTTGATGCGGGCGGTTCTTTGCGCCGTGCCTGCCTTGGGGATATGCTCGCCGAGAAAGCAGTCGCTAATGGCTGGGAAGGTATTGTCATGTATGGCTGTATCCGCGATGTCGATCAGATTGCGGCGCTGGATCTGGGGGTGCAGGCCCTGGGTACACACCCAATGAAAACTGAGAAAAAAGGGATTGGCGAGCGGGATCTGGAAGTCACTTTTGGCGGGGTGAGTTTCCGCCCAGGTGATTATCTCTATGGGGATAACAACGGCATTATTGTTGCACAAAAACAACTGGTATGAACTGCAGCCTCAATAAGTGATTGGGAATAAAAATGCCCACTGGCAACTTCGCTGCCGCGGGCATTTTTCTCAGGGAGCCGTTTATCGATTGATTAAATCAGAAACCGGGTCCCTCGGCATGCGTAAGGACATCAGAAAATAAAGAATCTTGTTCTTGTCCTCATCTGTCAGATTCTGGAAATTTTCTGCGGCATAGCCGGCATCGCTACCAGGATTATCATGTAACAGTATGGCTTCTACCAAAGTGAGAGCACGGCCATCGTGCATGTAGGGTGCAGTGTCTGCCACTCCCCACAGGCGTGCGGTAATAAACTCCCTGTTTTGTACCTCATCTAGGAAGAAAGCCGTTTCAGATAGTGCGATGCCCATATCATGGCGCTTTAGATCTGAGAACATTTCGACTTCAACCCCAGCCCCAAAAATAGTTTTAAAAATTGTGGGGGGTTTACTCAGATCTACCTCATAGAAAGTATCTTCAAATGGAGCTTCAGGAGAGCCGGTCAGCTTGTAGGGTAACTTTCTGCGCTCAGTGGTCATAACGGGTCGATGGCAGTCGGCACAGCCTATTTGACTGAACAGTTTACGACCGTCGGTATTTTTTGTGGATTCTATCTTGAAGGGGCGGTCCAGCGTGGTGACAAAAATACTAATCGCTGAAAGATCACCGACAGATATTTCATTGGTTACGCCGTCATTGTCTTCATCGGCATCCTCTCCACCAAATTTTTCGGTCGCTTGCATGCCCATGTGAAATGAAAGAGCATCCATCGCGAATTCGCGGGCTGAAGCCACATCTCCCTTCCTGCCAAAAGGCCGCACGACCAAATCCTCATCGACGCCTTTCACATTACTAGTATCCAGGTTGCCATCCTCATCGGCAACGATGGTGCCAAAATTAACGGATTTAGTATCCAGGCTGACAACGGTTCCAGGGTTGTCTAGGGCATATTGTTTGAGACCCTGAAGCTCAAAGGTCATTTCTCTAGCCACTAATTCAATGCCCCCGGAACCAAATAAAAAGAGGGGGTTGATCAGGCGGCCGTCATATTCGGCAGTACCATCAAAGCTCTCATCAATGACATCAATATTTACCGGACGCAGCATTGCACTGGTGCTAAAACCGCCGCCGCCGCCAATACCCATCGTGGGCGGCACAGTCCTGTTGCTGACGATACTATGGCATTCCAGGCAGTTCTGAGAGTCGAGACCATTGACTCGCAGGAAGGTGCCGTTGCCCTGTAATGTCGGCCGATTGCCGGCATCGGCAGAGTGGTTATCGGGCTGGGATTCATCGTGTGGGCCATCCCCATAACCATCGTAGCGATTGAAGGGGGTGCTAAAGATGAGCATTCCTGCCCGGCGAATTTCATCCAGGGTTAGTTCACCCTCCACAATTTGTCCCTGGGTAATTCTGTCTTCCGGGGCTAACCGGGGGCCTTCTCCCACCAGATTGGCGAAGAGCAGTGTGGGGGTTATTAGTAGTCCAACACCGGCAAGTGAGTTCACAAGAGTCTGCTTCATATGAGCATCCTAAGTTCAATGCTTTCTATCAACTGATCCAGAGCTTCATTTGCGGCGTCCATTCCATCTCTCTAAATATAGGTAGATTTTCCCAGGGATATCGCGACAACTGGCGCCTCATGCATCTTTTTGACGTATAAATTTCAGGTTCTCTTGGGCGCCTGCTCTTTTCTGCTCATTAACGGCGCTCTGGATAAGGTCTTGAAGAAAAGAAATTCGCGTCAGGTGGGTCTTAAATGGCGTATCTGCAACGTTCTATTGCCGTGGAGGCTCTGTGAGATCATTCAGCGACTCCTCAAGTCCATTCGTTGCCTATCATTGTCTTTTGAAATAACACCATGGCTTCTGGAAAGTGGCTGGGTATTTTGCCGCTACAGATACTACGGAAGGTAAAAATGAGCGAGCTGCGCAAGAAATTCTTTACCAAACCCCTGCTGAACATTATCAAGAGGGTTTTGCCGCCAATATCGCAAACTGAGCGAGAAGCAATGGAGGCCGGGGAGGTTTGGTGGGATGCCCAGCTACTTTCCGGCAAACCGGATTGGAAGCAACTGCTGGATATGGGGCCACCGGAGCTGAGTGAGGAGGAGCAGGCCTTTCTCGACGGGCCTGTCGAAGAGCTCTGCAAAATGGTCAACGATTGGCAAATCAGCTTTGTCGAGCACGATATTCCAGAGCCTGTATGGGAGTTTCTGCGAAAAAACCGCTTTTTCGGCATCATTATCCCTAAAAAATATGGCGGCCTCGGCTTTTCCCCCACCGCACATGCAGAAATAGTGACCAAGATTTCCACGCGCAGTAACACCGTGGGTGTGACAGTCATGGTGCCAAATTCCCTGGGGCCGGGTGAATTACTGCTTGCCCATGGAACCCAGGAACAAAAAGACCACTATTTGCCCCGACTCGCCGATGGCACGGATATTCCCTGTTTTGGCCTGACCAGCCCTCAGGCAGGTTCCGATGCGGCCGCCATGATCGACCGTGGGGAAGTTTGTTACGGAGACTATAAGGGGGAAAAGGTCTTGGGCATGCGTGTCAACTGGCACAAGCGCTACATCACCCTGGGACCTATTGCCACGGTTTTGGGGCTCGCCTTTAAGCTGTACGACCCGGAGCATATTCTCGGCGATAAAGAGGAGTTGGGAATTACCGTGGCACTGGTTCCCACTGATACCGAGGGCGTGACTATTGGTCAGCGCCATCTACCCGCGATGCAGGCCTTCCAGAATGGCCCCAATTGGGGGAAAGATGTTTTTATTCCCATGGAATGGATTATCGGTGGCCAGGAGAACGTCGGTAAGGGCTGGGAAATGCTGATGAGTGCCTTGGCTGCGGGCCGGGGTATCTCACTGCCCTCGCTCTCCACTGGCGGCGCCAAGATGGCTGCAAGAACCACCGGCGCCTACGCTCGTATTCGCGAACAATTCAATATTCCCGTAGGGCGATTTGAAGGGGTACAACGGCGCTTAGCGGAAATTGCCGCTATTGCCTTCGTGCTCGATAGTGCCCACAAAACAACTACCAGGGCGCTGGATGACGGCATCAAGCCGGCGGTCATTACCGCAATTATGAAAGCCAGTGCAACGGGAGGGCTGCGCCAGGCCATTGATGACGCCATGGATATCCATGCGGGCAAGGCAATAATGGATGGGCCATTGAATTATTTGGGTAATGCTTATCGCGCTGTACCAGTGGCGATTACGGTAGAAGGCGCAAACCTGCTAACCCGCAGCTTGATGATCTTCGGCCAGGGGGCGATACGCTGCCATCCCTATATACTCGATGAAATGCTCGCAGCCGAAAACCCTAATACGGAAGAGGGGTTGGAGCAATTAGATCGGTTGTTACCCAAACACATGTGGTTCCAGGTCAAAACGCTGCTGCGTGGAGTGTTTCACGGTTGGACCGTGGGGCTCTTTGCCAGCAGTCCGCGCAATGTCGGGGGCGCGGCTAAGTATTTCCGTCAGATCAATCGCTATTCGGCTGTGCTGACTCTGGTTACAGAAGTCTCTCTGATCACTTTGGGCGGAGAGCTGAAAAGGAAAGAATTGATCTCCTCCCGGCTTGGCGATGTACTCAGCCAGTTGTATCTGCTGAGTTGTACCCTCAAGCGTTTCTATGACGACGGTAATCCAAAAGATGATTTGCCGTTATTGGAATACGCTATGCGCGATGGCTTACATAAAATTGAAGTTCAGTTGCTGGAAGTCTTTCAGAATTTCCCGCGTCCTTTCTTTGGCCAGATAATGCATTTCCTGACCATGCCTTGGGGACACAGTATTCACACCGCCTCGGATCGCCAGGCTAGGGCCTGTGCAGAATTGCTGCTGAACCCCTCTAAGACTCGAGACCGTTTAACTCGTGGTGTTTTCCTCGGCAATCCTGGAGACGGGATCGATATTGTCGAGCAGGCTTTTGATAAAGTCTGTGCATCGGAGCGTGCGCGGGAGAAGCTAAAAAAAGGTGGTATTCGCACTCTCAGTCGCGAGTCAGTGGAAGAGGGGCTGCAACGCAACTTGATTAGTAGTGAAGAGGCGGATGCCCTTCGGGAAGCCGCTGATGCGGTGGATAAGGCTATTCAGGTCGATCATTTCGATCACTTGGCCAGGGAGGCTGGGCAAATCCAATAGCGCTGCGAGGGAAGTCTGATCTACATGGAAGTCTCTCCCAATAAAGTACCTCAACGCTTTAACGCTGTTGAGGCTTGTATTGATGCACTTCTGCAAAAAGTCGGTAAAAAAATTGTACTGGGGTTGCCCCTGGGGCTGGGAAAGGCCAATCACTTTGCCAATGCCCTTTACGCACGTGCCGCTGCCGATCCATCTATCTCCCTGACCATCTTTACTGCGCTGACCCTTGAGCGCCCCCGGGGGGATAGTGATATCACTCGCCGCTTTGTACAGCCATTGCTGGATCGCCTTTACAGTCACTACCAGGATCTTGGGTATGTGGCGGCACGAAGAAAAGGAGAGCTCCCCAATAATGTTGAGGTGATAGAGTTTTTTATGGAGCCCGGTGCCTTACTGGGTAACCACTATGCGCAACAGCATTATGTCAGCACGAATTATACCGAGGTGCCCGCCGAACTTCTGCGCAGCGGGATCAATGTGATCGCGCAAATGGTGTCGCCCTCACCAATGGGGGATAAATACAGTTTAAGTTGTAATCCGGATCTGACACTACCGCTTTTGTTAATGGCCTCAGAACACAAAGAAAAGCCATTTTTTTTACTTGGGGAGGTGAACCCCCAGTTACCTTATATGCCCGGTAGCAGTGAACTTGCTGAGACGGAGTTTGATTTTTTACTCGAAGGGGAGAGCTTCGATACCCCCTTATTTCCCGCTCCAGCCATGCCGGTGAGTTTTACCGAGTACGCTATCGCTTTTCACATTGCCAGCCTGGTTACTGATGGTGGCACATTGCAAGTGGGTATCGGTGCCCTGGGCGATGCGGTTTGTCATGTACTGCGCCTGCGCCACACAGAAAACACATTATTCTCCCGTTTGCTGGGGGAACTGATCGGGACCGAGCTGCCCCCTTATCGGAAAAGCCTGCCTCTGCAAATAGCGCCTTTTCAGCGGGGACTCTATGGTGCCAGTGAAATGGTTCCCCATGGCTTTTTACATCTGCGCAGGGCAGGAGTTTTAATCCGCGAAGTGTACGGCGATGAGGCGCTGCAGGAGCTATTGGATTCCGATGTCATCACCCACACGGTGAATGAGGAGACCTTACTCGCTCTTCAGAAGTGTGGCCGTATCCATTGCCCTTTAACCACTGAAGATACGGAGTTTCTACAACGATTCGGTATTGTAGATCCGAGTTACAGCTGGCGCGGCCACAAGTTGCTGACTCCCGATGGTGAGGAAGAGGAGTGTGATCTGCACAGTGAGCACGGCCGGCGGCGTCTGATAGGCAATTGTCTGAATAACAAATTGAAAGGGGGCATCTGGCTTCACGGTGGCTTCTATCTAGGTCCGGAAGTAATGTATCGAGAGCTACGCGATCTGGCTCCAGTCGAGCGGGCGGGCATTGATATGACCTCCATCGATTTCACTAACGACCTTCAAGACCAGCAGCTGTTAAAGCGAGCCCAGCGCAAACACGCCCGCTTTGTAAATTCAGCCATGATGGTGACCTTGGGCGGGGCGGTTATTTCCGATGCTTTGATGGATAACCAGGTAGTTAGCGGTGTTGGTGGGCAATACAATTTTGTAGCTCAGGCGTTCGCACTGCCGGGTGCCCGCTCTATCATTGCGCTGCCGAGTACACGGGTTCGCGATGGAATTTGTGAAAGCAATATTGTGTGGGAATACCCTCATACCACTATACCCAGACACTTGCGGGATATCGTGGTAACTGAATACGGTGCGGTGGATCTGCGCGGTAAGACGGATCGGGATGTGATGATCTCCATGCTCAGCATTTGCGATGCACGATTCCAGGCTGTGTTGCTGGAGCAGGCCAAATATGCCGGCAAGATTGAAAAGGGTTTTGCTATTCCTGCTGAGTTTAATCGGAATACCCCGGAGCATATTGCCGAGATTTTTTCCGATGAAAAGTCCCTGGCAATGCTACCTTATTATCCATTGGGAACGGACTTTACCGATGAAGAGGGATTATTGGCCGTTGCACTCCAGCAGTTGAGGGCGGCCGACCGCAGTTGGTGGCGAATGCTGATGACGGTGATCAAGGGTCGCGGAGTATGGCGGGATAAATCTGAAGAGTTCGCGTTTATCCATCGTTGCCTGGAGCGGATGGGCTGCGATCATTCGGATACCTATGAGCACCGCTTGGAGGCCTATGTCATTGCCGCTGCACTGCATGATTATATCGACACCCGCCGCCCTCTCAGTGGTTAGGAGCTGAGGATTGTTCAGCGAGTTGCTGCTGACGTTGTTGGGCCTGAATAGCAGTCAGTGCAATGGTGTAGACAATATCGTCTACCAGGGCGCCGCGGGAAAGATCATTTACTGGTTTGCGCAATCCCTGCAACATGGGACCAATACTGACCAGGTCCGCACTGCGCTGTACAGCTTTATAAGTCGTGTTGCCGGTGTTTAGGTCGGGAAAAATAAAAACGGTGGCACGGCCGGCAACTGGACTCTGTGGTGCTTTTTGTTTGGCCACATTTTCGATGAGTGCCGCGTCGTATTGCAATGGTCCATCAATAATCAGGTTGGGCCTCCTTTCCCTGGCGATTTGTGTTGCTTCCCGCACTTTGTCCACGTCTAACCCAGTCCCTGAGGTACCAGTGGAGTAACTGATCATCGCCACACGGGGTTCGATACCAAAAGCTGCTGCTGAGTCTGCTGATTGGATGGCAATAGCGGCCAGTTGACTGGCGTTGGGATCGGGATTAATCGCGCAGTCCCCGTATACCAGCACTTGCTCGGGTAGAAGCATAAAGAAAATTGAGGAAACCAGTTCTTCACCTGGGGCTGCTTTGATTAATTGCAGGGCGGGGCGGATAGTATTGGCGGTGGTGTGAATAGCGCCTGAAACCAGGCCATCTACCTGGTCCAGAGCCAGCATCATAGTGCCCAATACCACATTGTCTTGCAGCTGTTCTTTCGCGACTACTTGGGTGAGTCCTTTGTTTTTACGCAAAGCCACCATGGGCTCAATATAATTTTCCCTGACATCCTCCGGCTTGATGATTTCTATCTGCTTATTGAGTTTAAGGCCCTGTTGCTCGGCAACTCGTTGGATAGTATCACCTCTCCCCAGTAGTATGGGTTGCGCAATATCGCGGTCTACACAGGCCAGAGCCGCGCGAATTGTGCGAGGCTCTTCTCCCTCCGGCAGTACAATGCGTTTTAATGCCCGTCGGGCCAACTCTGTCAGGTGGTAGCGAAAAGCTGGGGGTGCCATGCGGCGCGGCCGCTGGGAGACCTGGCTGAGGGATTGCACCCAGTTGCTATCCAGGTGACTGGCGAAAAAATCCTGTACCCGGTTTACCCGCTCGCGGTCATCTGCAGGGGTGCGCAGATTAAAAGTTTGCAGCTCCATAACGGTATGCCAGGTGTTGGAGCCAACCAGCATTACCGGAAGACCGGTCTCCATGGCGGGCGTGCAAAGTTTGTGTACGCCGCGATCTAGTCGATAGCCTCCAGTCAGTAATAAACAGCCAATCTTTACACCATTCATTGCCGCCAAACTGGCCCCAACCATGACATCGGGCCTATCGGCGGAGGTTATCAATAGTGCCCCGGGGGAAAATCGGTGCAGCATATTGGGGAGTGATCTGGAGCAGAAGGTCACACTGCGTAAACGGCGACTCTCTAATTCTCCACGGTTAATCAACTGTGCATTGAAGTGACGAACGAGATCCAGTGCGCGGGGTGCCAGTAGCTGTGCGTTCCAGGGAATAGCGCCGACAATACGCAAGGGGATCTGACGGTAGAGGGCTTTGCGGTCGATAGTTGCGGAGCTGGGCTCCTGTTTGGCGCCCACCGAGATAAAGTGACCACCGGGTGGGTCGGTTATGCGGGGTGGGGCATCCAGCTTATTGATAATGCAGCCCACCACTGGGTTGGATGGCCCCTCCCCAAACGATTGCATGGCAAACTGCAGGCGTTCTCTGAGCTGACGGATATTGCCTGTGTGCAGGCTGGCAACCAGAACCACTTCTGCATCCAGGGTTTTCGCCACTTGGGAGTTTAACTGGTCTGCATATTGGTTGAGCCCGCCGGGTAAAAGGCCCTCCACAACGATGATATCCGCAGCTGGAAAACTACTGCGGTAGCGGGCCAATATTTTCTCCTGCAACTCCGCGGAATCACCTGCAGCAATCATGGCCTCCGCTTGCTGTGCGCTGATTGAAGGGGGAATATCCAGCTTAGTGGTTTGTCGCAGTACCTCGGTTGTTCTCTCGATGGCGCCATCGCGAGAAGGGGGTTCACTGACAGGCTTAAAAAACTGGGTTTCCACACGGTTGCGTTCCAGTGCCCGTATCAAGCCCAGGCTTACTGAGGTGATCCCCACGCCCACTTCCAGTGGGATCAGCATCAAGGTGCGTGCATTCTGTGACATATTTTTTAAGTCGCCCTGCTCGCTAAGCGAATGGTATCGCGGGCAATTACCCACTCCTCCCGAGTAGGTATTACAAAGATATCCGGTGTTTCGTCTTTCGAAATTCGTCCCTCGGCACCAAAGCAGATTTCTTCATTGCACATTTCATCCAGTTGGTAGCCGAACTGACTGAGCCAGCCTGTGGTTTCTCGGCGTACCCAGGCAGAGTTTTCGCCGATTCCCCCAGTAAAAACCAGGCTATCGACCCGCTTTAAGGGCACTGTGTAGGCCGCGATATATTTGGCCAGTCGATAGCAAAAGATCTTCAGTGCCAGGCTGGCACCGGCGTGGCCTTTTGCCATGGCCTCTTCTAGCTCCCGACAGTCATTGCTCAGCTCGGATATCCCGAGCAATCCACTGTTGCGATTGAGCAGCAGTTCAAGTTCTGCCAGGGAGTAATCCAAGGCCTCACCTAAATGAAGTAACAGGCCAGGGTCCAGGTCACCGCAGCGGCTCCCCATCACCAACCCTTCGAGCGGGGTCAATCCCATACTGGTATCAACACTCTGCCCCTCTTTTATGGCGCAGAGTGAGGCTCCATTGCCCAAATGAGCGGAGATGACATTGATGTTGTTTGTGGGTTTATTCAATAACTCCGCACAGCGCTCGCCAATATAGCGATGACTGCTGCCATGCATACCGTAGCGGCGTAGGTGGTGATCCCGGTAAAAGCGGTAGGGCAGGGCGTAGAGATATGCGTAATCCGGCAAGCTCTGGTGGAAGGCGGTATCAAATACCGCTACCTGCGGCAGCTCAGGAAAGGCGACCAGAGAGGCTTGTATACCCTGTAGGGCGGCAGGGTTATGGAGAGGGGCCAGTTCACAGCAGGCTCTTATGGCCGATAGCACATGGTTGTCTATAAGGGCGGAATCTGCGAACTGTTCGCCACCGTGAACCACCCGGTGGCCAATGGCCACAAGTTGCTTGCGTAACTCTGACCAAGGGCCGGCGAAGCGTTCTACCAGGGCACCGATAACGCTGTCATAGTCATCCCCTGGTGAGAGCGGTTGCTTGCCCTCTTTATCGCAATACTGCCACTTAAGTACCGCTGAAGATGTATTTAGTGCATCGGCCTGGCCATTTAAGTGCTCCTCGCCACTTGTGGGGTCAATTGCGGAGAGCTTGAGGGAGGAACTGCCGCAATTGAAGATCAGAACAAGGTTTTGAGCAGACATAGGCGTTGCGCACCTTAGCGTGTATACCCTAAGGCTAGCTAATGTGGCGTAAAAATCCTTTGATAAAGGGAATAAGGCGGGGAATAAAAAAAGGGCCGCGATTGCGGCCCGAGTTCTAAGTGCAGATATAAAAGCGCAGTTTGCACAACTGTTCTTCTTCGGCGGATTCATTGCCTAGGTCAATTGGACCCGGCGGAAAATCCCTGAAGAAAAAGGCGGCTTGCGCCGCCTTGAATCTACCTGAAAGGTATAAGAGCGTCTTAGCTGAACTGGTTCATGGTGTTGTCTTTACCAGAAGCTTTCAGGGCAGCTTCACCAGCGAAGTATTCTTTGTGGTCGTCACCGATGTCGGAACCGGCCATATTCTGGTGCTTAACGCAGGCGATACCCTGACGGATTTCTTTACGCTGAACGCCTTTTACGTAGCCCAGCATGCCTTGCTCACCGAAGTACTCTTTGGCCAGGTTGTCGGTAGACAGGGCCGCAGTGTGGTAAGTCGGCAGGGTGATCAGGTGGTGGAAGATGCCGGCTTCACGGGCAGCGTCTGCCTGGAAGGTGCGGATCTTGTCGTCTGCAGCTGCAGAAAGTTCGGAATCGTCATACTCGGCGCTCATCAGGTTGGCGCGGTCGTACGCAGATACATCTTTACCTTCTTCGGCCCACGCATCGAACACTTGCTGACGGAAGTTCAGGGTCCAGTTGAAGGACGGGCTGTTGTTGTAAACCAGCTTCGCATCGGGAACGACCTTGCGGATTTCGTCCATCATGCCGCCGATCTGGCGAACGTGAGGCTTCTCGGTTTCGATCCAGATCAGGTCAGCGCCGTTCTGCAGAGAGGTGATGCTGTCCAGGATGCAGCGAGCTTCGCCGGTACCTTTGCGGAACTGGAACAGGTTAGAAGCCAGGCGCTTAGGACGCAGCAGCTTGCCTTCGCGGTTGATTACAACGTCGCCGTTGGCCAGATCAGCAGGTGCGATTTCTTCGCAGTCCAGGAAAGAGTTGTACTGGTCGCCCAGGTCGCCCGGCTCTTTGGTCACAGCGATCTGCTTGGTCAGGCCAGCACCCAGGGAGTCGGTACGGGCAACGATAACACCGTTGTCTACGCCCAGCTCCAGGAACGCGTAGCGAACTGCGCGGATCTTGGCCAGGAAGTCTTCGTGAGGAACGGTTACTTTACCGTCCTGGTGGCCACACTGCTTCTCGTCGGAAACCTGGTTCTCGATCTGGATACAGCAAGCACCCGCTTCGATCATTTGCTTGGCCATCAGGTAGGTGGCTTCCGCATTACCGAAACCGGCGTCGATGTCGGCGATGATCGGTACAACGTGGGTCTTGTGGTTGTCGATCTTGTCTTGAGCCGCTTTTTCGGCTTCTTTGTCACCGGCCTCACGGGCGGCGTCCAGCTCGCGGAACAGGTCGTTCAGTTCGCGGGCATCGGCTTGACGCAGGAAGGTGTACAGCTCGTTGATCAGGTGTGCAACAGAGGTTTTCTCGTGCATGGACTGGTCGGGCAGAGGACCGAATTCACTGCGCAGAGCGGCAACCATCCAGCCGGACAGGTACAAATAGCGACGGTCGGTGTTGCCTTCGAAGTGCTTCTTAATAGAAATCATCTTCTGTTGGCCGATGAAGCCGTGCCAGCAGCCCAGAGACTGGGTGTACTTGGAGCTGTCCTTGTCGTAGTTCTCCATGTCTGCACGCATGATATTGGCAGTGTATTTGGCAATATCCAGGCCGTTCTTGAATTTGTTCTGGGCGCGCATACGGGCAACAGATTCGGGATTGATAGCGTCCCAAGTGCCGCTTTTGCTGTCACGGAGCTTAGCTACCGCGTCGATGTCTTGAGTGTAAGTGGACATGACAGTGTTTCCTTAAAACGGTGACTGCGATTAGGTGTTGAGTATCTTAGGAGGAGTGGCATAATTTGCCTAATTTATTGATTTTATTTTCACTATCGATCTGGCAAATGTTGTATGCAACTGGAAAGAGCTGACCTGAACCTGCTGGTATACCTGGATGTGCTGCTGCGCGAGCGCAATGTGACCCGCGCGGCCAACTATCTGGGGTTGTCCCAACCCGCGATGAGTAATGGCCTCAAACGCCTGCGCGAACTCTTTGACGACCCCCTGTTGGTGCGAACCCGCGAAGGCATGATGCCCACCGAGCGCGCCCTGGAGCTGCAGCCTATGGTGCGCGAGGCACTGTCCAGTATCGACCGTGTGATTCAGCCCAACCGAGATTTCGATCCTGCCAACACCCGTCGTACCTTCCGCATTATGGCCAGTGACTATGCGGAATCCACATTGATTCCGCCCCTGCTCAAGAAGCTGCGCGATGATGCCCCCGGTATCAGCCTGGACATCATGACGCCCAGTGATGTGAGCTTTGTGGATGTGGAGCAGGGGAAAGTGGATATGGTGATCAACCGCTTCGACAGCATGCCCCAAAGTTTCCACCAGGCGACTGTCTGGCGCGATAGCTTTTCCTGCATGATGCGGGCAGATAACCCAATTCTCGAAGACTACAATCTGCAGAGTTATTTGAAGGCCCAGCATATCTGGGTGAGCAAGACCGGCATGGGCGTAGGTGTGGGGGTCAATCCGGAGGACGTACAGCGTCTGGGCTGGGTAGATGAAGCTATCGGCAAGCTGGGGGAGAAGCGGGATATCTCGGTATTTACCCGCCATTATCAGGTGGCTATGTTACTGGCTGAGCAGAGTGATTTGATCGTTACCGTGCCTACACGTTTGGCGCAGCTCGCCAACGACAACCCCAGGGTCGTCCGCCGGGACCCGCCACTGGATATCCCTCCATTGGAGCTGAAAATGGCCTGGAGCCCCTTGTTACAACAAAGCGCGCCACACCGCTGGTTACGCCGCCTGATCCTGGATATTGGCCGGGCATTATAAGTGACCAGTGAGTAAGGAAGCATGCGCTTTGCGAGTGAATATCCAGTTCTCTAGGCAAGGTTTCATGCGCCAGCCACATTCATAAAAATTTGATCTATGAATAGTGGAAATTGTGTCTATAAATTAGCGGTATGCCGAAATGGCTGTTTAGAATGCCGTAATTCCAACAATCAGTGAGAGGCCCAGGGTATGACGGAACGAGTCCAAATCGGTGATCTACAAATCGCACCAGAGCTTTACAACCTGGTTTGCGAGGAGGTGATTCCAGGAACCGGGGTCGATGCCGATAAATTCTGGTCTGGACTCGATGCGATTGTTCGCGACCTGGCACCAGTGAATCGGTCTCTGCTTGAGAAACGCGACGAACTCCAGGAAACCCTGGACCGCTGGTATACCGATAACCCGGAAGGCTTCCGCGATCTGGAAGGCTATCAGTCATTTCTGAAAGAAATTGGCTACCTGGTGGATGAGCCTGCTGAATTCAGTGCCTCCACTGAGAATGTGGATGAGGAAATCGCCACTCTCGCCGGCCCTCAGTTGGTAGTGCCGGTGATGAACGCCCGCTACGCCCTGAATGCCGCGAATGCTCGCTGGGGCAGCCTTTACGACGCTCTTTATGGCACAGATGTCATTAGTGAAGAGGGTGGAGCGGAAAAAGGCAGTGAGTACAACCCGGTGCGCGGCGCCAAAGTTATTGAGTTTGCGCGCAACTTCCTCGACCAATCCGCCCCATTAACTTGCGGCAGTCACAAAGAAGCCGTGCAATATCGTATCAATGGCTCTCTGTTGGAAGTGGTCCAAGCCAATGGCGATATTGCCACCCTGAAAGACGGCACCCAGTTTGCCGGTTACCGCGGCGACAGCGAAGAGCCCTCCAGTATTCTGCTCAAGCAGCACGGTCTGCACTTTGAAATTCAGGTAGATCGCCAGAGCCCTATCGGTAAAACCGATGATGCGGGCATTAAAGATGTTCTTATGGAATCCGCGCTGACCACCATTATGGACTGTGAGGACTCCGTAGCAGCAGTGGATGCGGAAGATAAGGTTGTGGTTTATCGCAACTGGCTTGGTCTGATGAGAGGGGACCTGAAGGAGACCATCAATAAAGGTGGCAAGTCAATTGAGCGTAAGCTTAATGCCGACCGTGAATATATTACTCCGAATGGCAATCAATTGACCTTACCGGGTCGCAGCCTGATGTTTGTGCGCAACGTTGGCCATCTCATGACCAACGATGCTGTTTTATATGGTGATGGCCAGGAAATTCCGGAAGGCATTCTCGATGGCATGGTCACCAGCCTGATTTCTTTACATGATCTGCGTGGCAACAACGAGATCAAGAACTCCCGCGAAGGTAGCATCTATATCGTAAAACCGAAGATGCACGGCCCGGAAGAGGTGGCTTTTGCCAACACGTTGTTTAACCGCATCGAGGATGTCCTTGGCCTGCCGCGTTACACCGTGAAAATGGGCATTATGGATGAAGAGCGCCGTACTACGGTGAACCTCAAAGCCTGTATTGCGGAAGCCAAAGAACGCGTGGTGTTTATTAACACCGGTTTCCTGGATCGCACTGGAGATGAAATTCACACCTCCATGCTTGCCGGTCCCATGATTCGCAAGGGCGACATGAAGCAATCCACCTGGATTAACGCCTACGAAGAGTGGAACGTAGATGTGGGTCTCAATAGCGGCCTCAAGGGAAGAGCGCAAATTGGTAAAGGCATGTGGCCAATACCAGATCAGATGTCGGCCATGATGCACGCAAAACTCGCGCATCCCATGGCCGGTGCGAATACTGCCTGGGTGCCATCGCCCACTGCCGCAACTCTGCACGCGTTGCACTATCACAAAGTAGACGTGAACCGCCGCCAGGAAGAAATTCAGCATCGCCACCACGCCAAGCTGGAAGATATTCTCACCGTACCGGTGGCCGAAGACACCAACTGGAGTGCTAAAGAGATCCAGTTGGAATTGGACAACAATGCTCAAGGTATCCTCGGCTATGTAGTGCGCTGGGTAGAGCAGGGCGTGGGTTGTTCCAAGGTGCCGGATATTAATGATGTGGGCCTGATGGAAGACCGCGCAACCCTGCGGATTTCTTCACAACATATTGCCAACTGGCTCAAGCACGGCATCGTCACAGAGAAACAGGTGCGCGACACCATGGAGCGCATGGCCGCAGTTGTTGACCGCCAGAATGCCGGTGATGCCAATTACAATAATATGGCACCAGACTTCGATAAGAGCGTTGCCTTCCAGGCTGCCTGTGAACTCGTTTTTGAAGGCTGTGTACAGCCAAACGGTTATACAGAGCCGGTTCTACATCGTCGTAGACGCGAGTTTAAAGCTTTGAATGCTTGATTCTAGAGCTCAAAAGTTCCAAAGGGCCCCATTAGGGGCCTTTTTTGTTTGGGGTGAGCTATTTCACTATTTCCTTTTAACCCTGAAACATTCTCGATATTTATTTTGGCTTCATTTTTATTTACAGATCCTGTCAGCTTCACCAATCAAAATTAAACACCTACATATCAATTTTTACGTTTCGGTTTACATGACGTTATATCCGTTATGAATTGAATGTAAGTCGCAGGTATTGTTGTTTAAATGTCCTCGAGGTTGTTTCTCTATAAATAAGTTATGTTTTGTGTCTCTATAAAAATTCGTGACTGATGTCATTTTGTCATTTAATTGAACGTTTGAATTATTCTATTTAACTGTATTGAGCTTTTATTTGTCCGCTTACCTATATGCCATACTTCTTCCCGGCAACTAGCGCAATTATCTGATAAATAAACTTTGCGGCGCCAAAGAAAAATTTAGGCGTTGTTAAGAGGTGGAAATATAGTCGGAGAGGGCCTTGCAGTTATCTCGCAATGCAAAGGAGTCGCTCAAACTCGCGACGGCTTTGGTCTCTGTTTATGCCATTGCTATGGGCCTTAATTGGGAGAAACCTTTTTGGGCTGGATTCGCTGTTATTGTATGTAGTCAGGCCAGCCTCGGACAGTCTCTCAATCGGGCAATTTTGTGGATCATGGGGACGCTTTTTGCGCTAATGGGTGGATGGTTAATCGTCGCCTTATTCCCTCAGGATCGCTGGCTTTTTATGATCGCCCTTTCTCTTTGGGTTGCAAGTTGCGTCTATTTCCTACAAAGATCCCGTTATCAGTATTTTTGGATTACATGTGGCTATGTCATTCTGCTGTTGTGGGATGCGACTGGTGGTGACCTATCTATTTCCTATGAAGAAGGCATTTTACGTGTACAGGAATCTTTACTGGGAATTGTCGTTTACGGTCTTATTGCGGTTCTTATATGGCCAAACTGTAGTCGAGATGAGTTAGATAAAGCATCTGCTGAACTTCTTGAAAAGCACCGACTTTTTGCAGAAAGTTGTTTTGATCGAATCCAAAAGCAAGAAAAAGTTGAGGTTCGTCCAGATAAACGGGTCGAATTGCTTAAAACTGACACGCGCCTTAATGCAGCCATTGATGATGCCAGTTCCGATAGCTATGAAATTTGGGAGTGTCGCAAGCAGTGGAATCACTTTGGGCATCGTTCGACAGCTGTCACTCAGTCATTACTCAAACTTGAGGAAAGTTTGGCTTTATCTAGTGAGCTGGGTGTATCCAAATATCTTTCTGGGGTGGATGAGTACATAGAGGATATTCAAGACCGTTTCGCCCAAATAAAACATGCGATTAGTGCGGGTGCCCTTGCTGATAGAGCCGTGGAAAGAAACATCCAGGGGGATGTAGAAAAAATAAAAGAGCTTTCAACCTTTCAGACAGCCGCTTTGGCGATTACGAGACGATCTTTAAATGATCTAGCAGTAGAAACCCGATTTTTTATCGATTCTGCCAATGATATTCAGCAGATGGGCCGGTCATATTTAAAGTTCCCAGATGAAGGGGGCGGCTATTGGCTCGGTCTACTTATGCCTGACCCAGACAGGCTTGGGAATGTGGTTCGTGTACTTGTAGGTATTTGGATTGCTTATCTGTCATATCTATTCGTTCCGGGTATGATAGGAGGTTTATTGGTTGTTCTATTAATTACTGTAATAGCAATTATTGCCGCAGTGAGCCCTCAAATCAGGCTGTTTGAGACATGCATCTATACAATATTGGTTTGTTTAATGTCGGCGCCTTTATACTTCTTTGTGATGCCAAAGTTGCAGGGGTTTTATTCGCTGGGATTAATGATATTCATCTGGACCTTTATTGTCTGCTATCTGGCTAATCGAGCATTCGGCACACAGTCGATGATAAGAACACTGGTACTTATTTTCCCACAGATTATATTCAATTTTAATGACTACCAAACATATAGTTTTGTTGTGTATACAAACTATGTTTTCGTTCTGGCTATTATATTTTGTATTCTGGCGATTTCCAGAAATATACCATTTTCCTCACACCCTGAGAGGAACTTTAAAAAAAATGTGGACAGGCTTCTCAATAGCGCTGCCTGCTTAATATTGCAGGGCGATATCCCTGAAGCTAGAAGGCGATCAATTCTTTATCGGCTATATATACTTTACCACATTAACATTGTTTTTATTGCATATAAAAGCATTCTCTATTGGATGGATGGTATTGATAAGAACCGTATTGAGGGTATGTCTAGATATCAGATGGAGAGGGTTATTAGCCTGCTGATGTTGATTGCAAATCAGGTGAAAATTTTATACGGAATAGATAAAAGTAAAATGAAGTTTGTAGCTCCAAAGAGGATGATGCGTGAAGCCTTTATTTGGAGGTGTCTGGCAGGGAAGATACTTTTTTATTTGTCCGGTAAGAAAAGAGAGGTTCATATTGATTCGTTGCGGCGGGGATATCGAAGGATATTTCATCGGGCAAATGTCGATGTAAATGAGCTTATGGAGATGGGCGCATATAGTGCTAAATCCAAGGAGGGTGTGTCAAACTTTTTATATTTCTTAGGGGTTACCCACTGTATCAATAACTATTTGGCTGAATTATTTCATTTGTCAGAGTCATTGGACTGGGAGCGGTTTTGTGAAGAGCGATTCTTGTGATTTAACCAGGTCTGTGAATGGAAAAGATACCGCATGATGTTTCTGTAGGTGGATTTTACCTTTCACCTATATTGGTTTCAGGCTTGCTCGGTGTGCTTGCTGCACTTCTTACTGCCAGACTTCTAGATCGTTTTCGACTCTCTAGGTATTTTGCAAATCCTCCTGTTGTCATCATCTCGTTGAGTGTTATTTACTCTGTTTTCTTCGGGGTAGTATTTGTGGGGATATAAGTATGAAAAAATATAGTAAATATATTCTCACGGGAAGCTTGGTTTTAATTGCCGTTTTGTTATTGGCTTTGCAGTTTTGGAGATACCTTAACAATCCATGGACAAGAGATGGAACAGTTCAGGCAGATATTATCCAGATTACCCCCAGGGTTTCTGGTCAAGTAGTAAAACTACCGATTAGGGATAATCAATTTGTCAAAGCAGGAGAGCTCCTATTTCAAATTGATCCGAGAATCTATGAGGCGGCACTCGCTGAAGCAAAAGCGCAATATGAGGAGGCCATAGATACATATAATGCCCAAAGGGAAAATATTCTTGCCTATGAAGCCCGGTTGCGAGAATCCTCAGCGGCCATAGATCAGGCCCAAAGTAATATCAATGCACTTGATGCAGAGATTACAAAGGCCAGGGCGGAATATAAACGTCAACAGGAATTGCTTCCTCAGCGTGCCACTTCGGTGAGATCCCTTCAGGCTGCTCAGGCAGAGTTTGAGTCGTCTGTGGAATATCGTGCTGGAGCAGAAGCGAGACTCGCCAAGTCTTTGGCCTCTCTAGAGCAGTCACAGGCTGAATTAGCCCAGGCCCGAGCTCAACTAGGCGCACTGGGAATAGATAACCCAGGCGTGCGTGCGGCTCTTGCTTTAGTGCGTCAGGCAGAGCTTAATCTGGAATACACTACGGTTACCGCGCCGGTTTCCGGCTATGTAACGAACCTCGATTTCCGTTTTGGTGATCAAGCGGTTGCCAATCAACCGGCCCTGTCCATAGTAGACGTTAGTACTTATCGGGTGGAGGGGTATTTTCGGGAAACATTCATCCGTCGTATTTCTCCAGGTGATCAAGCCATAGTGACTCTGATGGCCTATCCATATAGGCCGCTCCATGGGTATGTGGAAAGTATTGGCTGGGGAATAGCCCAAACAGATGGAACCGCTGGCAATGATTTACTACCAAGGGTAGATCCAACGTTTGAATGGATACGATTAGCACAGCGGATACCCGTGAGAGTTCATCTGACCGAAATCCCTACCTCGGTTGAGCTGCGGGTTGGTTTCACTAGCTCAGTACTCGTCATGAGTGGTACTGCGAGCGCCGAACAAGATGATACGGCGCAAACTCCTTAATTGGTTAAGCTCAATAAACCTACGCCAGCCTGTAGTCCTAGGTGTACTTACTACGTTTGTTGGTAATGGCTGCATGTTGGGGCCAGACTATTTGCCTCCGCCTGTTACAGTTGAAGACTCTTGGATTTACCAAAATAGTAAGAGTTTGGACAGTCTAAAAGCAGTGAATCCCTATTGGTGGCAGTCGGCCTTTGCAGATCCCATTTTAGATGACTTGGTAGCCCAGGCGATAGAAAACAACCTGGAACTGAGGTCTGCCGCCCTTAGGGCTTTACAAGCGCAGCAACTCCTCGCAATTGCAGTCGGTAATCAATACCCACAGATACAGCAAATTGAGGGCTTGGTAGATCGATCTAAATATGTTCGCTCAGGCATAACCGGCAACTTGCAGACCGAATATTACCTCAATTTCAATTTGACATGGGAGCTGGATATGTGGGGGCAGCTAAGGAGGTTGGTCAACTCTGCTGCCGCGGACTTTGAGGCTAGTATGGCCGAATATGATGGTTTGCTCGTTTCGATTATTGCACAGGTGGCCCAGACATATATCAATATTCGCACTATCAAGCGGCGTCTTGAAGTGGCCAGAGAGAATATTCGTATTCAGCAAGAGGGTCTAAGAATTGCAGAAGTAAAATTTCATGCAGGAGAGGTGAGCGCCTTGGATGCTGAACAGGCGCAAACCTTATTGAGTAATACCGAGGCTACTGTGCCCGGGTTGGAAATAGCGCTGCAGCAATTCAAAAATACCCTTTCGATATTGTTGGGCATGCCGCCTCATAGTCTTAATGACATTCTTTCTGTATCTCCAACAGTACCACATGTCCCCTCAATTATAGCGATAGGTATGCCGCAGGATCTCCTGCGACAGCGTCCAGATATCCGTCAGGCCGAACGCCTCCTCGCTGCTCAGGGAGAGCTGATTGGTGTTGCACGCGCAGAGCTTTACCCAAACTTTTCAATTGGTGGATTGATTGGTGCAATTGATATTAGGGGAGGGCAGCTAAATGGTAGAAGTGATGCTTGGGATCTATTTGTTGATTTTGAATGGAATGTTTTTAACTATGGACGATTGCGTAACAATGTACGCTTGCAGGATGCGACCTTTCAGCAGCTAGTCTCGGATTATCAGCAAGTGGTTTTGCAGGCGCAAGTGGATGTTGAAAATGCAATTGTTGCTTACCTTAAATCCCAAGAGCAGCAATATTTTTATAACATAGCCGCTATGGCTTCAGAGGAAGCGGTTAACCTATCTTTAACTCAGTATATTGATGGGCAAATACAATACAATACAGTTCTCACAACCATGGTTTCCAATTTTGCGCAACAAGATATTTTAGTGGTTGCTCAGGGTGCCGTGGCAGCAAACCTGGTTCAGGTTTACCTCTCTCTTGGGGGCGGATGGCAGATAGTGGATGGGTTAACACCTTTGGAGTTATTACCAGAAGAAACCATAGAGGATATGCTTCGACGGACCCACTATTGGGATAAGCTCTTGGATTAGAGGTTTTATATTTTTGCCAGCTTTCAGAAAAGAATTGTTTCTTTGGCTCTCCTGGTTGCCATCAGGGAAAATTAATTAGTAATTTGCCTTGACCTAAACCAAGGTTTAGGTATTAGACTGCTCTTATTGTTGATTGGCCAGGAGGATTAGAGGCAAATGACAGAAAGCACACACAATATAGATTTACAAAAATACTTTGAGCGGATCGGTTACTATAATAAGCCTACTCTGGACCTGGATACCCTGAAGAGCATCCTTACCCAGCATATTCGTACCCTGCCATTTGAAAATGTAACGTCCTTCCTAGGCAGTCCCGTGAATATTGATCTAGCTGCGATTGAGCAAAAGCTAGTGAATCAAAAGCGTGGAGGCTATTGTTTTGAGCAAAATGCCTTGTTACGTGCTGTGTTGCAGCAGATTGGGTTTACGGTAACCGGGCTTGCTGCGCGCGTTCTCTGGCAGACACCACCAGGCCATCAGCCTGCACAATCGCATATGATTTTGCTTGTGGAAGTCGGCCAGGTGCATTATCTGTTAGATGCTGGTTTTGGCAGTAATACTCTTACTGCTCCAATACGCTTGGATGTATCTGATCCACAGGGCACTCCACACGGCACCTATCGCTTGACATTGTCTGATGAAGACTACCTATTGGAAGTAAAGGTCGCTGATTCCTGGCAGCCAATGTATAGCTTTGATTTACGTCCACGTAATGCAGGTGATTATAAGATCGCCAACTGGTTTTGTTGTACACACCCAGAATCTCGTTTCGTTGAGCATTTAATTGCCACACGGGCATTCACAGAAGGTCGTCATGCTTTATTGGATCGCCAATTAAGCTATCAGCCAATTGCGGGGCCAAAAACTGTCATTATGCTGGCCAGTGTCGAAGAGTTACGTAAAACGCTTTTAGAGGTGTTTGGAATTGAGACTCCGAGGGAGGCAGGCGCCGACCAAAAGCTGGCAAATCTCTTCAAGGTCGCAACATCCTCTGAGAGTTGTGGTCACTCTATTGCGAATATCGATCAGGCCGCATCATGATCAAAGTGGGCGTTGTGTACCATTCTGTTTGTGGCAGCACAAGGACTTTAGCTGAAGCCATTGTAGATGGGATCAATGGTAATCCAGGTTGTGAAGGGGGAGCATTTGCGATTGAGGGCGCTCACATTATTCAAGGGCGCTATCACAATCCTGAATTGATGCTTCGTTTGGACCAATGTGATGGAATTGTATTTGGTTCGCCAACCTTTATGGGATCGGTTTCAGCTCAGTTTAAGGCTTTCATGGACGCAGCCAGTGAGCGCTATAGTGGGCGTGGGTGGGTTGATAAGTTATCTGCGGGCTTTACCATCGGTAGTAACTTTAGTGGGGATCAACTCAATACGATTAGCACTTTACAGATATTTGCCTCTCAGATGGGTATGTTGTGGGTACCTTTAGATATTGTGCCAAGCCAGGATGCCGAGGGGCGAAATAGGAGTGGGTGCCAGTCGGGACTTGTTGCTGTTCTTGAGAGTGAGGGAGCCGTTCACGAGCTTGATTATCATACGGCCTTATACATGGGAGGGAGAATAGGGCGATTACTAGGCCGCTTCCAGCAACTATAGCGATAACTAAATAGAGGTAAAAGCCCTAATTAATTTTTAATGTATTTTGTTAGGATAAATCGCTTATAGATAATGAAATAGCCTCTGGAAATTATCGTTGAATTTTGCCGGGGCTATTTTTCCTTATAAAAGAATAAGCTGCTAAAAAAACCAATACAGATAACGATACCTACCAACTGAAAAGCAGACTGATAGTCTAGGAATTTAGTGCCGCCTTTAGGTAAAAAATTAAGGTGCTCGGTTATTCTATCTATTAGTCCAAGCTGTTGATTGGCTTCAAGTGATAGGCCTACAAGCGCCTGTAATAGCCCACCAAAAATAAATCCGGCAGTAACTACCAGCGCAGTTGCCAGGGTGTGAGTAGATTTTGGTAATTGAGCCTGGATTACTGAAAATGCCAGAATAGATCCGCTGAGTCCAACTCCAAGAATAAAGTTGGCTCCTAAACTCCATGAGATGGAAAGATTAATCAATAGTAAGATCAGTGTGATTGCCAATGCAATTAGGCTATACGTTCTTGCGGGTACAATATAGTCATTTCTATGTTGCGCCCAGACGCCAACTGTGAGGCTCCCAAAGATTACCCCTATCAGAGTCATTGTGTTGCTAAAAGTCCCTTGCTGTGCGGTTTCGTCAAAAAAATCTACCTGGAACTGCACATTCCACAAGTCGGAGTAAGCGAGCATGCTACCGTAGAGGCAGGCATAAAAAATTAATGCTGCCCAGAATTGTAAAGACGTGAAACAAACCCTAAGTTGAGTAATGAGCGGTAAGGCAGGAGCATTTTTTTCATTGCTGATTTTGGGGTTGCTGCCAACAAATAGATATATCGCCGTTGCCAAAGTAATAAGAAAAGCGCCAGCAAAATAATATAGGTCCCGAAACGAGGTGATACTTGCAGTTAACCCGAACAGTATTGATAAAAAAGCCGCACTAAAGTTTGCTAACCCCTGGCTTAATGCGCTTAAAAGGGAGAAGTGATCCGGTAAATCTCTCTCGATAATATAGATAACTCCTATAAAACTACACGACAGGCCAAATGCAGTTAAGATTTGACCGACTAACGCCCACAGAAAATTGGAGCTACTTGCAAAAATGATACAGCCACATGAGGCTAGTAAAGCCGTTAGGCTCAGAAGGATTTTTGGACTGAAAGCGCCTAGTTTTGATCCCAGTAGGAGTTGACCAAGTGAGTAAGCGATAAAAGAGCTGCCGCCTAAAATACCTATTTCACTGTGGTCAAGTTCTAGCTGGGTGACAATGTTGGGGGATAGTAAAGCAAAGAAAACTGAGAGCACGATACTGCTTGAAAAAAGCAGGACTGCAATACTCCAGGGAAGGTACCTCTGCTTTCCTACCAATTTAGCCCCAGCTCTGTGCATATCAGCCATCTCTCAGAAGCTTTCTGCTCCATTTATTATGCTCACGAATGACAGGGGCCATATCAATTGAAATAATCTCTCCATTACTAACTATCTGGCGGCCGTGAATAACCACTGTTTTCGCAGACTGTGGAGCGCAAAAGACTACAGCGGCGACAGGGTCTGAAAGGGCTCCCGCGTATTGAATAGTATTGAGCTCCAGTGTAAAAAAATCTGCGCAGCGCCCGACCTCTAGCGCACCGATATCAGTGCGATTAAGAACCCTTGCACCTCCAAGGGTGGCAAGTTCCAAGGCTTCTCGAGCAGTCATCCATTCTGAGGAACGCAGTGGGTGGGATTGAGGGAGTTGGGCGTAACGGTGTGGTCCTTCTGGGGGGCGAAGTCCCATTCTCAACCTTGAAAGCAGCATGGCTTGGCGGGTTTCGAGAAGCATATTGGAGGCGTCATTACTGGCGGAGCCATCAACGCCAAGACCCACTTTTATGCCAGCGGCAATATAATCTTTGACTGGCGCAATTCCCGAAGAGAGACGCATATTAGAGCTTGGGCAGTGTGAAATACCACACCCCATGCGAGCCAAAGCATTCACTTCCAAGGCATCGACATGTACGGCATGAGCAAACCAAACATCGGGGCCCAGCCATTCGGCTTCTTCCATCCATTCCAAAGGTCGCTTGCCAAACCGTTCAAGTGTATGGCGTTCTTCATCAAATGTTTCGCAGATGTGTGTGTGCAGCATGACCCCCTTATCTCGGGCCAGCTGAGCGGTTTCCTTGAGCAAGTTTTCTGAAACATTAAATGGGGAGCAGGGGGCTAAAACGATTCGGGTTAGGGCGCCGTAATTTGCATCGTGATAGCGATCTATGACACGAATGCTGTCCTGGAGAATAAATTCTTCATCCTCGACGCTCTCATCTGGAGGCAAGCCCCCTTTGGATCTACCCAAGGACATAGAGCCACGACTAGCATGAAATCTCACCCCCAAATCTTTGGCGGCTTCAATATGAAAATCTACTTTGTTGCCACTTTTGAATAGGTAAGAGTGGTCAAACACCGTCGTGCAACCAGAGAGCACAAGCTCACCCAAACCAATCAGGGCGCTGGTACGGGAAGCCTCTGGGTTTATACGGGTCCAAATGGGGTAGTGGAGCTGCAACCAAGCAAAGAGGTTCATGTTTTGGGTGGCAGGCAGGTTACGGGTCAACGTCTGATTTAAGTGGTGATGAGTGTTCACCATCCCGGGGAGGGCTATCTGCCCGCGGGCATCTATAATCGTATCCGCATTCCTGGGCAGGTCCTTGGACTGTCCTACAGCGGTAATTATTCCGTCCTCAGCATAAATACCCCCGTCGGCAATTTCACGCCTTTCTGAGTCCATGGTTACCAGGAGCTCGGCATTTTTAAGGAGCAGTGTCTTGGGCATGGTTGGTAAAGCACCTCCTTATTCGATTTCCAGGCCCTCTGATATTAGTCCGAGCTAACAGGAAGTCAGGAAAAAGGGACTGTGCCCAAATGATGGGCAGCCTGTTCGGTCCCAGTTATAGGAAGTAGATAAAGGAATAGTATAAAAGAATACACTTACAAGGCCGTTATCGTATAAATTCATATTCCCGCTAGCCACATCTACAGAAAATGTTAGTTAGGTGATGGGGGGCGTATGGGATCTACCGGAACAGTGAAGAGGATATTTTGTTTATGGTGGTTTGGATGGAGGATGGAGGATGGAGGAGGATGGCCGGCATGCATTTCCATGCCGGCATTTTTCATTGCAGCTTAGTTTAACTGCCGCACCATCTTGATATGGGGGATACCCGCTTCATAAAAGATCTCTCCCTCCGCGATAAAGCCGCCTCTGGTATAAAAACCCTGAGCGTGTTGTTGTGCATGCAGGTAGATATTGAATAAGCCCCGTTGCTTGGCATAGTCACAAATGCAGTTTAGTAATTGAGCCCCAAGCCCAAGCCCTCGAGCAGATTGCTTGATGGCCATTCTGCCAATTTTGCCATTTTTACCGAGGCGCCCGGTCCCTACAGCGACACCCTCATTGAAAACCAGAAAATGTTGCGAGCTTTCTTCCAGGTTATCCCATTCCAAGTCTGCGGGTACTTTCTGTTCTTGTACAAACACAGCTTCGCGGATAGCTCGAATGCTTTCTTGCTCTTTTTGCCAGTCTGCGGGGCGCACCAGTACGGCCATTTCAAAAATCCTCCGGGGGATAAATTAATGTGCCCTGGGCTACCAGCTGATCAATGAGCCCATCATTGCTGGCAATTTCAGGGAAAGCCTCAATATCGTCCCAGGAGATTTCGTGCGATTCAGCAAACTGCTGGGCAAATGTGAGTGGTGCGGAGAGAGCCTCACCATCGACAAATAACGTGGCCGGCTCTCGACAGAAGGCTGCTCGCGATGCGGGGTTTAGTACTAACTGTGCCCCTTTTGGCATTTGCTCACGCCAGTCTGCAGCTTCATCTGCATCTAATGCGACGGTATCAGGGTATTTTGCTTCAGTCATTACGGCGCCAAACCACTGAGTGATCTTTTCTGGTTGCTTCAGCCACTCGATGAGCTGTTGTTGCAAGCGAGCTACTGACTCAGAATCTACTTCTGCTGGGCATTTTGCCGGTTCCATGCCGGCATCGGTATAGCGCAGGCTGTCCGGTAGCCCCATGGCTACTTCGGCGGCGAGGTCTTCCAGTATGACTGAAGCAGAGGGTGCTCGGAAGCCAATGGAAATCGTGGTGCAGCCGCCCTCGGCGATACCCCAGTGGCTGTATTGTGGAGGAAGATAGAGCATATCACCGGGTTCTAGCACCCAGCTGTTTTCTGCATTGAACTCTTTCAAGATATTGAGGGGCGTGCCTTCCAGGCGTGGGCTGGTTTCATCTACTTTAACTCCCTGCTGCCAAAGGCGCTTGCCTTCGGCTTGGAGCAAAAAGACGTCGTAGTGATCGTAGTGAGGCCCGACACTCCCCTGGTCGGCCGCGTAACTAATCATGACGTCATCTAAGCGCCAGTCTGGGATAAAGCGGAAGGACTCTTTTAGTTCGGCCACTTCCGAGAGCCACTGGTCTACTGCTTGTACAAGTAATGTCCAGTGAGTGCGGGGTAGGGTGAGGAAGTCTTCTTCAGTGAAAGGGCCAGTGCGTAGCTCCCAGGGCCCGCTTTCACCGTTTTCCAGTACCAGGCGCGATTCAACCGCTTCCTCCAGTGCCATGCCTGCAAGCTCTTCCCCTGAAATGGGCGACTCGAAGTTGGGGAAGGCATTGCGGATCAGCAGGGGTTTTTGCTGCCAATAATCACGCATAAAAACTTCAATTGGCATATCGCCGAGATGGGTAAGGGGGCTTGCCACGGTAACTCTCACTGTTAGTTGGGCTGGGGTAATGCTCTCAAGTCTGCTAATGGAAGTAACCTAGCGTGAAGTTACAGCTCTGCAGAGTAGAGCGATCATGAGCGGTTTGAATAAGCTTCCGGCCACGGAAATGTAGCCGGAAGCAGTGCTCACTTAAATTTTGCGAGCTTGCTCGATAGCATTACCGATATAGGATGCTGGGGTCATTTCCAATAGTGCGCTTTTGGCTTCTGCAGGAATATCCAGGTTCTCGATAAACACTTTTAAAGTTTCGCGGGTAATACCCTGGCCGCGAGTAAGGGCCTTCAGTTTCTCGTAAGGCTCTTCGATGTTGTAGCGGCGCATAACAGTCTGGATCGGCTCGGCCAGAACTTCCCAGGAATTATCCAGGTCTTCCGCCAGGCGTTCACGGTTGATCTCCAGTTTGCCCAGCCCCTTCATGGTGGCGGCATAAGCAATGGCGGAGTAACCGGCGCCCACGCCCATATTGCGCAGTACGGTGGAGTCGGTCAGGTCGCGCTGCCAGCGGGAGACCGGCAATTTCGCGGCCAGGTGCTGGAATACGGCATTGGCCAGGCCCAGGTTGCCTTCGGAGTTTTCGAAGTCGATAGGGTTGACCTTATGCGGCATGGTGGAGGAACCCACTTCTCCGGCAACGACTTTCTGCTTGAAGTAGCCAAGGGAGATATAGCCCCAGATATCGCGGTCAAAGTCGATCAGGATGGTGTTAAAGCGCGCAATGGCATCGAACAGTTCGGCAATATAGTCGTGGGGTTCGATCTGGGTGGTGTAGGGGTTCCAGGTCAGGCCGAGAGAGGAGATGAACTCTTCCGCGTTCTTTTCCCAGTCGATAGTTGGGTAAGCAGACAGGTGAGCATTGTAGTTGCCCACAGCACCGTTGATTTTACCCAGCAGTGGTACGGCCTCTACCTGGGCTACCTGGCGGCGCAGGCGCGCAACCACGTTGGCGAGTTCCTTGCCTACAGTCGTGGGGCTGGCGGTTTGGCCGTGGGTGCGGGATAGCATAGGCACATCGGCGAAATCCTGGGCGAGTTTGGCAATTTTTTCTACCAGGCCATTCATTGCGGGCAGCATGAAATTGTCGCGGCCAGCGCGCAGCATCAGGGCGTGGGACAGGTTGTTGATGTCCTCGGAGGTGCAGGCGAAGTGAACGAATTCGCTTACTTTTGCCAGCTGTGCATTGCCGCTGATTTTTTCCTTGAGGAAGTATTCAACCGCTTTCACGTCATGGTTGGTGGTGCGCTCAATTTCCTTGATACGCCCAGCATCTTCCAGGGAAAAGTTAGCCACAATGCTATCGAGTAGCTGGTTGGCAGCTTCGTCGAACTGCTCTACCTCAGCAATTCCCGAGTGTGCGGAGAGTTTCTGAAGCCAGCGCACTTCCACTTCAACACGGGCGCGAATCAGGCCGTATTCACTGAAAATTTCACGTAGGGGGGCAGTCTTGCTCTCGTAGCGACCATCAATAGGGGATACCGCTGTGAGTGCGGAAAGCTCAACTGTCATAGTAAATCTCCGGGATTAGTTTTTTATAGATTCGATCTGTGCGATCAGCTCGTCGGTCGCACGCAATAGTTTCTTGCGTTGAAACAGAAGGTGCAGGCGTCTGCCACCCAATTGTCGCCACAGCGTGGCTGAACGAATACCGGCAAACAGCATGGAGCGGATCTGGTTGGCGACACGCTGTTGCTGCAGGAAATTGAAATCCCCCAGAACCTGGATGCGGAAGCGGAAAGTACCGAGAGTATCGCTGTAGATGCTGGCGAGATTGGAAAATACATTCTCGTGAGTGGGGGCGAAGTGCTCCGCCTGAGTCTTGGCTTTTTCGAGGCGGCTGCCAATAATGGAAAGCAACTCTCCTTTCTTGCTTAATTGCCGCTGCAGATAGAGCACCGAGAGTGCGTAGCGCAGGCAGTCTGTGTATTCGGGGTGTTGCCGCGATTGCAGTAACTGCCTTGAAACCTGTAAGCCAGGCAGCAGCTTTTCTGCACCGGCAAACACATCTTCGGTGCGATCTGGGTTGAGCTGGAAGAGGCTATACACCCCGGTTTCCAGTTGGGCCTGGGGAGCGGTGCCCGTTTTGGCCAGGCGCTCTACCAGTGTTGCGGATTGAAAAATTCCGGCCAGTGCCAGAGCCTGGTCCCGCCAGTTATTCAAAGTCACTCCTTAGTGTTTCTTGTACTTTTCTGGTACGGCGGTGCCTATACCGGTTGCCTGTTCTATCACTGCGCCGCCGAGGCATTTTTCACCATCGTACAGGACCAGAGATTGCCCTGGAGTTATTGCACGTTGAGGTTCATCAAACTCCACAACTAGGTTTCCATCTTCCTGTACCTGTACGGTGCAATCCTGGTCCGGCTGGCGATAGCGAGTTTTCGCCTGACAGCGGAAAGACTCCCCTGGTGCAGCACCATTGATCCAATGGGTTTGGGTTGCCCTCAAGCCAGTGGCATAGAGCAAGGGGTGGTGCGCCCCCTGGGCAACAATCAATACGTTGCGCTCCAGGTTTTTACCCACAACATACCAAGGTTCTTCGCCTGCACCTTTTACGCCACCGATACCTAGTCCCTGCCTCTGTCCGATGGTGTGATACATCAGGCCGGCGTGACGCCCCATAACTTCGCCTTCGGGCGTTTCCATGTCGCCCGGCTGGGCGGGCAGGTACTGCTCCAGGAAATCCTTAAAGCGACGTTCGCCAATAAAGCAAATACCGGTGCTGTCTTTCTTGTTGTGGGTGATAAAGCCATTTTCCTCGGCGATACGCCGCACTTCGGGTTTCTCCAGTTCCCCTAATGGGAACAGTGAACGAGCAAACTCTGCCTCCCCAACGGCGTGGAGGAAATAGCTTTGATCTTTGTTGCCATCCAACCCCTTGAATAAGTAGGAGCGACCTTCTATATCGCGGCGACGGGCATAGTGCCCGGTGGCAATGGCATCCGCGCCCAGGACTTCGGCATATTCCAGGAAAACTTTAAATTTGATTTCCCGGTTACACAGAATGTCTGGGTTCGGTGTGCGGCCGGCTTTGTATTCTGCCAGGAAGTATTCGAATACATGATCCCAATACTCGGCTGCAAAATTGGCGGTGTGCAGTTTAATGCCCAGCTTTTCACAAACAGCCTGGGCATCGGCCAAGTCCGCTTTCGCAGTGCAGTATTCGGTGCCGTCGTCCTCGTCCCAGTTTTTCATAAACAAGCCCTCCACCTGGTAGCCCTGCTGCATAAGCAGGAGTGCGGCTACAGAGGAGTCCACACCGCCGGACATACCGACGATGACGCGCTTTGGCTGTTTGTTGTGCGTGGAATCAAGCATAAGAAGGACAGTCACTACTTCACTGAGATGGAAAGGGGGCGAATTTTACCTGTGAATCGTGCTTCTGACCAAGGCCGCTTTCATCTTGGTTTATAGCTTACTGCCCCCGGCGGGGGCGATTGCGCTTCTGAGGTGGCTTCGTTTTGCGGTAGGGCCTTGGTTTAGGTGCAGAGAAAACCTCCTCCGAGCGGTACTGTCCCGGCTGCAGAGCATCGAGCTTCCAATTACCGATCGCCATACGCACCAGTCGCAGGGTGGGGAAGCCGACTGCGGCGGTCATACGCCGTACTTGGCGGTTTCGGCCCTCATGGATAGTGAGCTCTACCCAGCTGGTGGGGATGGACTTGCGCTCTCTAATTGGGGGGTTGCGTGGCCACAGATCGACTTTGGAGAGTTTGCGGGCCTTAGCAGGAGCTGTGCGTCCATCCTTCAAATCTACACCTTGGCGCAGGAACATCAGGGCATCATCGGTGATTTCCCCCTCAACCTGGGCCCAATAGGTTTTCGCCATCTTTCTCTTTGGATGGCTGATTTGATGTTGTAGCGCTCCATCATCAGTGAGGAGTAGGAGACCCTCGGAGTCGTAGTCGAGCCGCCCGGCGGCATAGAAGCCTTTGTGCGGGATATAGTCCGCTAGTGTGGCGCGACCCTGGGGATCTGTGAATTGGCTTAACACGCCAAAAGGTTTGTTTAGGAGAATGATCTTGGGCATAAGAAAAATTGAGTATTGTAATCCAACTACAAAAATTAGCCGATGCTGCTATAATCCCGCCGATTTTTATCCCCGCCCAATGGTCCCGGGGGAGCGGTGCAAGCAACGCTGGACCTAAAAAGTCATAGAATTTTGGGAGTTTACGCAATATGGGTCACATCCAAGTGCCGGCAGACGGCGAAAAAGTTACAGTCAATTCCGACGGTTCGCTGAATGTTCCGAATCGCCCGGTAATTCCGTTCATCGAGGGTGACGGCATCGGTGTGGATATCACCCCGGTAATGCGCAAGGTTATCGACGCGGCGGTAGAGAAAGCTTTCGGCGGCGACAAGAAAATCGAGTGGATGGAAATCTACTGCGGCGAGAAAGCCGCAGAGACTTACGCTGGTGACTGGTTCCCAGCTGAAACCCTCGAAGCGATCAAAGACTACGTTGTCAGCATCAAAGGCCCTCTGACCACTCCAGTGGGCGGCGGCTTCCGTTCCCTGAACGTTGCCCTGCGTCAGGAGTTGGACCTGTATGTATGTCAGCGTCCGGTTCGCTGGTTCAGCGGCGTACCTTCTCCGGTGAAAGAGCCGAACAAGGTAGACATGGTGATCTTCCGTGAGAACTCCGAAGACATCTACGCGGGTATCGAGTGGAAAGCGGACACCGACGAAGCCAAGAAAGTTATCAAGTTCCTGCAGGAAGAGATGGGTGTTAAGAAAATCCGTTTCCCTGAGAACTGCGGTATTGGTGTTAAGCCGGTTTCTTCTGAAGGTACCAAGCGTCTCGTGCGCAAGGCTATCCAGTACGCTGTGGACCAGGATCGCGATTCCGTAACCCTGGTGCACAAAGGCAACATCATGAAGTTCACCGAAGGTGCCTTCGCCGATTGGGGTTATGAGCTGGCTCGCGACGAGTTTGGCGCTCAGCCACTGGACGGCGGTCCTTGGCACAGCTTCAAGAACCCGAAGACTGGCAAAGAGATCGTTGTTAAGGACGTGATTGCCGATGCGATGCTGCAGCAGATCCTGTTGCGTCCTGCTGAGTACGACGTAATTGCCACCCTGAACCTGAACGGCGACTACTTGTCCGACGCACTGGCTGCGCAGGTTGGCGGTATCGGTATCGCTCCGGGTGCGAACCTGTCCGACGACGTTGCTCTGTTCGAAGCGACTCACGGTACTGCACCTAAGTACGCCGGCCAAGACAAAGTAAACCCGGGCTCCCTGATTCTTTCCGCTGAGATGATGCTGCGTCACCTGGGCTGGAACGAAGCTGCAGACCTGGTCATCAAGGGTATGGAAGGTGCTATCGAAGCCAAGACCGTAACCTACGATTTCGAGCGCCTGATGGATGGTGCCGAGCTGAAATCCTGCTCCGCGTTTGGTGACGAAGTTATCAAGCACATGGCCTAATTGGCTGATTTAGGGTTGGATCGTTTAATCCGGCCCTAACTAAAAAAGCCCTTTGCTGTAAAGCGAAGGGCTTTTTTGTTGGCGTGGGTCTGCCAGTGCAGCTTCAACAGGTTAGTCGAGCGCTTCCGCCTCTTTCTCTCTGATTGTCTCAGAGCGGCTGAGATCTGCATTAACGCTGGCGCTTTGGCTGCTAGTCGTAGCTTCTGCCGCCGTGGCGGTAGAAATATTTGCGGCGTGATAGCCTTTGTCACCTCTGACGATATCAAAGGTAACTTGCTGGCCGGCCTTCAGGGTTCGGTAGCCTTCCATCTGAATTGCGGAATAGTGCGCGAACAGATCCTCCCCTCCTTCATCTGCAAGAATAAACCCATATCCCTTAGCGTTGTTGAACCACTTCACGGTACCAGTAGGCATAACGAACTCCCTCTAATTGCCTGAGTGACCTATCGGCCACCTTACAGAGTTTTTATATTTATTTGACCTGCGGATTAATCGACTGCGATCCTATCTGCGACTAATGGCTGTGAATGAGCAGGCACTACCTCTTGTAGTCAACTGCTATAGGAATGTCAAGAAGCTGCGCTTGAGGCTGTGATGTCCCTGTGTCGTTGGTCAAATAAGGTTACAATGGCAGGTCGTTGATGGTTGAGCATGCCGTGCTACTAAAGCTCGTTAGAACACATTGATAATTGTTATGAGTATTTTGCAGGTCATTAAACTAGGCTCCAGTGATTCTGGAGAAGATTATTTAGAGGGTGAGGGTTCCGATGGCGGGCTCGCACTGGAAGAGGCGCCGCCACGGCTCAAACGCCCGCCTATGTATAAGGTCATCATGTTGAATGATGACTACACCCCCATGGACTTTGTTGTGGAGACTCTGGAGTTATTTTTTGGGGTCAACCGTGAGCGCGCCACACAGTTGATGCTGCAAGTACACACACGGGGAAAAGCAGTGTGCGGTGTCTATACTCGGGATATAGCGGAGACAAAGGCCGCACAAGTTAATCAGTTCGCCCAGGAGAATGAGCATCCGTTGTTGTGTGAGATAGAGGCGGACGAGAGTAAAGACGATTGATTTATATTAAAGCTGCTTTAGCACAAGGGTCCCGTCACCTGAAAGGAATCAGCCAGGAGATAGATGCCGGCAAAGGGTGCGCGCCTACCAGCGGAGTCGGCGGGGAATATTGGCGATTAGGGTTTGAGGTTTAAATGCTCAGCAAGGACTTAGAGGTAACGCTCAATCTGGCGTTCAAGGGTGCGCGAGCGAAGCGGCACGAATTCATGACTGTGGAGCACCTGCTGCTGGCGCTCCTGGACAATGAGTCGGCTGCTGACGTGTTGCATGCCTGCGGGGCCGACCTGAGCGCATTGCGCCGCGAACTGTTGGAGTTTGTGGACTCTACCACGCCGTTAATCCCGGAGGCAGATACCGATCGCGAGACCCAGCCTACCCTGGGGTTCCAAAGGGTATTGCAGAGGGCCGTTTTCCACGTTCAGTCATCGGGTAAAAAAGAGGTTACCGGGGCTAATGTGTTGGTCGCCATTTTCTGTGAACAGGAAAGCCAAGCCGTTTACTATCTGAAGCAGCAGAGTGTTGCGCGCATTGATGTAGTCAATTACATCACCCATGGGATTTCCAGGGTCGGTTCCAGCGGCAATAACCACAATCACCACCATGGCTCAGATGCCACCCAGGAGCAGGTGGAAGAGGAGATCAGTACCGGTACCGAACCCGGAGGCTCTGACCCCCTGGAGAGCTATGCAACCAACCTGAACCAGGAGGCAATCCTCGGTCGAATCGACCCGCTGGTCGGGCGTGGTCCCGAAGTTGAACGGGTCACTCAGGTCCTCGCGCGACGCCGCAAGAATAACCCCCTGTTGGTGGGTGAATCCGGCGTCGGTAAAACTGCAATCGCTGAAGGCTTGGCCAGACGAATTGTGGATGAGGATATTCCAGAGCCCTTAAAAGACAGTACCATTTACTCTCTTGACCTGGGCTCTCTACTTGCCGGAACCAAGTATCGGGGTGATTTTGAGAAGCGTTTCAAAGCATTGTTAGCCGAGCTGAAGAAGCGCGAGCATGCAGTCCTGTTTATTGATGAGATCCATACCATTATTGGAGCCGGCGCAGCATCCGGCGGCGTTATGGACGCTTCCAACCTGCTGAAACCACTGCTTTCCAGCGGTCAGCTTCGCTGCATTGGCTCCACCACCTTTACCGAATACCGCGGTATCTTCGAGAAAGACCGCGCGCTCTCACGCCGCTTTCAAAAAATTGATGTCAGCGAGCCCTCGGTAGAGGAGACCGTACAGATACTGCAGGGCCTCAGGAGCTGCTTCGAGGATCATCACAAAGTGCGTTTCACCGATGCCGCCCTTGATGCCGCCGCCCAGCTCTCCAGTCGTCATATCACCGAGCGTTTCCTGCCCGATAAAGCGATCGATGTGATTGATGAGGCGGGGGCCTATCAATCCCTACTGTCCGTCGAGGAGCGCACAGAGGTGATTGGTGTTGGTGAGATCGAAGAAGTAATAGCCAAAATGGCTCGGATCCCGGCGAAGAGTGTCTCCGCTTCGGACAAGGAGCAGTTATCGCGACTAGACGATAATCTCAAGATGGTGGTCTTTGGTCAGGATCGGGCGATTGAAGCGCTCAGTACGGCCATTAAGCTGAGTCGTGCGGGACTCGGTGCGGAGGAGAAACCCATAGGCTCGTTCTTGTTCTCTGGCCCTACAGGGGTCGGTAAGACTGAGCTTTGCCGTCAGCTGGCCAAGGTCATGGGGATTGAGCTTATTCGCTTCGATATGTCCGAGTATATGGAGCGCCACACGGTTTCCCGTCTGATTGGTGCGCCTCCCGGCTATGTGGGCTTCGATCAGGGTGGGTTGTTAACCGATGCGGTGACCAAGCATCCGCACAGTGTGGTGTTGCTCGATGAGATCGAGAAGGCCCACCCCGAAGTATTTAACCTGCTTCTGCAGGTGATGGACCATGGAACCCTGACGGACAATAACGGGCGCAAAGCGGATTTCCGCAATGTGATCCTGATTATGACCACGAATGCTGGTGCTGAACTGATGAGTCGTCGATCTATCGGTTTCTCCAGTCAGGACCACTCCTCCGATGGTATGGAGGAGATTAAAAAGATGTTTACCCCCGAGTTCCGCAACCGCCTCGACAGTATTATCCAATTTGGTGCTCTTCCATTGGATGTGGTTAAAACGGTGGTGGATAAGTTTATTGTCGAGTTGCAGGCGCAGCTGGATGACTCCCGTGTAACCCTGATCGTGGAAGATGAGGCCCGCGAGTGGCTGGCTATTCGCGGTTATGATGAGAAAATGGGAGCCCGCCCAATGTCCCGCTTGATACGAGACAAGTTGCGTAAACCCTTGGCGGAGTCCGTTCTGTTTGGGGAGTTGGCGGAAGAGGGTGGCCGTGTTGTGGTCGTCATAGAAGATGACGAAATATCCATAAAGACGGCGGTTCCGGCCTGATTTTGCTTGTAAGCCCATCAAAAAAGCCACCGTAAGGTGGCTTTTTTGTATCACAGCAAATCGCCTTGGAGGCTTTTGCCTGGCGAGCGAATTAACGGGCGCGGTACGTAATGCGGCCTTTGCTCAGGTCGTAGGGCGTAAGCTCCACCTTGACCTTGTCGCCAGTGAGGATGCGAATGTAGTTTTTACGCATCTTTCCTGAGATGTGCGCAATGACCACGTGTCCGTTTTCCAGCTTTACGCGGAAAGTGGTATTTGGCAGGGTGTCGATCACCTCGCCTTCCATTTCAATATAATCGTCTTTTGCCATGCGGCAGCAACCTTCAAATAAACTTGATCAGACCTTTACCCCGGAGGCAATCTTGCCTAGCCGCGGCTCGACGGGCGAGCATTTTGCACGAAAAGGCAGAATAGAGCAAAGGGCGCGTGCAATGGGGCTATAGAGACTTCAAGCTCCAGCGGTTCTCCATGAGCATTTCTATCGGCTTGAACTGGCTTTTGTAAGCCATTTTGTGGCACTTCTCGATCCAATAGCCCAAGTAGAGATTGGAGAGGCCCAGCCTCCTGGCCCATTCGATCTGGTAGAGAATGCAGTAGCTCCCGAGGCTGCGTTTGTCCTCATCCGGGTCGAAGAAAGTATAGATGGCCGACAGGCCTGCAGTGAGGAGGTCGGTAACCGCTACAGCCACCAGGCGCCCCCGCGCACGGAGTTCGATATAGCGTGTGGCCCCCCAGGCTGGGCTCAAAAAGCTGCGATATTGCTCGCGGCTGGGTGGGTACATTTCTCCGTCGGCGTGGCGCTGCTCGATATAGCGAGCGTACAGCTCGTAATGTTCGTCTGTGTCGATGGATTCGATATGGAAGATATCCAGATCCTTGTTGCGCTTCCAACAGCGCCGTTGGTTGCGATCGGGTACAAAAAGACCCACAGGCACACGGGCGGGTACACAGGCTCTGCAAGTGGCGCATTGCGGTCGGTAGAGATAGGCACCACTGCGGCGGAAGCCCAGCTCTGAAAGGCGGTTGTACAGGCGTTGGTCTACCTCTGTCTGCGGGTCCACAAATACCGTTGTGGCCTCCCTGTCCGGCAGGTAGCCACATGGGTGGGGCAGAGTTGCCAGCAGGCGGACCGAGTCGAGCTGAGAATATTTACCCATAAGTCCACGAAAGTTCCCAAGGCTGCGGGAAGGCGGGTTGTGCCAGGCCGCATTCCAGCAAGTGTTCGAAGTCCTTACGGCACAATTCAACGGCCCCGAGACTGTTCAAGTGAGGGTTGCTTACCTGGCAGTCGATGAGAGGGCAGCCCCACAATTCTAATTGGCGAACGAGGTGGACAAAAGCGACTTTGGAAGCATCCGTCTCCCGGTGAAACATTGATTCGCCAAAAAATACCCGACCGATGGCTATGCCATAAAGCCCGCCAGCCAACAGCCCGTCGCGCCATACTTCGACGGAGTGTGCATGGCCAAGGTGATGCATATCGACATACGCCTCGGTCATTTCATCGGTGATCCAGGTGCCATCTTCAGAGGTTCTGGGGGCGCGGCAGCCCTCGATGACCGCTTCGAAGGCCTGGTCAAATGTGACCGAGAATGTACCTCGGCGCAGCACCTTGCGCAGGCTGCGACCTATACGAAAGTCACTGGGTATCACCACGCAACGTGGCGAGGGGGACCACCATAGGATGGGCTGGTCATCGGAGAACCAGGGAAAGATACCGCGCCCGTAGGCTGCTAACAGCCAGTCTGGAGTGAGGTCTCCACCCGCAGCGAGTAGCCCATTGGGGTCGTCGAGAGCAGTCTGGGTAGAAGGGAAGTCGATATGGTTGTGGTCGAGCCACATCAGGCGGCTTTGGGTATTCCTTGCCACAAACTGATACCTGTCCTGGGCCTGAAGAGGCCCGGGTAGCCTTGTGGATACCCGGGGGAGAAGCGCTTATTAGGCGTCGAGGAAACGCTCGGCATCCAGAGCTGCCATACAGCCAGTTCCAGCGGAAGTGACCGCCTGGCGGTAGATATGATCAGACACATCGCCTGCAGCAAACACGCCGGGGACAGATGTCTGGGTCGCGTTACCCTCCAGGCCACTTTGCACGATGATATAGCCGTTGTTCATTTCCAGCTGATCTTTAAAAATATCGGTATTGGGCTTATGGCCAATCGCGATAAACACACCGGAGACTTCAAGATCCTTGGTAGAGTCGTCCTGTGTGTTGCGAACGCGCAGACCAGTTACACCGCTGTCATCCCCAAGAACTTCGTCGAGGGTGTGGTGAAAGCAAAGTTTGATATTGCCGTTTTCCACCTTATCCATCAGGCGATTCTGCAGAATCTTTTCCGCACGAAGTTCGTCGCGGCGGTGAATCAGTGTGACTTCGCTGGCGATGTTAGACAGGTAAAGGGCCTCTTCAACAGCGGTGTTGCCGCCGCCTACGACCGCTACTTTTTGATCGCGATAGAAAAAACCATCACAAGTGGCACAGGCACTGACGCCGCGGCCCTGGAAGGCTTCCTCGGAAGGCAGGCCCAGGTACTGAGCAGAGGCGCCTGTGGCAATGATCAGCGCATCGCAGGTGTAGGTTTCATTGCCCTTCAGGGTGAATGGGCGGTTGTTCAGATCTACAGACTCGATGTGGTCGAAAATAATCTGGGTGTCGAAGCGCTCGGCGTGTTGCTGCATTTGCACCATCAGATCGGGACCTTGCAGGTCGGCGATACCACCGGGCCAGTTTTCAACTTCTGTGGTAGTGGTCAGCTGTCCACCCTGCTGCATGCCGGTGATCACTACGGGGTTCAAATTTGCGCGGGCTGCGTAGATGGCTGCTGTGTAGCCTGCAGGACCAGAACCGAGAATAATCAGTCGATGATGGTTGTTGCTCATGAAACTCTCTTTAAACCTGTCTGTGTGCAAAGTTTACCCAGTGAACTGGGGGTCCACCTAGCTGGCCATATTTTGATCAGCCAAAGCTATTAGATTGGCCGATATGATAGGCGATAGTGACAATGCGACGAAATAGTTTGCCTCAATTTATGCCATTGGGAAGTGCTATTTAGATCGCTACGGCGGGTCGGTCCGGTTCTCTCTATCCAGAAATGACATCAATAATTGTTAATAATTCCTTGTTTTTATTGAATAAACTGCGATTTATTTAATGTGAAGTCTGCCCGAAAGGGCTTATAAAGTATTTGTATTTGGTCACAAGAGGGCTCGGAGGAGGTGTTTTCATCCTTATGGTAATTAGCCAAGTTTAGGATGCATAACAACGGCCAAAGGGCGAAGCCATGAGGCAAGGCAGAAAAATAGTACCGTTGAATCTGGGCAGTAATTTGATTGGCCACCCCACATTTACCTTCAGTCTCAGTAATGAAGCACAGGTATTTGTGTCGGAGATCCTGGATGACTCTTTCTCCTTGAGGCTTTCTGTCGATTTAGGGCCTGATGGTAGTCATATTGCCAGTTTGCATGGCCCTCCAGATTTAGTGGAGTTGTTCGCATCCCTGAAGCTGCAGATCAGATGCGATATTGTGGCGGATGGGTACAATGTTCTCTCCCATGATGCTTTAGACGCCTTCGTGGCTTCACCCGAATCGAAAGCAAAACTACTCGAAGCGTTGGATCTCAAAGAGGGAAACAAAGTACTGGACTTAATGAGCGGCAGTGGAGCAGTGAGCCAGTTGCTGTTGGAGTATGGTGATAAAAAGTCAATGGAGATTGCTCTCAGTCTGTGTGATACCCACCACTCCCAGCTCAAGCGTATTGACCCAAAAGTGCGTGAAAGGGTTGTCGATGTTACTGTGGGTGATGCCAGGGCGTTGCCTTATGAAAAGGAATCTTTTGATGCAGTAGTGCTCAAAATGGGATTGCACGAAGTGCCCCAGTTGGACCAACCGTTGGTAATGAGGAACGTCTTTCGAGTCCTGAAGAGGGGGGGGCGCTTCATTATTTGGCAATTGCTGCCTGCCACCGGTGTGATACAGGATGTATTTACAGATATCGTACGAAAAACCAGCATCTTGGCTGGCTGCGAATCCCAAGCTTTCAACCGCTATTTCCCCAGGCAGGACCAGTTATCCTGGCTGTTTAAAAGTGCTGGCTTCAGTGGGTGTGAGGAAATATTTCAGGCTGAATTCACTTACAGTACCCAGGCAAGCCTGGTCGCCGAGCTGGGTGGAGACTCCAGCAAACTAGAAATACTGAATAACTTTGCCCGCGACAGAGTGCCCCAAGAGATAAGAGATTCGTTGTGTTGGCGGGATACTGGAGAGGATATTTCCCTTAAGATTCCGGCTTGTATATATCGCACATACAAACCGGCATAAATCAAAGATAATTAGGCCATCGAGGAAATCGCTACTTAAGCGATTTCCGTTCATTACAAGTGCCAGAAAGTAACAACAAAGATTATTGAGGTAAGCCATTGAAGGCCGAGAGCGCAACCGAAGAAAATTCCGCGAAGAGCGGTGTATTACCGGATTCACTCGTCGCCCGCTTGGTTCGCGAGGGTGCGTTAATCAGTTTGCTGGCGGGTGCACTATTGTTGGCTATTAGCCTGCTGAGTTATGACGCCCAGGATCCAGGTTGGTCCCATACCGGTCAGTTAGGAAAAATTCACAATGCCATTGGACCGGCTGGGGCCTGGCTCGCCGATGTGTGCCTTTCACTATTGGGTTGGATGGCTTACCTGTTCCCTCTGTTGATCGGCTTGCGCGCCTATAAAATCTTGCGCGATCGCAATGCGCGTTTTCATGCTCCTCTACTTGCACTTAGAGTCTTTGGTCTGACCCTTCTGCTAGTCAGTGGCGCCTCTTTGGCGACACTTTGTTTTTCCCCTTCGGAAAATCCACTGCCGTTCACTAATGGCGGGATCATTGGAGATGCATTGTCGAGTTCCCTGGAGGGGAGTCTTGGTTATGTTGGCGCGACAATTTTATTGCTGGCGATTTTCGCTATTGGTACCACCGTGTTTACCGGTCTTTCCTGGCTCAAGCTGGTGGAATCCATCGGCCGCAATGTGCTGGGGCTTATTGCTTGGATGACTAGCTACTACAAGCAGTGGCGTCAGAAGCGCACAGAACAACGGGTGGCGCGGGAAGCTATAGTAGTTCGCAAGGCCGCCGTGGAAGAAGAGAAGCAGCGCACAGCCAAACGCATTCCGCCCAAGATCGAAGCGACGGCACCAAAGCCGAAGCAGAGCCCCCGGGCGGCAAAGGAGAAGCAGGGAGAGCTATTCAAGGCTGGGCCCGTGACTGGAACCTTGCCGCCTTTGGGACTTCTCGACCCCTCCGACCAGAATAAGAAGCCGGGCTTTTCCCGGGAGTCCCTCGAAGCTCTGTCTCGCTTGCTGGAGTTGAAACTCAAGGATTTTGGTGTGGTAGCCGAGGTTGTATCGGTACTGCCTGGCCCCGTAGTAACCCGCTTTGAGATCCAGCCGGCGCCGGGGGTGAAGGTGAGTAAAATCTCCAACCTGGCTAAAGACCTGGCCAGATCCCTGGCGGTGATCAGTGTCCGCGTAGTGGAGGTGATCCCGGGTAAATCGGTAGTAGGCATTGAGATTCCCAATGAGAATCGCCAGATGGTGCGCCTCAGTGAGGTGCTGTCCGCCGATGTTTATGAAAATGCCAAATCGCCCCTGACTCTGGCGCTTGGGCACGATATTTCCGGTCAGCCGGTAGTGGCGGATCTCGCTAAGATGCCCCACCTCCTAGTCGCCGGTACCACCGGTTCTGGTAAATCTGTGGGCATCAATGTGATGCTGCTCAGCCTGCTTTATAAGTCCACGCCCGAGGAGGTCCGCCTGATTTTGGTGGACCCGAAGATGTTGGAATTATCGGTATACGAGGGTATTCCCCACCTACTCACCCCGGTGATCACCGACATGAATGACGCGGCCAATGGTTTGCGCTGGTGTGTGGGTGAGATGGAGCGTCGCTATAAATTGATGGCGGCGATGGGGGTGCGCAATCTGGCGGGCTTTAATCGCAAGATAAAAGAGGCAGAAGAAGCCGGTGAGCCGATTCTGGATCCTATCTGGGAGTCAGATCCTGCTTCCAGCGTTCCGGCTGAAGAGCAAACCGCCCCTGCACTTAAGGCTCTACCCGCAATCGTGGTTGTTATTGATGAATTTGCCGACATGATGATGATTGTTGGCAAAAAGGTGGAGCAGCTGATTGCCCGTATCGCACAGAAAGCCCGGGCTGCGGGGATTCATCTGCTGTTAGCTACCCAGCGACCCTCGGTGGATGTGATTACCGGGTTGATCAAGGCCAATGTGCCTACCCGTATCGGTTTTCAGGTCTCCTCCAAAGTGGATTCTCGCACCATTCTTGACCAGGGCGGCGCCGAGCAGCTGCTCGGTCACGGCGATATGCTTTATCTGCCTCCAGGCAGTGGGGTGCCAGTGCGGGTTCACGGTGCTTTTGTTGACGACCATGAGGTACACAAAGTCGTCGCAGACTGGGCGCGTCGCGGAGAGCCCGAATACATCGACGGTATTGTTGATGACAGCAATAACAGCATTCCGGTGCCCGGATTGCAGTCCGAGGGCGGTGATGAAGATGATCCTGAGGCTGATGCTCTTTACGATGAAGCCGTTGCTTTTGTCACCAAATCGCGCAAGGCATCTATCTCCTCTGTGCAGCGTCAGCTTCGTATCGGCTACAATCGCGCCGCGCGAATTATCGATGCCATGGAGGCTGCCGGCGTTGTGTCGCCTGCCGGGCACAATGGCAACCGTGAAGTGTTGGCTCCGCCCCCCGCATAAGAGGGGGCAGCGCCAATCGCAGTTAAGCTACGGTTCACTTCCCGCTGGCTAATCTTTAGGGAAATCAACACACTGGAAATCAATGATGAAGAATATTCTACGCAACTTGCTGGTGGCATTGACGGTTGTGACCAGTGCAGCCTGGGCCGACGCTACCGAAGATCTCGGCAAACTACTGCAGCCGCTGTCTTCTCTGTCTGGAAATTTTAAGCAGACTTTGATTGATGAGCGCGGCAAGGTTTCGCAAAAAAGCAATGGTAACTTTTCTGTGCAAAGGCCGGGCAAGTTACGCTGGAAAACGGGCGAGCCTTATGCCCAACTATTGGTGACCAATAATAAAACTCTGTGGCTCTATGATCCGGATCTTGAACAGGTCACCATTCGTCCGGTGGATGAGCGTATGAAAGAAACCCCGGCGCTGTTACTCGGCGGCAAGGTGGAGGATATTCGCGAATCTTTCGATGTGACCTTAAAAGAGGGCGTTTACCAGCTGGCGCCAAAAAATCCAAAGGCGCCGTTTAAATCGATGGAAATCCGTTTTGCTAAAGATGGTCTGCCATCCTCTATGAAAGTACGCGATAGCATGGGGCAGACAACGGAGATTGTTTTCAACAGCATGAAAGCAAACCCGAAACTTTCTGAGTCCCTCTTTAATTTCAAGCCACCCGCCGGTACAGACATAATCAAAGATGAGTGATCTGTTTCAAACTCCGCCGACGCACCAACCACTGGCCGCGAGAATGCGGCCCGATTCCCTGGCCTACTATGTGGGCCAATCACATTTATTGGGCAAGGGAAAACCTCTGCGGGAAGCGGTTGAGCGTGGCCAGTTGCACTCGATGATTTTGTGGGGGCCACCGGGCGTCGGCAAGACCACATTTGCCCGACTGTTAGCGGCAGAGTGTGATGCGCACTTCGCCACTCTGTCTGCAGTGTTGGCGGGAGTGAAGGATATTCGGCAGGCAGTTGCTGAAGCCGAACAACGGCGAATGCAGTCAGGCCGTAACACCATTCTTTTTGTCGACGAAGTACACCGTTTCAATAAAGCGCAGCAGGATGCTTTTCTTCCCTATGTGGAAGAGGGCACCGTGACTTTTGTTGGTGCCACTACTGAAAACCCGGCCTTTGAGTTGAACAATGCGCTCCTATCCCGCTGTCGGGTTTATCTACTGCGCAGTATTCCCGAAGAAGACTTGCTCGGGCTGCTGCAGTATGCGCTGCAGGCGGATGATCAACTGCGCGAGCGAAGTGTCCATGTGCCAGAAAATGTTTTGGGCAAGATTGCCCGCGCGGCCGATGGGGATGCACGCAGCGCCTTAAACTTGCTCGAAGTCGCCTGCGACCTGGCCAGGGAAGAGGGCGGTAGGCTTGTGGTCGATGAAGACGTACTCAGCGAAGTGCTCAGCGCCGATGTGCGCCGATTCGACAAGGGCGGTGATTATTTTTACGACCAGATTTCTGCCATGCATAAATCTGTGCGGGGCTCAGATCCCGATGCAGCACTCTACTGGTTTGTGCGCATGCTCGATGGCGGCTGCGATCCTTTGTATGTTGCCCGCCGGGTGGTGCGTATGGCCAGTGAAGATATTGGTAATGCCGATCCACGCGCGCTGCAGTTGGCTCTGAATGCCCGGGATGTCCAGGAGCGTCTCGGTAGCCCGGAGGGGGAGCTGGCTATTGCGCAGGCAATTACTTATCTTGCAGTCGCAGCGAAAAGTAACGCGGTTTACAGTGCTTATAAACGCGCAGTGGCCGATGTACGCCGGGAACCCAGTTACGAAGTGCCCGTTCATTTACGCAATGCCCCCACTAAGTTGGCGAAGAGTCTGTCTCACGGTGCCGAGTACCGCTATGCCCACGACGAGCCCGATGCTTTCGCGGCGGGAGAGAACTACTTCCCCGAAGAGGTTGCAGACAGGCAGTATTACCAGCCTGTACCCCGTGGGCTGGAGCTAAAGATTTCTGAAAAGTTGCAGGTGCTGCGACGTCTTAACAGTGAAAGTGCTGAGCAGCGCTATAAAAACAAACCTTAGCGCTAGCTATTAGAGAAAGACGAAAGGATTAGAAGGAAAAATCTATGCAGTGGCTCGCCATCGCCATAGGTGGTGCCTTGGGGGCAATGCTTCGCCACCAGATTACTGTCTGGACCTACCCGGTATTCAACGGGAAATTCCCACTCGGCACATTAATCGTGAATGTGCTTGGATCATTCCTTATCGGTATTGCCTACATATTGATCACTCACAGGGCAATGCTTGGGGAGGAGTGGCGCCTGTTGATCATGACAGGAATGTTCGGTGCACTGACTACCTTTTCCACTTTCTCCCTAGAGAGCCTGATACTGTGGCACAATGGCCAGCCTTTGATGGCTCTAGGCTATATCGTCGGCAGTCTCATTTGCTGCCTGGCGGCCACAGGAGCCGCAGTCGCCTTGGCGACGCGTTATTTTTAACCAATATTTACTTTAATTTTGTTGTAGGAGCCTGATTACAGGCGAACTGGAAACGATGCTCGATCCCAAACTGATTCGCACGGATATGGACCAAGTGGCCGCAGCCTTGAAAAAGCGCGGTGTGGAACTGGATACTGCCAAACTGGAAGCCCTCGAGGAGCGCCGTAAAGAGCTGCAGGTGCGCACCGAGAGTTTGCAAAACGAGCGCAATAGCAAATCGAAAAATATCGGGCGGGCCAAGGCTGCCGGAGAAGATATTGCTCCTCTGCTCAAAGAAGTCGAGTCCCTCGGGGGCGAGCTGCAAAATGCTAAGCAGGCGTTGTCTGAGTTACAGGAAGAGTTGGATTCGATTCTCTCCGCGATTCCCAACCTACCAGATGCTTCTGTCCCTGAAGGCGAGAGTGAAGATGATAACGTGGAGGTGCGTCGCTGGGGGCAGCCGCGTACTTTTGATTTTGAGGTCAAAGACCATGTGGATCTGGGCTCTCAGCTCGGTGGTCTCGATTTCGAAATGGCGGTAAAACTCACTGGGTCGCGCTTTGCCGTGATGTCCGGTGAGGTGGCGCGCCTGCATCGCGCCCTTGCCCAATTTATGCTCGACACGCACGTTGAAGAGCATGGCTACAAAGAGACCAATGTACCGGTGATCGTCAACAGTGACTCCCTGTACGGAACCTCTCAGTTGCCAAAGTTTGAGGAAGACTTGTTCAAGCTCACCGATGAGCGCGGCTTTTACATGATTCCTACCGCGGAAGTGCCGCTGACCAATATGTATCGCGATCACATTGTTGAGGACAGCGATTCGCTGCCGCACAAACTGGTAGCGCACACAACCTGCTTCCGCTCCGAGGCCGGTTCACACGGCCGCGACACCCGTGGCATGATTCGCCAACACCAGTTTGAAAAAGTAGAACTGGTATGGGCCGCGCGCCCGGATCAGTCCGAAGAGGCGTTGGAGACCCTTACCAAAAATGCTGAGGCGATCCTGCAAAAGCTGAACCTGCCTTATCGCACTGTAGTGTTGTGTGGTGGTGATATCGGATTCGCTGCGCGTAAGACTTACGATATCGAAGTCTGGATTCCCTCCCAGGATAAGTACCGTGAAATCTCTTCTTGCTCCCTGGTTGGTGATTTCCAGGCACGCCGTATGAAGGCGCGCTGGCGCAACCCGGAAACCGGCAAGCCCGAGTTGTTGCACACACTAAACGGCTCCGGTTTGGCAGTGGGGCGCACCTTGATCGCGGTGCTGGAAAACTACCAGCGCGAGGATGGCAGTATCGAGGTGCCCGAAGCGCTGCGCCCCTATATGCGTGGCCAAGAGGTTATCTCCGCTGTCTAAATGCGGTGATTTAAAAGGGCGAACATTGTGTTCGCCCTTTTTTCTTTGCTGAGTAGAATACTGCTCATCGGCTTGTTTGATGGATTAATCCGTGCGTTATCTCCCGCTTGCATTCGATATAAAAGATCGCCCCAGCCTGATCGTTGGAGGTGGCTCCATAGCCACACGTAAGGCTCGTCTGTTGCACAAGGCGGGGGCTCAAATATGGGTGGTATCCCCGAATATCACTGAAGAGTTACAACAGATAGTGGTTGATTCCAAAGGACAGTGGTATCGGGAAATCTATTCTGCTGAGTATTTGGATCTGGCCGAGTTGGTCATCGCTGCCACAAATATTCCTGAGGTCAATGGCTGTGTATCCAGGGATGCGCAGAAGCGCCGCTTGCCAGTGAATGCTGTAGATGCTCCGGAACTTTGTACTTTTACCTTTCCGGCGATTGTTGAACGCGGCGATCTCTCTATCGGAATCAGTAGTGGTGGGGCAGCTCCAGTTCTGGCCCGCCGTATTCGAGCCCAGCTGGAGGCACTACTTTCGCCGGGGATTGCATCACTGGTGGATTTTGCCTCACGAATGCGTTCTCACGTAAAAGATGCACTACCGGAAGCCCGTCGTAAGAATTTCTGGGAGTGGGTCTTTGCCGGTCCTGTTGCCCGCCGGGTGGAGGCGGGTCAGCTGACGGATGCAGAGAAGGAATTTTTGAGCGCTTTGCAAGATTGGCAGGGGAGTCCCAATCCGCCAGGGGAGGTCTATCTGGTTGGCGGTGGGCCGGGAGATCCAGACTTATTGACCTTTCGTGCGCTGCGCTTAATGCAGCAAGCTGACGTAGTGCTCTACGACCGACTGGTTTCCCCTGAGGTTTTGGATCTGGTGCGCAGAGATGCCGAACGTATTTATGTCGGTAAAAGAAAGGCGTTTCATGCCGTACCGCAAGACGACATCAATCAGCTATTGGTCGATTTGGCTAAGCAGGGTAAGAAAGTACTGCGTTTGAAAGGTGGTGACCCCTTTATTTTTGGACGCGGAGGAGAGGAAATCGACAAGCTGGCTGATGCTTCGATACCTTTTCAGGTGGTACCGGGAATAACTGCTGCGGCTGGATGTGCCAGTTATGCGGGTATTCCATTGACCCATCGAGATCATGCACAATCCGTGCGATTTATTACCGGTCACCTCAAGGAGGGAAGTCTCGACCTGCCATGGAAAGAACTGGCCTCTGGCAGCCAGACATTGGTTTTTTACATGGGATTAACGGGACTGGAAAAAATTTGTGCAGAGCTTGTTCATCATGGTCTGCCGGTAAGCACTCCTGCGGCGCTAATTGAAAAGGGCACTACCCAGGCACAAAGAGTGATCGTCGGTGACCTGAGTACATTACCCACACTGGCACATGAAAAAGCCGTACGGGCGCCTACGCTCACCATTATCGGCGGTGTCGTCAGCTTGCATGAAAAACTGAGCTGGTATCAGCCAGGCTAGTGCCTACAGTTTCAAATCGGCCAATGACTTCTTGCGTCGGCACTGAATCTACCCTGACAGAAACTATACTGAAAAGGTCTTTCCGTCAGGTGTGAGTGCCATGCTGCTGGCGATGATTCGCTTTTATTGCACCAATTTTGTGCGATTCTTTCTCCCACAACAGCCAGAGCTTCCGCAGTTTGGCCCGCTGGATTGTGATACCCGCCGCTACAGCTATGAATATCGGCAAAAGAAGGATCTGGTGCGCTGGTTGTGGACCGGGGTTTCCCTGATCATGTTGTGCTTTCCGGTTTTACCATTAGTGCTTGGTCTAACCTTTTTTACCGCTTTTTTATCCTTCGCAATTTTGGATGAGACCACCTGATTTTTTCTATTGTTAATCCAGCAACTCTGCCTATGCGCTAAAGCGGCACGAGTTTGTGCCGCAGTGTGAGTTGGAAAGGTACTGGCCGTTAAGGCATCCAAGCCAGAGTTTCTAGGCTGGGCATTTTTCGTTATTGCAGTTTTCGTTATTGCAGTTTGAGCAGGTAGCGGCTTTCTCCCTCTTTTAAAGGGGAGGGATTTCCTTCTACCCAGTCGGCATGGCCTTTACCAAAAAATGGGGAAAGCGGGTGGCTGCTTTGCCCTGTCGCCATATGGAAAATACCGTGCTCCTCCCGCCCAGGTGAGACAACCATTCGTTCTGAGGCACCGTGAGTTGGGGATTGAAAGCGGGGCATATGGGTATCCCCTGCCAGTTGGTCCTCGGGCATTGCGGTAAACCAATCTATGGCTGATATGGCTCTCGCTAGTGGGTGCCGGATAGAAGCCGTGTTTTGTTCGCCCCAGGTTTGTTGTAACAGGGGGAGTCCGTCTGCCGACATTTTCTCCAGAACTTGATCAAGTGCGGCTAATTTAAGTGCTGTCCAGGATTCAAAATCGGGGTTGAGCAGGTGTTGAGGTTCTTCTTGTGTGAGAGTCCAGATCGGGTATTCGAATTGACGCTTTAATTGACCGAAAGAAAAGTTGGGCTGGGATTTGCGCATAAAAGTAAGAATAGGGGCGGTGCACAACTCCATAAACTTAAGGCGGTAATTGCGAACAATACGGTACCCAACCGAGTCGGGGCTGGCGCGTCCTCCCCAGTTCTGTACTAATTGATAAGTCTCGCTGTAACCTTCCCGGCCTCGCAGGAATTCGGTCAGGTGTTGCTGCCAGCGCTGCAGAAAAATGGCGCGGTCATCCAGCTGAATATCCAACAGAGATTGTTCATCAAACTGCTGGCGGGCGAGTAGGTTATCGCGTATTTGCTGCTGGCGGGCTCCGAGGGCATAGCCGTGATCGCCCATGATTTTCAGCCAATTTCCATCTATGGTTCGGGCATTAGCACTCCACAGGCGATGATTGGCAGGGTTATAAATTCGCGGTTGTTCCTCTGTGGTGAGATAGCCATCCCAGTAGGTTTTACCCTCGGCCCAGCTTACCGAGCGGCTGCCATCAAAGCCAAACCGCTTGGGGATAGGCCCGGCGATTGTCCAGCCAATGTTGCCTTTCTGATCGCCTACAAGAAGGTTCTGATGAGGTATGCCGATTGCCGGACCAAGGATTAATGCTTCACTGGTGGTAGTGATAGATTCCATCTGCAATAAATTCATATTGCCAGCGGGGATATCGTGAGCAACCCAGCGATAGGCGAGAGGGGTTCCACGGTGGTCTTTCCCGATAACAGGCCCCCAAATGGTTTTCTTCACTATGAGTGCTTCATCGGGGGCACTTTTTACTTTGATAATTTCCTCTTCGAGAGTGATATCCCGCCAGCCATCTGGGGTCAGGTATTGGGTGGCATCTGAGTTCAATTCCAGGGGAATAAGATCACCCCAATCTGCCCCGGTATTGGTAAAGCCCCAGGCAATAGCGCCGTTGCTTCCGGCCACCACGATCGGACCTCCTGGTAGGGTAACTCCGCGAATAGTCCTGTTAGTCCCGGGAATATTCCAGCCTACGCGAAACCAGATATTGGGTACATTCAGCCCCAGATGCATGTCATTAGCGAGGATGGCGCCACCGTGCTCAGTTAAGGCCCCGCCAACTACCCAATTGTTACTGCCGTAAACTTTGTCATCGCTTTCCATGGTCTGGTAGGCAATAGGATCGTTTTTATCCAGCAATGAAGAAATTGGCGTTTCTGGGATAGTACTAATAGGCTCCTCCTCGCCAATTAGCGGAGCATCCCAGATACCTCCGGCAGGAAAGTAGAATGTGTAAAGGTCTTGCGGTAAGAGATCGGCGAGAGCGGTGTCGCGCCTTTCGAATTTTCCCTCTTCACTTTGCAGTGTTAAGTACATGCTAAAGGTCGTCAGCAGACTGTCGGCGGCGCTCCAGGGCCTGGGGTCCTGCCCTAAAAGAAAATATTCCCAGGGCTTGCTGCCAAGATGTAGCAGTCCGAAGTTTACTCCGCGTACATAGTGATCGAGTAGTTGGCGCTGCGTCTCGGGCATTGCCTCAATATTCCTTTCGGCCCGCTTGCGAAACTGATGCCTGCGCACCTTTTTATCTTTTTTCAGTGCTGCCGGGCCTACCAGTTCAGATAGCTCTCCCGCGGAGCTTCGTCGCAATAGGTCCATTTGGAAGAAGCGCTCCTGGGCATGTAAAAAGCCTAAGGCAAAGGCGGAGCTATTGCGGTCACTGGACTGGATCATTACCACACCCTGTTGATCCCGATGTATGAGCGCGGGTTCGGACAGTTGCCCAGTGACGATACTACCTTCGAGTAGAGGTAGGCTCTGTCTCCACCAAGCCCAGGCTGCAAGAAGGAGGACAATAATGAGCACCATAGTTGCAATGAGTAAATACATTGCGCGGCTTTTTAAATAAGATGAACTTAAATAAGACGGGCGCACCATAAGCTTTTTCCGTTCAGCGGTTACTTTAATTAATGTCGGTTAAATCGGATCGCTTTTATCACGTTAAATAAACAAGTTACTAGAGAACACACGTTAGTAACTTTTGGTGACGGTAATAACAAGCTATTTACGCCTAATAACCTGTCTTTTCGCGCAATCCTTCACAATACTGACCAGTCAAAAGAAAAAGGTCATATCGGGGTTTTAAATCCAAAAACGCAATCGTAAGATGGCGTGGAATAACAAAAATAATAAACCAGAACATCACGCTGTATAACAATAAATGCGAGGACGCGATGATGCACGATGTTGGTAGCACCGTAAAAAACCGTCAATTTAAACTCTCCATCCTCTCTGGGGCTATAGCTTTCCTCACCGCTGTGAGTGCTGGCGTTCAAGCCGCGGAAATCGAGGAGGTCGTGGTGACAGCGCAGAAGCGCGCGGAAAACCTGCAGGAAGTACCCATCGCGATTTCTGCGTTTACCGGGGACAATATAAAAGAGTCCGGTGTCAAAAATCTGACGGACCTGGGGCGATATACGCCAGGCGTAGAGATGCATAACGATACCGCCTTGCAGCCAACCTATAGTATCCGCGGTATTCAAACCAACGATTGGACTGTGGGATCTGACCCGGCTGTTGCTGTCTATGTGGACGGCGTTTACACCGGCCGCGGTGCCGGTGCCGAAATCCCCCTGACAGATATCGAAAGGGTAGAGGTTCTAAAAGGTCCACAGGGTACGCTGTTTGGGCGCAATGCCACTGGCGGGGCCATTCATATTATTACAACCAAGCCTCAGGCAGATAATTCGGTTGAGCTCAACCTCACCGCTGGTAACTACGGGCGCCAATCATCCGATCTGCTTTTCAATCGCCAGCTGACCGATACTTTATATGCCCGTTTCTCTGCATCCACTAACCGCCGCGATCCTTTTGCAGATAACTTGGCGGGTGGTTTCTCCGTAGGAGATCAGGACACCCAGACCTACCGGGCATCGGTTTTATGGGAGCCCGCAGAGGATATCGAGGTTCTATGGCGTGCTGATTATGGTGTTATGGACCAAGGCAGTGCTTTGCGCACAACCATCGTGCCAAGTCTGAAAGGGGAGACCGATGTATTTGGGGACTACGCTCTCGATACACCCACGATTGAAGATAGGGATTCTTTCGGTACCTCTCTGACGGTGAGTAAAGATTTCGATAATTTTACCTTCACCTCGATTACCGCTTATCGAAAATTTGATGCGCACTTGCAGCAGGATGAAGATGGTACCGCCAATCCAGATCATATGTTTGGGTCTGCCAATACCGATGACCAGAGTCAGTTCTCGCAAGAATTCCGACTCAATGGTGCTACCGATACGGTTAAATGGACTCTGGGGGCCTCTTATTCTCAAGAAGAGTTGGACCATACGACTTACGCCTATTTCACTACCGGTTCTGTTGAATCCTTTGCTGTGTATGAAGGGGTTAAAGCGCTCTATCCAGATCTGACTCAGACAGAGCAGGAGGACCTGGCGGTTATTAATCGGCAGTATTTTGAGTCGATGGGGCTAGAGGGCGCCGCTAGTGCGACTTTTGTCTACGACCTGATGTTGCAAAGTGGTCAGGTGGATGAGCTGTTATTTGCCTTGGGTGCGCCAGACTATGTCACAGGCAGCATGCTTAAAGCAGATCAGGTTGTAGGGCAGATGATGGCGGGTTTCCAGCCTTGGATAGCCTCCGATGCGCCCTGGAATGAGAGTGTGCGCAACACCGGTGATTATCGCTCCACAGCGATCTATGGTGATATGACTTGGGGTATCACCGATAAGATGGATCTCACGGTAGGTGCTCGCTACACCTACGATAAAAAAGATTTCACTATCCAAACCGCCTATGGCAACAGCATTCCCCTGTCACTGTCTGGCGGAGAAGTTGATCTCCTAGATGAAGATGGCAATAAGGTTGGCAGTATAGCGCTACCAGCAATTGACTTGGGCTCAGAGCGTTTCGGCATTGCCTTCTACAACAATGGTCAAACTGAGCTTAATTCCAAGTTGAGCGACAGTTGGAGTGATATTTCCGGCCGCATCGTGCTCGACTATCGCTGGACGGACGAGATGATGACCTTTATCTCCCTGGCGGATGGTTTTAAAGCCGGTGGATTTAACAGTCTTAACTTTGGTCCGGGCGTTGAGTCGTCTTTCGATCAGGAAGATGTGGTCAATCTGGAAGTGGGCCTGAAGAGCAATCTGTTCGACAACCGCGTACGCTTGAATGCATCCGTCTACACCTACGAGTACAAAAACTTACAGGAGCTGGACTTGGTCGGTTACCCAATCCCCAGCTACAACCTAAGAAATGCTGATGCGGAAGGTACTGGTGCCGAGATAGAGGTGCAGTGGGCCGCTACCGATAGCCTGTTTATTGCCGGTAACTACTCCTACCTGGACACCGAATTCACGGACTACCAGATAATAACGGCTATTGGCGAAACCGAGGAGGACTCCAAGGTCGGTCAGGCCAGGGTTTCCACCCCTGAGAGCAAATTCAACCTGATGGCAGAGTATACCTTTGACTTGGCTTCTGGTGGGGAGCTCGTATTCCGGGGGGATTACAACTGGACCGATGAACGGATTGGCTCTATCACCGATAGAACCCGCATAGTGGATGATTATCAATTATTTAACTTGCGAGCAGCCTGGAACAGTGACTCTGATAACTATTCGGTAGCTCTTTGGGTGCAGAACTTAACTGATGAAGAAATAGCCGGTGGTTATGGCGGTACCGGCGCTGCGATCGGGGCTAGCCCTGCATGGCGCTTTATGCCGAGGATGTACGGTGCAGATTTTACTGCACGATTTTAATTCGTTATTCATGTCAGCATGACGAGAGTGTGGGCCGGTTTACCGGCCCTTTTTTTTGCACGGTTCCATCTTTACGAAATAAAGTGGCGTGAATTAGATCCTATAATTCTGCAAGCTCTTAGGAATACACCTAAAACTGCGTATGATGATTTCAATAGAACTGAATTCTATCGTAGTTGATTATTGATATGACAATATTCGCAGGTGAAGTTTCTCTGGAAGAGTTACAGCAGCAGGTTCTTTCAACTTATCAAAGGGTGCGGGGGGAGACAGAATGTCTTGCTGCGCCTCTATCTGTCGAGGATATGCAGCTGCAATCAATGCCCGATGCCAGTCCAACCAAGTGGCATCTGGCGCATACCAGTTGGTTTTTTGAAACCTTTATACTCGCTCAGCATTTGCCCAAATACCAACTTTTTGATCCCCAGTTTCATCACCTTTTTAATTCCTATTACAACAGCTTGGGTACACCCTATGCCAGGCCACAGCGGGGCTTGATATCCCGCCCTGGAGTTGAGCGTATTTACGCCTATCGGCAGTTTGTAGACTCAGCCATGGAGCAGCTGTTAAATGACCACCCCTTTACCTCGAGCATCAGTGCACTGTTAGATCTCGGCCTCAATCATGAGCAGCAACATCAGGAGTTAATGCTGACGGATATCAAGCATGCACTTTCGATGAATCCAATGGCTCCCGCTTACAGTGATAGCGCCCCCGAAGATGAGGCAGAGAATGTAGCACCGTTACGTTGGCTGGAAATTCCCGGTGGATTTTATGGCATCGGTAGTGATGGAGAGGATTTCTTTTTTGATAATGAGGGGCCTGCACATCAACAGTTTCTGCCCGATTTTTCCATTGCTTCACGATTAGTGAGTAATGCTGAATACCTAGAATTTATCGAAGATGGAGGCTACCAACAACACCGGCTCTGGTTATCTGATGGTTGGTCGCTGATAGAAAAGCACGCCCAGAAGCATCCTTTATATTGGCGTGAAACCGATAGTGGCTGGCAACAATATACTTTACACGGTTTGCAGCCGATAAATGGTTATGAGCCTGTGCATCACCTGTCTTTTTATGAAGCAGATGCATTTGCCACCTGGGCCGGTAAAAGATTGCCCACTGAATTTGAATGGGAGGCGGCTGCCTGCCACCTTCGTCAACTAAATCAGCTTGCCAGTGCCAATTTACTGGAAAAGCGTTATTTGAAGCCTTTGGCTGCGCAAAATGGACAGACCCAATTCCTGGGTGACCTGTGGGAGTGGACCTCAAGCGCCTATTTGCCATACCACGGCTTCAAGGCCCGCAGGGACGCGGTTGGTGAATATAACGGTAAGTTTATGTGCAACCAGAAGGTCTTGCGTGGAGGGTCTTTCGCAACCCCATCTGATCATATCAGAATTAGTTATAGAAATTTCTTTTATCCACATCAAGCGTGGCAATTTACCGGTGTCCGATTGGCAGGAGACTAAAGTGAAAGCAGCCTTATCGTCAGTTATGGAAAATCAACTCCAAAATAATGAATTTCTAAGAGATGTTTTAGAGGGGTTGGGGGGTAATAGAAAAACATTGCCCTGCAAGTACTTATATGACGAAGTTGGCTCTCGTCTTTTTGAAGAAATATGCGATTCAAGTGATTACTATCTGACCAGAAATGAAGCAGACATATTCGCAATTCATTTGGATAAAATTGCAGAAAGAATTGGGCCCGAAGCTCTGCTAATAGAACCGGGGGCCGGAAACTGTGAAAAGGTAGAAGCGCTGCTTGCCGCATTGGATTCTCCCAAGGGCTATTATCCTATTGATATATCCCCTGAGATATTACTGGATGCCGAAAGGCGAATAAAAAATGGATTACCGGGGATGCAGGTATGGAGTGAAGTCGGGGACTTTACTCAGGCAGCTGTGTGGGACAACTTGATTAATATCCCTTCCCGAAAAAGGGTTGTCTTTTTTCCTGGGTCGACAATAGGTAACTTTGAACCACTGGAGGCGGAGTGTTTATTGGAGTTGTTCGCTTCCAACCTGAGCCCTGGTGATGGCTTGGTGATAGGTACAGATTTGGTTAAGGATTCAGTGACTTTAGAGCGGGCCTACAACGATAGTGATCATATCACTGAGAAATTTAATTTGAATCTCCTGCAGAGAATTAACGTCGAGCTAGGGGCGGATTTTGACCTGTCTCTGTTTGCGCATCGTGCATTTTACCACTCGTTGCGTCAGCGGGTGGAAATGCATCTGGTTTGCCTTAAGAGTCACAGTGTTTCGATTGCGGATACAAAGATAGAATTTATTGAGGGAGAAACGATTCATACTGAAAACAGCCATAAGTATTCTATTGCAGGCTTTAATAGCTTACTGACCCGTAGCGGGTTTGAACCTGTCTGCTTCTGGCAGGATCCCGCTGAGACTTATGTCATTCATTATGCCCAGGCCATATAGGATTAAGATGTTGGAGGGGTGGGTAAAAAGGGCTTTCTTGTCTTTAATGTTCGCCGCTTCACTGGCTGGTATTGCCATCGCTGAAAGTACAGGTAATACCGCCGCTATGGTTGTCTATAAGCATCCATTGTGTTTTTGTTGTAATAAATGGATTACTCATCTAAAGGAAAATGATTTAGAAACCACCTCGGTTTTTAAAGTGGATATGCAGGGAGTTAAACGTAAGTGGGGTATCCCCAGGGGTATGGAGGGGTGCCATACCGCGATTTGGCATGATAGATACGTCTTTGAAGGGCATGTACCGGCCTTACATATTCAGAAGTTCCTGGCCTCACCTCCCGAGGGGAGTGTGGGGCTGATCGTTGCCGGGATGCCGATTGGTAGCCCCGGTATGGAGGATGGAGAAAAATTTGAGCCCTACAATATTTACTTGCTACTAAAGGGCGGTGATTATCGTCTGTATGCCCGCATTGAAAAGCCTGACGAGACCTAATCACTTAAAATATTTGCTCTTAAATATTTAAGCCCCAGAGCTTAATGCTTGTAAAGTTCTTTACCAGCTTGCATACCAGATAATCCAAAAGTAGCTTACTAATACGCTGATAATGCTGACGGGAAGCATAAGAAAGAAAAACTGCCAAAAGTTAAAGGGCTTGACTCCGAACTTCTCTGCTTGCTGCAATACAATCACATTACTAGCAGCGCTAATAATGAATAAGTTTCCAGCCACTGTTGATATGGCAGAGAGCATCATTAATATCTGGGTATCTTGTTGGTGCAGGAGGTTAAGGTAAATCTCAACTACTGGCACGTTGGAAAATAATTGGCTGGCAAAGAAGCTGACAAAAGCAACGGTCTCTGGTTCGGCCAAGTCAATATTGCTTACTTTAAGGAAATGTTGGAGTGACCCAGATTGAAGCAGGGATCCTGTCACTACAAACATAGAGATAAAAAAGAATAGGGTGGACCAGTCTACCTCTCTTAATATGCGCCTGCGTTCGTGGCTGGCAATATAGATAGGTAGGCAGGCAGCCAAACCAATTTGCCCAATAGTGGGATGATATATACCGTCTACATTGTGCAATATACTTGCAAGAAAAATGAGTGCTAATAAAAGAGCGGCAGATAAAAGTGCTGGCCACTTTTGAGTAACTTCTTCCCCCTCTTTGTACTCTCTTGAGGCTTCGTAATTGATGATATCACTGGTTTTAAAGAAACGTTTTAACCATATCATCGAAAGAAACATAATAATGATGGCGGGAATGAGAATCCACTGGGCAAAAACGACAAACATATTGTCGAAGTTCCCGGCATTGGCAATCAGTATATTTTGTGGGTTGCCCACGGGGGAGACCATGCTGCCGATGGTTACAGTTGCGCACAGGGTTATCAGGAGGGGGATCAGTCCCCATTTCATATTTCGTGCTAGCACTATCGCAATGGGGACGCCAATCACTGCGGCGGCGTCATTGGTAAGAATGGCTGCGCATAATGCCATTACAAGGATATAACTTATCAATACCAAACCAGGATGCTTGATTGAGAGAATTCGGTGGCTGATTTGTGTGGATATCCCGGTATCGTACAGGGCCGAAGCAATAGAGAAAACGGAGAATAAATACAGTATCAGATCCCAATCTATGGCAAAAAAGGCTTCCCTCAAACTAATCTGGCGCATTAATAGTAGTGCGATTGCGCCAAAGGTCATGATGTGCCATATGCGAATAATAGATGGAAGCCACTGCCTCGCGGCAATCAATATAAAAATGACTGCCGACACAATTAGGCTAATGGACATTGGTACAGCCTCGGACTTCGTCTCTGCTAACTGCTACTCTGAGAATCATTAAACAGTTCTTTTGGTTAGTGTTTGGCTGCCTGTCTGGGCAGATAAAGCAAAAAATAAGACTTATTTATGAGTTTAAACAAACCTCTTCTCTTTACGAACTTCTTCGCGGGAGATGTGGTTGCAGGTTTGGGGCCCTATTTAGCGATATATCTTTTGTCAGCCATGCACTGGAAGACTGGAGATATTGGCATTGTTCTGGCAATTGGCGGCATTACAACCGTTTTACTGCAAACACCCGCCGGAGCATTCATTGATAGCACCCGCTTTAAGCGTGCACTGATTGCTTCTTGCGGCGTTATTATCGCTATTGTCTCTGTCGCTATTGTTGCTCTTACCAATCATAAACCTATCATCTATGGCTCCCAGGTTTTAATGGGAGCAGCCATTGCCTTTGTGGCTCCCTCTATCGCGGCGATTACTCTGGGAGTCTGTAGCGATAAAACTTTTACCTTACAAACCAGTGCCAATCAGGCAGCTAATCATGCGGGCAATGTTTTTGCCGCAGCAATTGCCGGAATTGTGGCGCTGACGATTGCGGCTGAAGGGGTTTTCTGGTTGATGGCCATTATGGGTGTGTTAATGGCGATCTCTGTTGGATTTATTCCCGCTAATTCCATCGACCATATACGTGCGCGGGGTGGTGAAAAACGCGATGCCTCAGGGAAAAAGGAGCCTGCTGGATTTTCCGTACTGCTCACCGATAAGCGCCTGATCGCTTTGGCTGTGAGCGTCTTCCTGTTTCATTTTGGCAATGCGGCCATGCTGCCTCTGGTCAGCCAGAAGCTATCGCTGAATTCAAACGTGAATCAAGCGATTGCCTTTACCTCGGCTTGTATTATTGCTGCGCAATTTTGGATGATGTTGATGTCTCTTATGTGTGCGGCCAAGGCGGATGACTGGGGCCGTAAAGCCATCTTCATGATTGGGTTCTGTATCAACCCGATTCGCGCAGTCTTGTTTATGTCGACAGATAACCCTTTCTTTTTGGTGGCAATACAGTCGTTGGATGGTGTCGCCAATGGGATCTTTGGGGTGGTTATTATCTTGATGTGTGCCGACCTCACCAGGGGCACGGGGCGTTTCAACATTACTCAAGCCTAGATTCTCACAATAACCGACACACTTGGCGATAGCGAAGGAGGCCAGCTGGTTGTAGGCTAGTAAGCTTCCACACAAACAAGCCAGGAACCTCATGGGAACCCGTACCAACCAGCTGACCTTGAAAGAACGATACCAGATTGAGGTCCTTAATGGGCAGAACTATTCAGCCCGAGCCATTGGACTACGCCTCAATAGATCCAATAAGACCATCTCTCGTGAGCTTGGTCGTTACAGCCCTTACTGTGCCGAGAGTGCCCACCGTCAGGCACTGCAACGACGGCACGGAGCTATTAAACATACCAAGCTCGACTTTGCCATGCAGGTACAAATCGACCACCAGCTGAAAAATGCAAGTCCTGAACAAATCGCTGGGCGAATGCAGCTTGAGAGGTGTGCGAAAACGGTTAGTTGTTCAACAATTTACCGCTGGGTCAGTCGACTTAACTGGAGGTCACGTCTGCCAAGGAAAGCCAAACCTTATCAGAAACGGGCAGGTTCCGAGGCAGGCGTAAAGCTTATTCCAGAGCGCATAGATATTGATCAAAGACCTGCGATTGTCGATGAAAACACTGAGATCGGTCACTGGGAAGGCGATACAGTTTATGGTCAAGATGGCTATCTGGTGACACTGGTTGAACGAGTTTCCAAATTATTGCTCACTCGCAGAGTCCCAAATAAGAGCAAGAAAACAGTGAGCCGGGCGATCAAGCAGATGTTGAAGCCATATCAGGCCATCTGTAAAACCATCACCTTCGATAATGGAGGAGAATTTGCAGGTCATCAATCGATTGCGCAGAAGCTAGGATGCAGAATATATTTTGCGAAACCTTACCACTCTTGGGAACGCGGGCTGAACGAAAACACTAATGGCCTTTTGAGGCGCTTCTTCCCAAAAGGAGTGGAAATTGGCAAGATACCAAAAAGCCGTATTGATGACGCAGTGTTTCGAATCAATACTCGACCTAGGAAAGTACTAAATTACTTGAGCCCGCTGGAATTTTTGGCGGGTAAACGTGTGTCACTTATGTTGGCAATCTAGGAAGGAGTCATGGCCGCTCTGGTGGGGATAGGATCTGCTTGTAGTAACTTCTCGGCGGAATATGTTACCCAATTCTTTGGCTACGGTGCGGCCTTTCTGACTTTGGCAGGGATAGCGACCGTTGCAGCGATATTCTTCCTGATCTTTGTTCCCGAAACCATGCCGAAAAAGCGGGCTCAACCTCTGGAATAGCAGGCGCTATCTGGCGCTTACCCCAACTTATGCCGGAGTTCGTTATATACTGATGATATTCGCGCAATTTTATCGGGGTCCAATAACCCCTGGTGTTTCGCGAAATCCGCTCTGCCTGGTTGGCTCGGGGCAGCACCAGGCCCGGCACCTAAAGGAAGAGCAGGGCAGGTTATTAGCAATAGCGGGACCCGGGATATGACTGATCAGTTTACCCCCGCCATAGGCCTTGGAAATTGTCATGTTCAAACGGTCTTTGGCCGTGTGCACCGTCCAGTTCCTTGGATAGAAACCCAGTGCCGCTGGTATGAAACCCCGGACGGGGATTGCCTCGCATTACTCACCCCGCGCCCATTGGTGGATGACCCGGATCTCCCACTGGTTCTGATTCTCCATGGTTTAGCAGGCTCTGTAGCCTCTCCCTATGTCCAGGGCATGATGGATTCTCTTCTCTCGCACCGCTACCAGGTTGCGGTTATGCATTTTCGCGGCTGTGGCGGGGTACCCAATAGGTTGCCGAGGGCATATCACAGCGGTGATAGCGAGGACCCTCGCTGGATGGTTGAGCAGTTAAGGGGAGAGCTACCCGCGACACCCATTATGGTGGTCGGATACTCACTGGGTGGTAATGTCCTGCTTAAAATGCTGGGCGAGGATGGAAGCTGCAGCCCGGTGGCCGCCGCCGTGGCGATTTCATCGCCAATGGACCTCCATGCCTGCAGCCGCAAAATCAATACTGGCTTGTCCAAGCTGTACCAGCGCCATCTGCTGAGTTGCCTGCGCCTCACTTTGAAAAAAAAGGCAGAAGACCCCTGTATCGCTGCAGCTCTGCCCAATGTGGAGGATGCCACCTTCTTTGCCAACTTCCGTTGTTTCGACGACACCTTTACGGCGCCACTACACGGATTTCGGGATGCCGATGACTATTACACCAGGGCTTCGAGCAAGCATCTTCTGCGGGAAATTGGGGTGCCGACGATGATCATTAATTCCGTAGATGACCCTTTTGTTTGCCCATCTGCCATCCCTGAGAAGAAAGAGGTGAGCTCTATGGTGCAGTTGGAGGTTACCCTGCAGGGAGGACACGTCGGGTTTGTTAGCGGATCTCTGTGGCGGCCGAATTATTGGTTGGAGCACAAAGTCCCGAAATTTCTCGATTCTGCCATTTTGCGAGATAAAGGCTAAAAACTCAGCGCCGCTGTCGCGACGCCGATTAGATACCCCTCAGCAACATTGGCTTCCAGTTGCAGCCTGATCACTGGCCCCTTCTGAGAAAGGCATTTCACGTCCACAACCGGGAAATAATCCGAAGTGCTGTGAGAAATCGCCGATAAAGTCAAAATGTGGGGCCATTCGTGTTTCTGCAAGCATTTTCCAGGTATTACCACAGACGGGGAAGACCCGCCCCTTTTCTATTCGATGGTGTCCATCCAAAGTAAATGCTGAAGGCTGGTTTGGAATGGTGCCCTTATAGATCACGGCTTGGCCGTAGTCCTCACAATCCTTCTCCAACCCCGACAGTTTGAACAAGCGGTAGGTGGCAGAATAAAAACGGACAGCGCCACAACGAGTGAGTAGAGCCTCATTGGTCACTTCCAAAGGGCGGCTTTCCACCAGGCGACTGTCGCGGAAGCCACTGACTTGGGCGAGCTCCAAAAAGTCATTCCAGTAAAGTGCACCGCCCAGGCACTCACCCACCAGCTCAGGGTCTGTGCGCAGCGCATCGGGGACGCGGCGATCGGCATAAACATCGGAGAAGTAAAATTCACCCCCCTCTTTGAGTAAGCGGTGTAGGCCTCGAAGTACTGCTCCTTTGTCTGTAGAAAGATTCACAACACAATTGGAGACAATCACGTCAAAGCTGCCGGGTTCCAGACCGAGCTCCTCAAGCTTTTCGATATAGCCGTGCAGGAAAGTTACATTGTTATAACCAAATTTTTCCGCGTGGTAACTCTGGTGTTGTCGGGCAACCTGCAATTGCTCATCGGTCATATCCACGCCGACCACTTCACCGCTCGGGCCCACCAGCTGGGAGAGTAGGTAGACATCACGGCCGGTGCCGCAGCCGAGATCAAGTACCCTGCAGCCCTCTAAAAGTGGGGGGCACACCAGCCCGCAACCGTAATAGCGGGATAGGACTTCCGGGTGGATACTGGCTAACAGTGGTTTCAACCAACTGGGCACTGCACTGGCGTCACAGCAGGCATCGGTTTTTAGGTCCGATGAGCTTTTCAGTTGGCGGCCGTAGTAGTCCTGAACAATATCGTGCATGGGGATACCTTTCGCAGAGTGATTTTCCTTTCCGGCGCTGGGCGCCTTTGCGGGGCAATTTTTACCTCTCCTTCCCTTTGTAACAAGTGTCGCCTTTCTGCGACTAAGGACTTTCGAGGTTTCGATTGTTAGTGTGTAGAGAGGTCTTAAAGTTGCCTTTTGGTGTCAGGGTCGGCTGGCTGTTAGATAATCTTCGTTTTTTGGTTAATATCGCCGGTTTCTGCTTCGATTTTATGAGGGACCGTAATTGAGCGATTACCTTGCCCCCGATACGTCATCTGAAACGAAGTCCGAAACGAAAGTTGAGGATTCTTTGCAAAATCCCCAGTTTCTCGTGGACTTGCGCCAGCAGATGCTTCGTTTTGCCAGCCTGCAGTTGCAGGACGCCCAACTGGCCGAAGATGCGGTGCAGGAGGCACTGATGGGAGCCCTAAAGAATTCCCGCAGTTTCACTGGCCGTTCGGCCCTTAAAACCTGGGTGTTTGCCATTCTGAAGAACAAAATTGCCGATATTCTGCGGCAACGACAGCGTTTCGTCGATGCGGACCAGCTGGTGCGCGGTGATCGCGAGGAGCACGATCACAATGAACTGTTCGATCAAACGGGCCATTGGCGAAAGGATGAGCGCCCGAAAAAATGGGCAGATCCTGAGTCTGCCATTCACGACAAGCATTTTTGGAGAATCTTCGATGCTTGCCTCAATCACCTGCCATCCCGGCAGGCGCAAATATTTATGATGCGGGAGTTTATTGAGTTGGAAAGTCACGAGATCTGTGCTGCGGTGGAAATCTCGGTGAGCAACTTGAATGTGACATTGCACCGGGCACGCCTGCGCCTGCGAGAGTGCCTTGAGGACAACTGGTTTGGTGTGGAGGGCTAAGTCAATGAAATCGTGCCGGGAAGCAACGCGGTTGATGTCGGAGTCCCAGGAGCGCAACCTGCCTTTTGGTGAGCAGGCCAGCCTTAAGCTGCATTTGGCAATGTGCGCTCCGTGCCGGAACTTTGGCAAGCAGCTGCGAATCCTTCGCCGTATCAGCAAATCCTATGCCGAGGGCGGGCCGGAAAAAGCGGAAGAATAACCCTTTCTGTTAACTTCCAGCGCCATGAACCCAACTGGGTGGATTAATTTGGCGCTGGAAGACCCTGCTACCGTCGCGGAGCGGCGACATGTCGATAGGCGATGTGCCCCCCGACAAAGTGGGGTTCATACCAATAGGTTCCGCAACGCTCATAAGTCACATTGCCGATCGTCACCCTGACACAGCTGGGTGGCAGGGTGTACAACCAACCACCAACGCCCACTGCGGTCACACCCCAGTAAGCCGGGCCTGGATAGGGCCAGTGGCGCGGACGCCAGGGTGGGGGGTAGGGTGGATGATGGTGTCCCGGGCGAACTGGATGAAACGGTGGGTGGCCAGGAAATCTCCGCTCAAAGTCCCCCCTGGCAAACTCTCCGTGAAAGCCACCACCGGGCATGGGGCGAACGGCATTGAAATGCCCTCCCACATTGAAGTGGGCACCGCCCCCGCCAAAGTGACCTCGCGCCTCCACCTGCGGGCTAAATAGAGCGGCGAGGAAAACGCCAGAAAGGAGCAATGGCGCAGCCCAAAGTGATAAGGCTCGCGACTTGCGACACTTAACTTGGATCATTGTGGGGCCTCCTGCTTGTTCGGCTCGGCCTTCTTAAACTTGATCTGCTTAAGCTTCTGAGTAGAGGGGGTGAACTCTTTTGCCGCCTCTGGCTTAGCTTGCATCCACTTTAGCGTCGCGATAAAGCGCGGCTTGGCTGGGTCGCGGGTATTGACCGTGGAGATGCGTAGGGGGAGAGGCTTATCTCCAACCTGGATCCAGATCTCCCAGTCCAGGTTCTCAGAGCGAAAGGCCCAGTGCTTGGTGCGCTTGCCGTAGATCATGGGAGAATTAACCAGGAAACCTTCTTTGATCCCTGCCCAGGCATCCGGTTTGCGGCCCCACTCGAGCAAATCAGCCAATGGCACTTCAATTCCGTAGTCTTTCGCCGCTTTGGTCAGCACTTGGGCGGTGGGTTGAGAGGCCTGCATTTCGGCAAAGTAGCCATTGCGCGGGGCGATCATGGTGAATTTGTCACCGTTATGAATGAAGTTACGGGTAATCGAATCAGTAGTCAGGTCTACCCGCAGTTTTTTGGGAGGCATAGCCAAATATTTGACTTTGCCACCAATTAATAACTTCTGCTCATTCTCCAGTACTACATCGGCAAAAATCCTGGCGTTAAACATCAACGTCTTCATGCTTGCCAGGTATTTCCCCATTGCCTTCAGGGCCTCCATGGCTTTGGGGTCAATCGCTTCGCCATTCTGCGCAACACCTGCCAAGGGCTGGGTGTTCTGACCCTGACCGCTCTGTCCCTGTCCATCTTGCCCCTGTCCATCTTGTCCCTGTCCGGTTGTGCCATCTGCCGGCGCGGGTGCTTGGCCTTGGCCTTGGCCGGTAGTACTGCCCGATGGTGGCTGGGGTTGACCTTGCTCGTTTGTACTGTCTGAGGGCGTGGGGGGCTGACCCTGTCCATTGGGGTTATCAGTGGGGGCAGGGGGTTGATTCTGTTGAGGATTGCCAGAGCTATCCTGTGGGTCCTGAATAGGCGTGCCGCCTGGCTGAGGCGGTGGGGGAGTGGGCTGTGCGATTACGGCCGGAACCAACACTATCGACACCGCGAGAAGCAGCGCCCTGGCGTGGCAGCCAAATGGGTGAGGGGCAAGCATATACGGATACCTCCCGGTACAAGATCAAGTTAGTGGCATCAAAATCAGTGTAGAGGAGATGGGAGTGACTAACTGGACAGGGAGACCGACTTTGCTGACTGGCGCTTCAGTGTTCGGGGCCTATGCGCTGAGTAGCAAGTTTGCTTGTCGGGTTTCTATTTGAGCTATGCTGACTTGTTTGCTAGAGTCCAAAATAAGATTTTGTGGTCCCGTTGTTCTTATGAACCTAGTCAGACTGTCTTTTTTATTGATTGCGCTGTTGGTCTTCCAGACCGCAGGTGCTTTCTATGACAGTCACGAAGAATTGCAGGATGTCACCAACCACCTTCCCCCCCACCATCTGGACCAGTCTGATAGCAACAGTGAATCTGGGTCACCCGATTCAAATATTAATTTAAATGAAGTTGCCAAAGCATCGCTCGCTACTGATGAGTCCGGTACGCAGGCACCGCTTCTGGATTTTTGCAATCACTGCTGCCATTGTCATGGCGGTACTGTTGCCGGCTTGCTTGGGCAGTCATTTCAGCCCCTTCTCCGGGGGGCTATTTCCTATCGTGAAGTGTTAAGCGCCGCTGTTCCCAGTGGTTACTTTTCTCCCCTGCTGCGCCCACCTATAACCCAAGTCTGATTGCTCAATTGTTGCGCGAGTAAAGGCAGAGCTAAGAAACCTGCTTGCGCCGGTGAGATGTGATTTTGGGAGATATCCATGGAATTTTTTCGCACGCTCTTTGTGAGCGTGATCTGTCGCCGTGCCCTGTGGCCGCTTGTGGCAACAGTTTTATGTATTCCAGTGCAGGGTTTGTCTGCACAGAGGGGGGAAATGCTGACTCTGTCGGATGCGATCGAGTTAACACTCGCGCAGAACCCACAGCTGGCGGTATTCCCATTACAGCGTATCGGCTTGAATGGTGCGGCACAGACAGCAGCACTGCGTCCGGCCGTCAATCTGGGTTTTGAATCTGAGTATGAGTACTACGGCCCTGGCGATGGCTTCTCCGCAGAAGAAGAGCTGGAGCTGACCGTTTATCTGTCATCGGTGATTGAGTTGGGCGGCAAGCGCCAGGCTCGTATAGATGCCGTAAGTGCTCAGCGTGATCTGCTGATCGCCGATGAACAGGCCAAGGCTCTGGAGCTGTTGGCCGAAGTGCTTCGCCGCTATGCGGAAGTATTGGCCGCTGAAGAGTTGCTGGTCCTTGCCAAGGAAAAGGTCGCTCTAGCAGAGGACACTCTAGAGGCTGTGACCACCAGGGTGAATGCTGCCGCGAGCTCTATTTCCGAGCGAATGCGTGCGGAATCGGCTCTGGCCGATGCCAAGCTTTCCGAGCAGGGCCAGCAGGCCATGATCGGGTACTACAAACATGCTCTGTCGGCGCTGTGGGGAGATCCCGAGCTGGACTTTAAGGTGGACTCCAGGGAACTTTACCGCTTTGGTCCCGGCGCCAGTTTTGAAGAGCTTTATGCGCGAGCTAAAGACAACCCCACAATTGCTCGATTTGCTTCTGAAGAGCGGGTTCAGGCCTCTAAGTTACGGATTGCTCAAACCAGATCCAAGCCAGATGTGGAGTGGTATTTGGGCTATCGAAAAAATAATGCCGAGCAGGAAACCGCAGTGATGGGAGGGGTGACCGTACCTCTATTTACAGGCCAGCGCAGCCGGGGCTCACTGCTCACCGCAATGAGTGAGTTGGATGAAGTTGTTCTGCGTCGCGATGTGGCGCTCTTGCAGTTATATCCACAACTCTATCTGACGGTAGTTAGCCGCGAGCAGGCGCTCAGAACTTTTTACACCCTGCAGGATTTCATCATTCCAAAACTTCGCGAGGCCTTGAAAGAGGTCGATCGTGCATATCGCCGTGGTCGGGACTCCTACGTGGAACTGATTTCAGCGCGGGAAGAGCTGCTCGCCGCCGAGCGGTCTCGAATCAAAGCGGCGCAAACCGTATTGCTGTATGGCGCAGAGATAGAACAGCTGACCGCTGGGCCCCTGGGGCCTCCCGGCACTGAAAGCAGGAAATGATTTTGGTTGGAATTATGAATAAATTAGCAAAAGCGATTCAGCGGGTTACTTTTTCGCTGTCCCTCCTTTTCATGGGGCTTTTTATCGCGATCCAGGCCTATGCCGGGGGGGACCATGGTGCACATTCCGGTGAGGAAGATTCTCATATTGAACAGGGCCCGAACGGTGGCCGTTTACTAGAAAATGGCGATTTAACGGTAGAGCTGCTGATTGATGAAAACGGCGCGCAGCCGGAATTTCGAGCCTGGATTACTCGTGATGGTAAATTACTCAACAACGCCCGACTCTCGGTGACATTGGAAAGACTCGGTGGGAATGAAGAGCAAGTTCCTTTTACCTGGGAATCCAGCACCGGGTATTACCGCGGCGAAGGCACAGTGATGGAACCCCATTCCTTCGATGTCGTAGTCTCTGTTTTGTATAACGATAAGCGTAGTGAGTGGGAATATGAGTCCCACGAGGGACGCGTACAAATCTCAGCGCAGATGGCGAAAAAAGCCGGAATTGAAACAGCGGTCGCTGGCCCCGGAATTATCAAAGAAAGTGTGACCCTCTATGGCAAAACCGCGATTGATCACCGCAGTATCAGTCATGTGCGGGCGCGCTACCCGGGAACTGTAGTCACTATTGAAAAAGCGCTGGGTGACTTAGTAGAAAAAGGGGAGAAGCTCGCAACCATTGAATCCAATGACAGCCTGCAAACCTATCCCTTGGTCGCACCGATCAATGGGCAGATCATCGATAAGCAGACCAGCCGTGGCGAATTCAGCGGTGAGCGAGTTTTGTTCACCATCGCCAACTACACCCAGTTGTGGGCTGAACTGCAGGTATTCCCAACCCGCCGCGGTCAAATCAGTCGGGGCCAAAAGGTTTCCATTGTCGCTGGGGACCGCACTTTCGATTCAACCATTACCAGTCTCGCTCCTGGGGGTAACGGCCAGCCCTTTGCGATAGCTAGAGCGGCTATTGAAAATCCCAACGATCTCTGGACTACAGATCTTATGGTGCAAGGGCAGGTGGTCACCAGTGAAAACCCTGTGCCTCTTGTGGTGGAAAACCGGGCTCTGCAACCATTTCGCGATTGGACGGTGGTATTTATCAAGGTGGGGGATACCTATGAGATCCGTCCGCTGAAACTGGGACGCAGCGATGGCAGAGTGACCGAAGTGCTGAGTGGCCTCAATGTGGGTGATCGTTATGTCACTGAGAATAGCTACCTGATCAAAGCGGATATCGAAAAATCCGGCGCTGCTCATAGCCACTAAGAGGGGCCAGAAGATGATTGAAAGCATCCTGCGCTTCTCTATTGAGCGGCGCTACTTCGTGCTGTCCCTGATCTTTGTATTGGTGGGACTGGGTGTCTGGAGTTATCAGAAACTCCCGATCGATGCAGTCCCCGATATCACCAATGTACAGGTGCAGATTAATACCGAGGCTCCCGGCTATTCGCCTTTAGAGGCTGAACAGCGGATCACCTACCCTGTCGAGGCCGCACTCGCCGGCTTACCGGATCTGGAATATACCCGCTCCCTTTCCCGCTATGGGCTTTCCCAGGTAACAGCGGTTTTTAAGGAGGGCACAGACCTTTATTTTGCCCGCAATTTAATCAATAGCCGGCTCGGGACCATTAAGAGCAATCTACCACCGGAGCTGGAACCCGAAATGGGTCCCATCGCTACCGGGCTCGGTGAGATCTTTATGTATACGGTGGAGGCTCTACCCGGTGCTAATCAGGCGAACGGGCAGCCTTACGATGCCACTGCCTTGCGGGAAATCCAGGACTGGATCATCAAGCCGCAATTGGCCCTGGTGCCAGGCGTGACGGAAGTGAATACCATCGGTGGTTTCAACAAGCAGTATCACGTAACCCCAGACCCACGCCAGATGCTCAACTTCAGCGTATCCATGGAAGATATTGCCGAAGCCCTAAGCCGCAATAACGAGAGTCGCGGTGCCGGCTATCTGGAGAATAACGGTCGCCAACTTTTGGTGCGCTCACCGGGACAGCTGCGAAATATCGCTGAAATCGAAGATGTCGTTATAACTAGTCGCGCCGGTGTGCCAGTAAAAATCTCTGACGTGGCCGAAGTGGCTATCGGCAAAGAGTTACGTACTGGTGCTGCTACTCGCGACGGTGAAGAGACTGTATTGGGTACCGCCATGATGCTGGTGGGGAAAAATTCCCGCGAAGTTGCCCGCGATGTGGCGGAGGCATTGGAGCGGGTGAAATCCACCGTGCCTGAAGGTATCAAGGTAGAGGCGGTTTACGATCGCACCACCCTGGTAGATAAAGCCATTGCTACCGTGCAGAAAAATCTTATCGAAGGTGCTCTGCTGGTGATCGCGGTATTGTTCCTTTTATTGGGGAATATTCGCGCAGCCTTTATTACCGCAGCGGTAATTCCGCTTTCCATGCTCGCTACCTTTTTCGGTATGGTGCAAACTGGTGTTTCAGCAAACCTAATGAGTCTCGGTGCCCTCGACTTCGGCCTGATTGTCGATGGGGCCGTAATAATCGTGGAGAATGCGATTCGCCGACTCGCCGAAGCACAGCATCGCAAAGGGGGCAAGCTGCCTCTGCATGAGCGTTTGGAGTTGGTATTCCAGGCGACCAACGAAGTGATTCGTCCAAGCTTGTTTGGTGTGCTGATTATTACTGTGGTGTATATCCCTTTGTTCACGCTTACCGGCGTGGAAGGCAAGATGTTCCACCCCATGGCCGCTACTGTGGTGATGGCCCTGCTGGCTGCGTTAGTGCTTTCATTGACTGTTGTTCCAGCAGCGGTAGCTGTTTTCCTCACTGGCAAAATCAGTGAGAAAGAAAATAAGGTGATTGTTGCCACCAAATCCCTATATAAACCACTGTTGATCGCGGCTATGAAGGTACGTTGGCTGGTGCTTTCCGGGGCGCTAGCACTGGTACTGTTCTGTAGCTGGCTTGCGACTACTTTGGGCTCCGAATTTATTCCGCAGCTTAACGAGGGGGATATAGCACTACACGCCTTGCGAATTCCCGGTACAGGCTTAGAACAATCGGTAGAAATGCAGCGATTGTTGGAGCAACGTATCAAGGAATTTCCACAGGTTGATAAAGTGTTCGCGAAAATTGGTACACCAGAAGTGGCGACAGATCCAATGCCACCCAATGTGGCCGATAATTTTGTGATCCTGAAACCCAGGGACCAATGGCCCGATTCGAAACTGCCCCAAGAGCAGTTGGTAGCAGAAATCGAGGAAGCCGTACGACAATTGCCGGGTAATAACTACGAGTTTACCCAGCCAATCCAGATGCGTTTTAACGAACTGATTTCTGGGGTACGTGCAGACTTGGGTATCAAGGTGTTCGGTGACGATCTGGATCAGCTGGTCGCTTTTTCCAATGAAATCTTAAGCGTATTAAATGGAATTGAAGGGGTTGCCGATGCGAGAGTAGAGCAGGTGGAGGGCCTTCCTGTGCTATCTGTTGTACCCAAGCGCATTGCGCTCGCCCGTTACGGTATCGACCTGCAAACCCTGCAGGATCTGGTCTCCACCGCCATTGGGGGGGAAGAGGCTGGATTGATTTATGAAGGTGATCGCCGCTTCCGGCTGGTGGTACGCCTGCCAGAGGGGTTGCGCAGGGACTACGAAAACCTCGGCGACCTGCCTATTCCTTTACCTGCTAACAGCCAGTTGGGCAGCTACGTTCCGCTATCAGAAGTGGCGAGTCTGGAAATGGCACCGGCCCCGAACCAGATCAGCCGGGAAAATGGCAAGCGCCGCGTGGTGGTAACAGCCAATGTGCGCGACCGTGATTTGGGGTCATTCGTTGAAGAGGCGAAGGCACGCATCGAACAACAGGTTTCCCTACCTGCAGGTTACTGGTTGGCTTATGGCGGTACCTTCGAACAGTTGGAATCCGCCAGTACTCGCCTGTCCATCGTGGTACCGCTAACGCTGTTGGTAATTCTTGGTTTACTGGTCATGGCCTTTGGTTCTTTTAAGGATGCCCTGATTATCTTTACTGGCGTCCCCTTGGCACTGACTGGGGGTGTTTTGGCCCTGTGGTTGCGGGGTATGCCCCTGTCGATTTCATCAGGGGTAGGCTTTATCGCACTTTCCGGTGTGGCGGTGTTAAACGGCCTGGTGATGCTCTCTTTTATCCGCCAACTGCGCCAGCAGGGTGGTGAGCTAATTACTTCAATTGTCGACGGTGCCATGATCCGCCTGCGCCCGGTGTTGATGACGGCATTGGTGGCCAGTCTCGGCTTTGTACCTATGGCCTTGAACGTTGGTACAGGGGCTGAAGTGCAGAGACCCCTTGCCACAGTAGTGATTGGGGGAATTATTTCTTCGACATTGTTGACGCTATTTGTATTACCGCTGCTGTATCGGATAGTGCATGGAAGAGATGAGGCTAATAGGGACACTACAATAGCCGAATAAACTGACCAGCTTACTCATACTATCTCAGGGAGTTAGGGTTAGTATGAGTAGGACTCCTATTACAAATCATATGAAAGTTGACAAATACGCCTCCACTCTATCTGGCCTAAGTATACTGGCGCTACGGTGCTTTGAATCGCAGATGATTTTTAAATAGCCATGGTTTTCAGCGCAATTTACTTCACATCTGAAATTTTGAGTATTCAACCACAGTTAGGAATTTCAAAATGACTCTAAGTAACTGGAAGTTGAAACTGCTTGTAGGGGTGTTCTTGGGAACTGCTTGGTTCACATCCTTGGTCCCAGATATTAGCGGTTGTCCATAATTGAAAAGGCATCACTTATTAGTGATGCCTTTTTTATGTGATAAAACTTACCTATATAGGTTAATTCTATCTACTGTGCTTTGTGCATGGTCTCAGTAACTTCAACCCGACTTTCAATGGTCAAGCCAGATTGTTTTATTGCATTGAAAGCTTCTAGCAAATCATTACCTTCTTTAATTTTTAAGATGGCAATGTCAGTGCCAGGAAATACCGACAATACTTTCATGCCGGTTGCTTCTGCTACTTCAGACGCAGTGACATTTTTACTTAATAAAACTGTTACGTTTCCAGTTAGAGTTGTTAGTTCTCTAGTTATTGTGTTTCGTACGATTGTGCCTTTACCGACAACATCTTTTACAGAATCGTCACCGATATTCACTATGGCTACTTCACCCTTTCTTGCAACAATATGTTCTGGTGCAGCAATCGATGATGGAACACTTTTTAGTGATCGCTCAACTTTAAAGATGCCAAACTCAGCAGAACTTGTTCTTGCAGCAGGTAAAGTTCTTGGCTGTTTGGCTCCCACATCTTTTTTGTTCATGCTATCAATAGAGCCAGCTTGCGCCATGCCTGATACACATAATGCGGCAGTCAAGATCAGTAATTTATTTAACTTCATTGTATTATCCTTCTTATTGAGCAGCACGACCGAATGTTCTTAATGATACCCCCTCTAGAACACTTTCTACGGGATTGTTTATCATGCCTGTCGGCTTCTCTTCTGTCTCTTCATTTACAAGAATAACGAGATCTTCTGTGTCACTAAATTCAAAGTTGGTGTCACCAGTATCTAGTGCCTTGATAGTCCAAGTTCCCCTAGCATTTTCACCATAAAACGCATTAGATAGGAATACGGCACCATCCAATATATAACCTTCGCTATACCCATTTGCAGAACTCCAAGAAGCCTCCAGTAATGCCTGCTTAGAGGAGAGTAAAACGCTTCTAGTACCTGAAGGAGAGACTACTTCAAGCGCCAGGTCGTTACCTGCAGAGGATAGTAGATTATCATTTACAAAAGACCCCATATCATCATTGCGGATATCAAACTCGAATTGCATAGCTTCAATAATGATATCTTCTGTTACTTCGATTTTCCTGGTTACACCAATTGCACTGTTGTCTGGAATAGTTGCCTGCAAGGCTTCTTCTCCAGCAGTTGAGCCTAGACCTTTCCATTCGGTGATAATTTGCTCGCCAAGATTTTCTGAGTAGTCTAAAGCCTTAGCAACAGCTGCGCCGGCATCAACACGGCCAAAGCCATAGAGGTTATTAAAGTTATAACCTGCCGCATTTTCAACCCAGCCGTCATGGGCAAAGAAAGAGCCATCTGGAAGTGTGAGCTTAACTTTTTCGTTTTCAGCGTCAATCAAAGTACTTGTTGAAGCCAGAATGTGTCGAACATCACGCCAAGTCAGTTCTGGGTTTGCGGATAAGATTAGAGACACAACACCTGATGCATTTGGTGCAGCGGAAGATGTCCCATTGAAAGTTGATGTATAGTTGCAGCTCACATTCTCTGGGTGGCCAGGGTAGTTGAACGGGAACTGGCTGGCAGCAAAGTCTTCGCCATAGGCACCGCCCCAAGCGCTGATTGTTCCACCATTGAAGCCGGAATAACCATTAATACAGGTCATTTGATCTGTTGTTACCATCGCTGGCGCCCAGCGACCATACTCACCCGCAGGAGCCGATACCATTGTGCTTGCGCCGGCTGTTGAATAACTAGTATGTTTACCGTTAGCGTTCACCGCTGCAACACTCAAGTAGTATGGGTGGGCCTGGCTAGGCTCGAACGCTGTACTGTAACAAGTTAAACCTAATTCATTAGCTCCATTATCAGCACATAAAGAGCCTTCACGACCGTTGCCATCTTCAAAAGAATTACCGTTAGACTTAATGTTCAAAGCACCTTTGCCGCTACGAAGCATAAGGTTAGGGTAAGATTCAATAGCTTCATCTAAAGCAGAGTAAGCAATAAAAGCTGGCCAAGTGATACCGTAGCTGCGATTAAAAGCTGAGATTTCCTCACTTGTAGAAATACCACTTCCCGGAAACCCATGAATTAACAGTTCGGTTTGCTCTATTGTATCACCGCCCAAATAATTCATGCCGATTAACCCAGTATCTGGGGATGTGCCACGGCTACCTATATTGTTCCAGCCTTTAGCAGCAATTAAGCCCGCGACACTAGTACCATGATCGCCGCTATTGGAAAGACTGGTTGGGTCTGTTCTGTCGTTTGCCGATACAGCTAAATTGAGAGAGCGATTAACTAGTACATTATCTATTAAGTCTTCATGACGAATTTCTAAACCAGAGTCTACGACAACCGCTGTTACACCTGCACCAGTTACACCCTGAGCATAAGCAGCTGCAACATTCATATCTTCGCCGGCAACAAGCTCCTCGGCTTCACCTTCTGCAAGTGCTTCGGCAGCTTCTACGGGAGTGTAAAATCCAGCATCTACCAATCCTTGAGCCATCTGCTCACTTAATGCATAAGATTTTTGCCCTGTATTGCGAAGGTGCCACTGCTGATAAGCTAGTGGGTCATTTGCAACATTTAAGAAGTCAATTGTTGCAGATGTTGAGATATCATTTGCTGTTACGGTATAAGTAATTGTGGCATCTTGTCCAGAGATTGATCTATATTCAAATTGACCGTCTTCTTCTTTAAGCTCCCCATGGCTAAAAGTATAAATGCCGTCAACTTCATTAACAGCCACACCATTCTCAGAAAAACTATAGACTAACTCATCGCCATCTTCATCGTTGCCCAGCAGCTCGACAGATATCGGTATCCACTGCTTTGCACCATCTATAGTAACAGTGTTCGCTGTTGGAGGAATATCGGCGATGATTTCAATCTTAGCAGAGGCTGAAGCGCCATTAGCTGTTACGGTATAAGTAATAGAGGCGTCTTGTCCTGAAATTGAGGTGTATTCAAACTGATTACCATTTACTGATAATTCACCATGGCTAAATGTATAAACGCCATCAACAGAACTAATAGTCTTATCTTTTTCTGAAAAGCTATAGGTTAAAGAATCACCATCAGGATCGTTGCCCAATAGTTCTCCAGATACTGAAATTCCTTGCTTTACACCACTGATTGTTACATTGCTAGCAGTTGGTGGTTGATCTGCAGGTGTAGGGGCAGGTGTAGGTGTAGGTGTAGGTGTAGGTGTAGGAGCAGAAGCAACAGGAGTAGCAGCAACAGGATCAGACGACGAGTTACTATTACTATCACAGCCCGTTAAGGCTAATAGAACAGCTGCCGAAATTGCAGAAAGTCGAAACATCTTTTTATTCATCAAATTTCCCCATTATCCCTATTTTAAGTAATTCTCGGGTATTGGCATTATATACAACCTCAAAGGTGATTATCCAACTAAACTTGGCCAGCCTATATCATCATCCTGTCTTTGATTTTTATTGTGACATTCGATTATTTTTTGATTAAATATCAACCGGTTTGATAAAAGGAAATGTTCTTCAGAATTAAAGCTAATGGCCTTACGTGTGTTGCTAGAGAGTCTACGCTGGACTCTAAAGCTGGATAGGTAGAAGCGATAAGAGTTTAAATGAGTCACTGTTATTCGAAATTAGCTGAACACTAAAATCTGAGAGGGAATATCAATCTGGCTAAAGGGTAGGAAAAAATTCCAAAAATACGCTCGTTATCTTGATTTTGGACTCGTCGAATGTAATAAGGGGATCAAACTACCGAAAGGATAGCCATGCCACTCTGCAGATCTATGACGTATTCAGTTTGTACCTGTCAGTAGTTTGAGTTGGACCCGCCGGAAGTAGACAAAAAATTTGAAGAAATATAAATACAAGTGCTTACTAAGGCAACGTAAAAATCAATATTAACCTAGTCAAGTTCTTTGCTCTTCTCAAAATTGAGGTCTTCTCCAACAAGTACTTGGTGAGGGGGAGTGTGAAGGAGGGTCTTTCCATCAGGCATCTGAACGTGAAATCCACAAGATGCTTTCAAAATATGTTTGATTATCAATTGGCTTTGGGATTTCTTTCTCTCGTTTAAGATCGGGAAGGCAAGGTTTGATCAGTTTTCATTGATTGTTGTTTAACGCAGGTTTGAATCGAATCACAAATGCTGGCCTTTTTCTAAGTAATTTAGTGAGAAAAGCCGTTTTCAATTTATGAAATAGTCTCTAGGAAAGTCGTAGATTTATTGAAGGTATTGGCATTGATTCTTTTAATTTCGTGTGTGGAAAAGCCGGTGAGGTTTGGATGGTGAGGGAAGAATGAAGGGTATTGTCTTTGAGGTTGTACTATATATGTAGGCCGAGTTTTTGATGTTTCTGGTAGATCTCCTATCCAAGATAAATTTCAAGAGGGTTATCAAATGTCATATGTAGATGGTTGCGTGGCGGCAGTGCCTACTGCAAAGAAAGATGCTTATATAGGGTATGCAAAGACTGCTGCAGAACTATTTAAAGAGCAGGGTGCCTTGAAGGTTGTGGAAAGCTGGGGGGATGATATTCCTGATGGTGAAGTCACCTCCTTCCCTATGGCTATAAAATGTACAGAAAATGAAACTGTTGTATTCTCCTGGGCTATTTGGCCTTCAAAAGAGATTCGTGATGCTGGCTGGCAAGCTCTTGTGGATACATCCAAGAATGCTACCAGAGGAAAACCCAATGCCGTTTGATGGCAAGCGGCTTATCTATGGTGGCTTTAGTGTCATCCTTGACGTTTAGATATATAAAAAGAAGAGCTATAGATGCACTGCTATAAGAGATTCAGCGCTATAAGTGAAACAAATGAATATATTTACTGGCTCATGCGTTTGTATTGCCGATCTTTAATTGTGTCAACTGCTTTTGATTAAATAATGAGAATAGTGTCATGGCATAGATAATGAGGTCTTAATCTTGTCACGAAAGGATTCTGCTGCAAGAGACCATGTATATCCCCTCGATTTATCCAACATGAATTATCTTCTAGTTATGGTTCTTTTATACATGTTGGTGGATAACAGTGTCAGCAGAAAATGGTAGCTATATAAAGGAAACGCTTCACCTGGAGCTTAAGTCAAAAAAAGAATGTGATTCTTGCGCTGAGCCCTTAGTTCATAAGTATGGTGACAATAAGATCTGCGTCACTGATAAAGTTGGATATTCTGCTGTAGAGAATACCTAGATTCTCACAATAACCGACACACTTGGCGATAGCGAAGGAGGCCAGCTGGTTGTAGGCTAGTAAGCTTCCACACAAACAAGCCAGGAACCTCATGGGAACCCGTACCAACCAGCTGACCTTGAAAGAACGATACCAGATTGAGGTCCTTAATGGGCAGAACTATTCAGCCCGAGCCATTGGACTACGCCTCAATAGATCCAATAAGACCATCTCTCGTGAGCTTGGTCGTTACAGCCCTTACTGTGCCGAGAGTGCCCACCGTCAGGCACTGCAACGACGGCACGGAGCTATTAAACATACCAAGCTCGACTTTGCCATGCAGGTACAAATCGACCACCAGCTGAAAAATGCAAGTCCTGAACAAATCGCTGGGCGAATGCAGCTTGAGAGGTGTGCGAAAACGGTTAGTTGTTCAACAATTTACCGCTGGGTCAGTCGACTTAACTGGAGGTCACGTCTGCCAAGGAAAGCCAAACCTTATCAGAAACGGGCAGGTTCCGAGGCAGGCGTAAAGCTTATTCCAGAGCGCATAGATATTGATCAAAGACCTGCGATTGTCGATGAAAACACTGAGATCGGTCACTGGGAAGGCGATACAGTTTATGGTCAAGATGGCTATCTGGTGACACTGGTTGAACGAGTTTCCAAATTATTGCTCACTCGCAGAGTCCCAAATAAGAGCAAGAAAACAGTGAGCCGGGCGATCAAGCAGATGTTGAAGCCATATCAGGCCATCTGTAAAACCATCACCTTCGATAATGGAGGAGAATTTGCAGGTCATCAATCGATTGCGCAGAAGCTAGGATGCAGAATATATTTTGCGAAACCTTACCACTCTTGGGAACGCGGGCTGAACGAAAACACTAATGGCCTTTTGAGGCGCTTCTTCCCAAAAGGAGTGGAAATTGGCAAGATACCAAAAAGCCGTATTGATGACGCAGTGTTTCGAATCAATACTCGACCTAGGAAAGTACTAAATTACTTGAGCCCGCTGGAATTTTTGGCGGGTAAACGTGTGTCACTTATGTTGGCAATCTAGGATAGATCCCCATTGGATTTGGTGTTACACAGTGGGGAGGGATACATTCCCCTTTGGAAAGCGGGTGTAACTCTAAGGTGGAAGTTTGATGAAGAATCTTTGCGGTATTTTAAAAACCCAGATGAAGTAAAAGACTATATTCGAGTTCTACTTGGAGAGGCCCTGTTAAAGTGGGGCGATGCTTCTCCGGTGAAATTTAACGAGAACCCAAATGTTTGGGACTTTAAAATCAGAGTGGAGCCTGTAGAAAATTGTAGTGTGGCAGGTTGTACATTAGCGCGCGCCTTTTTTCCTAATCCGGGGCGTAATGAACTGGTGCTCTTTCCCACCATGTTTGAACAAAGCTTGAAAGAGCAGGTTGATACTATGATTCACGAACTGGGCCATATATTTGGGCTAAGGCATTTCTTTGCTGATTTGAAAGAGGAAGCTTGGCCCAGTGTGATCTATGGTGTGCATAAGCCGTTCTCCATCATGAACTATGGTGAAAATAGTGAACTCACCGAAGCTGATAAGAATGATTTAAAAGCTCTTTATGATTCAGCCTGGTCTAAACAGCTTACTGAAATTGATGGGACACAAATTAGATTTGTTAAACCCTATCATGAGGCTATTGAACAGATACCCGTTTCTCTTGAAGTTTCAATTGGGTGATTTCTACAATGCTCTAAAGTTGGTGGATTAGTGAGCCCAACTGTTACGGCAAAGGATCTGTCTTTTATAGCCATGTCCTTTTGATCCAAGAACGCTTGGTTTTGTGTGTGGATTGATTCAGCTCATTATTTTCAATCGTATAAGCTGAGATCTATGCTTCGATAATGAGTATTTTAGGTTATGCATGGTAAGGCTTCTTCGCTGTCGAAGGTTAAACGAAAAGTATTAAAATTTTTAATTGGCATATTGCCTTTGAACACGTTCCATGATCCTATTTATTTCTACTAAGAGACTTCGCTGTGAAAAGCGATAGCCATTCTGTAAAGCTCTTAGTGATTGGTTTTTCAAGCTAGTATCCAAAATAAATTTCAATAAAAAGGAAGCTGTTTTGAATAAAATAGTATTTGTGGTATTGCTGATTGTATTTAGCGTAAAGGTCCTTGCATCAGATCCCAACGTAGATCAGGCCAGGAGTTCATTGCAGGTGATTAAGGCGCTGACTCCATGGCCTTGGGAAGAGCCTGTTACTCCAATTCTGGATGATTACCTGGCTGCTGAGTTTGACCAATATCAGGGGCGCGCGAAGTCGCTTTATATGGTCGATGAGCTAAAAATGCATAAGTGGGGGCAGTCAATTACTGAATTTACGGTGCTCGCGGAGCTTTTGTATACCTTTCAGTCAGAGGACTACCAAGAGGAAAATAGGTTGGCTTTTGAATCTGCTCTCGCAGATTTGGATCTGTTTAGACAGGAGCTTAATGACTTACTGTATCCCTATGTGCCCGGTTATAACCTTAAACAACACAATCTAGTTAGGCACTTTGATGGGGAGGGTATTGTTATTGGGGTGTTTGATTTGTTTGATCCTGTCCGTTTGCAGGAGCAACGTGAGCAGAATCCTAATATCGAAGCTGAAGTTCAGTTTGGTGATCCGATCACTTTCCTGCATGGCAATACCGTCATTGATATTATCCTCGATATTGCACCTAAGGCCACCATTGTGCCCATAAGCACCGAGAGCAAGACGTACAATGAAGCCATGGCCTATATGCGCAGTCGCGATGATATCAGTGTGATTAATATGAGCCGGGCCTTTCATATCACCAATGATCAGTTAGACCCAGAGTTTTCAGGTCATCTCTCACATATCTTACAGTCCAAAATTTTCACCAAATCGATTGGGAACACGGGAACGGATTTAAACGGTGAGAATACCGATGTACGTAAACGCCTCGGTCTTCCCCCTTTGGGAAGTTTCTTTACTTATGATTTGGATCTGATTAAAGCTTTCTTGCTGCAAAACCAAGGCATGCCGGGAAGTCAAAACCTGATGTTTGCGATCAATTTGCAGCCATTTTCCGATGAGGTGTCTCTCACCGCTACAGTTCCTGGCTATAACGAGTTGGCGATTAACCGAAGCTTTGCCATCTCAGGTGATGCAGTCTACTCGGCTTCTAGTCAAAACTTTGAATCTGGTAGCTCTTTTGCAGCTCCACAATTGGCAGCTGTTAGTGCGCTGCTATTGGATGCGGCAGACCACTATGGTTACTCAAGGGGTGAGGCTGTGCCAATGGTTGTACAGGCTCTTCAGGGCACAGCAAGGCACTCTCACTTGGGTGCTAATAATACTGGGCTGGGTTTTGTCGATGCTCATAAAGCTCTTGTAGAGCTGATACGGTCTAGAAGGGGACCCAAGTATATCCACTAGCGGATTAATATGACGGCATAATCGTGTACTAAACCGTGCGTGCTTTTGAAATGAAGACGGGTGAGAATGCGGCAGGATCGTTTATGATTGCTACCCTGAGCAGAGGGTCTTTTCAATCTACATCTTTGGGAAGTTTAACTTGAAAGTAATCGTGTTCTTCGCTCTTTTTGTGAGCAGTCTTGCCTGGTCTTCACAAGATATTAAATGTGGCAAATCATGCACATTTGTTCTTAAGAATCATAAAGAGGCCTCCTACTCAGTTGTCAATGAAAGTAGGGCAGATGTCAGGCTTACCCCTTTCTCAACATTCAAGGTGCCGAATACCCTGATTGCTCTGGATGCTGGAGTGGTTCGTAGTCTTGTTCAAGAATTAACCTATGACCACTTGAAGTATCCAGCGCAAAGATGGTGGCCCAGTATTTGGTATGACAAGCCACTCCCCATCCGGGCGGCATTCCAGAATTCCGCAGTGCCTATTTACCGTCAGTTAGCCATTCAAGTTGGCGAGGAGCGGATGAGTCAATATTTGACCAAATTCAATTACGGGAATAAAGATATTTCCTCGGGTTTGGATAAATTTTGGCTAAATGGCAGCTTAAAGATATCGGCCAAAGAACAGGTCGACTTCCTGCAAAAGTTGTTTTCCGGTTCATTGCCCGTTTCTGAGGAGACATTGTCTCTATTTAAAGCAGTGATGCTGGTAGAGGAAACGGATTCTTACAAACTCTATGCGAAGACCGGGGGCGGACAAATTTCCGATAATTTCGCTTTAGGCTGGTATGTTGGGGTAGTAGAAACTGAAAACAATATGTATTTCTTTGCCGCGAATATAGATGGTAAGAGCTTTGCAGAAATACAGACGAAGCGCATTAGATTTGCCCGACAGCATTTGTCCAGGCTTGGGGCCATTTAGTTTTCTTATGGTTTTTTTTAGTTTTCTTAGTTCCAGAGTAGATAATTGGCCCAGCCACAGTAAATGTCAGAATTTGAAGGCTGAAACAGAGCAAGGTGAGAAGTGGCGCTGATCGGTGCCACCTTTTAACCGCTGAAATTATATTCTAATTTTTTCGCCCATGATAATCACTCGACTTGCAGGAATCCGGTAATACTCCACGGCACTACTAGCATTGCGAAACATGGCAGCAAAGAGTCGCTCCCGCCAGAGAAACATGTGACTGTCTTCTTGTTTGGTGGGGATGATGGTCTGCCGGGTTAAAAAATATGAGGCCTTATTCGGCTCGATATCCAACTCTCTTTTTGAACGTATCCTTTTGAGAACCTTCCAGATATCCGGTTGCTCTATATAGCCATAACGTAGGAGCAAGTAAAAACTGTTTTCTCCAACTTCGCTGAGAATGTACCGGTTACCGGGCATCACCCGTGGGGTGTTTACAAAAGATACGGTAATAAACAGTAACTTTTCGTGCAAAACTTTATTGTGCTTCAGGTTATAGATCAGGGCGTGAGGGGCATATAGCTGTCTGGAGATAAGAAACACTGCAGTTCCAGGCACCCTTATCGGTTTTTTCTTCAATAGAGCCGCCAAATAGGGTTCCAGTTTAAACTCCTGCCGCTGAAGATGTTGCGCCAATACTTCCTTGCCATCCCTCCAGGTGAACATGGAAATACACGCTATTGCGCCCAGGCCCAGCGGGAACCAGCCCCCATGGCTGATTTTCAGCAGGCTGGAAGAGAAGAATGACAGATCGATACAGATAAAGAAGGTTGCAACGGAGATGCACAACAGTAGGTGATATTTCATTTGGATGCGGTAAACGACTGCGGCTAGACAGGTACTTATAAACATGGCACCACTTACAGAAACGCCGTAGGCGCTGGCCAGGTTGGTCGAGGAGCCGAAACCCACTACTGCGCCAATAACTAACAGCATAAGCAGCCTGTTGACTCCCGGCATAAAAATTTGCCCTTCCAAGTGCGCAGAGGTATGCCTGAGGGCAAGGCGGGGCAGGAAGCCCAGTTGCATGGCCTGTTTGGCCATAGAAAAACTACCGGTAATACAGGCCTGAGAGGCTATGACTGTAGCGGCGGTGGCGAGCACAATCACCGGGTAAAGCCCCCAGCTGGGAAACATGCGGTAGAAGGGATTGTCCACCGCATTCGGATCACTCATTAACAACGCCCCTTGCCCCATATAGTTCAGAAATAGAGCAGGAAATACCAATCCGAGCCAGGCCATCCTGATAGGAGAGCGACCGAAATGTCCCATATCGGTATAAAGCGCTTCGGCCCCGGTAAAAACCAGCAGAACGGCACCGAGTACCACAAAAGAGCTAAATCCGTGGGTGGTTAGGAATTTCAAGGCGTGCGCCGGGTTTATGGCCTGAAGAACCTGGGGGTTGCTGATAATGCTGGAAATTCCAGCCACCAGCAGGGTGAGGAACCACAGGGCGGTAACTGGCCCGAATAGGGCACCAACAGTTGATGTGCCGTAACGTTGTACAAAAAAGAGACTGATTAATACGCCTATGGCAATTGGTACAACCAGGATTTTGTGTGTCTGGTTGCCCACCTCAAGCCCTTCAATGGCTGAAAGTACAGAGATTGCCGGGGTTAGCACGGCATCACCAAAGAACAGGGCAGCACCGCAGATGCCGGCGGTGACCACAAACCACTGCAGATACTTGCGTCCTTTTGAGGCCTCCATTGCCAGCGTCATCAGAGCCATGATGCCGCCTTCACCGCGATTATCCAAACGCATTACCAAGGTGACATATTTGATGGTCACTATCACGATCAGAGCCCAGAAGATTGCAGATATCCCGCCCAGGATATTGGCTTCGGTCAATGGGATACCGTATCGCGAGTGAAAGATCAGCTTAACCGCGTAAAGAGGGCTGGTACCAATATCCCCAAAAACCACCCCAAGCGCGGCGAGCGATAGAAACCACTTTCCCTTGCTGCCCCTCTCTTTGCTCTTCATAAAGGCGCTATTTGCGAAGTCCGGGAAACCTAACTTTTGTGCGGTGGTTGCGGGTCAGCGGCAAACTGAAGCGGGCTCCCATCAAGGTGGAAAGAGTCGCAGGTGGCAACATGAAGTCATTGAGTCGACTCGTGAAATCCATGGGGAGTGCCTTTCTAGATGGTGTTCACCACTCAAAGATATTAGCAAGCAGTGCGTATGGGGGAATTCTGTCTTTCAGAGTAATTCCTGAGGGTGGAGTGTTGGGAAAAGTGGAGTTTTAGGGCACGGAAGACGTCATCCTGTGCTAAAACTCAGAGGGGTTTTACATCTGTATGTTCAAAATCATGTCACTGCCGGTAAGAGTGGCGAAAGGTGGGGGTAGGTTCGGGCCTCTGGGAGGGTAAAGAGAGGCACAGGACATTCCATATTTGCCTAACTCTTGAGAGCTTACAACGACGAGAGACGCTCCTATGAAAGCATCCGATTTATTTGTGCGCGCCCTGGAAGCCGAGGGGGTTGAATATGTTTTTGGTATTCCCGGCGAGGAAAACCTCGACATGTTGGAGTCTCTGCGGGGCTCCAAAATACAATTGATCCTTACTCGCCACGAGCAAGCCGCAGGTTTTATGGCCGCCACTTATGGCCGCCTCACCGGCAAGTCCGGTGTCTGCTTGTCGACTTTGGGGCCAGGCGCCACCAATCTCGTCACCGCAGCGGCTTATGCCCAGCTGGGTGGGATGCCCATGGTATTAATCACCGGCCAAAAGCCCATCAAGAGTTCGAAGCAAGGGCAATTCCAGATTATTGATATCGTGGACATGATGCGCCCCCTCACCAAGTTCACCAAAACCCTCGTCGGTGGGGATTATGTGCCGGCACATGTGCGTGAAGCCTTTCGACGCTCCGAGGAAGAGCGACCCGGTGCCGCACACCTGGAGTTTCCTGAGGATATTGCCCGTGAGCACTCTTCTATGCCAGTGCTCGAAATCAGTTATTCCCGCCGCCCCATTGCCGAAGAGAAAGCCATTCGCAAAGCGGCTGAGGCTATTACCGCCTCACGCAAGCCCTTATTACTGATAGGCGCTGGCGCAAATAGAAAGCTGACCTCGAAGATGCTGAGGAAGTTCGTCGAGAAGTTGGGGATTCCCGCGATCACCACGCAGATGGGCAAAGGGGTAATCGATGAGTCTGGGCCACACTTTATCGGTAACACGGCCTTATCCGATGAGGACTTTATTCATCGCGCAATCGGGCAGGCGGACCTGATTATCAATGTGGGTCACGATGTGGTGGAGAAACCGCCGTTTTTTATGCGCCCTGGCGGGCCCGAAGTTGTACACATCAACTTTAATGCGGCCCAAGTGGACCCAGTTTATTTTCCGCAGATAGAAGTGATTGGGGATATTGCAAATAGCCTATGGCAGCTGCAGGAGAGCCTTGAGCCCCAGGAGCATTGGAGTTTTAGCGATGCCCATCGCATACGTTCGGCGCTGCTGAAGCAAATAGAGGCGGGGGCGAGTGTGGATACCTTCCCTATACGGCCTCAGCGTTTAGTGAAGGATGTTCGTGAGGTGATGCCAGAGAAGGGCGTGATTGCCCTGGATAATGGCATGTTCAAGATCTGGTTTGCCCGCAATTATCCAGCCTACTACCCGAACACCGTACTTTTAGATAACGCCCTGGCCACGATGGGGGCCGGTCTACCATCGGCTATGGCAGCCAAGCTGGTCTGCCCCGATCGCAGGGTGTTGGCGATCTGTGGAGACGGTGGTTTTATGATGAATTCACAGGAAATAGAAACCGCTGTACGCCTGAAGTTGGACCTGATTGTGTTGATTCTTCGTGATGATGCCTATGGCATGATCAAGTGGAAGCAATCCATGATGGAGCTTAAAAACTTCGGGCTCGATTTTGGCAACCCTGATTTTGTCGCCTATGCGAAATCTTATGGTGCTGAGGGTCATCGCATAGAGGCAACAGATGAATTGAAGCCGATGATTGAGAAGTGCTGTAAGGAGGGAGGGGTGCACTTGATTGATGTCCCCATGGATTACAGCCATAACGATCGGATTTTGAATCATGAAATTAAGGATTTGGCGAGCAAGCTATAGGCTGAGGCCTTAGATTGAGGTCTAAAGAAATAGCAATATCGCTGTAGCTTTCGTCGCGATTCATGAGCCGGCTGCCTCAAGCTGTAGCGATATTGCAATAACATTTACAATGAGAATCTTTCTTACTTTTCAATAATTTTTTTCATCGCGCGACTACGCCAGCCGAGCCGAATCAGTATCAAAACAAAGACGGCTGCGAGGGCAGTTATAAAGAATGGCAGCCGGATATTGATCTCCATGGCACCGCCGCCCAACAGCGAGATAAGAGTCGCTACTATAGTAAATCCGGCCGTGGCGATACCCATTACCCAGCCCTGTTCGCTCTCATCCACACTCTGGGCAAATAGATGTAGTAGTGCTGGATAAGCAAGCCCAAAGCATAAATAAGCGATAAACACACTCACATAGCACAGCCAAACCTGACCGCTAAAGGCAAACACCAGAGCACAAGCGCCTATGATGAAAGCCGACACTTTAATGATCAGGGGCTTGCTCCAACGGGATAACACGGGCTTCACCAGAAAAATACTGGAAATACCCACGGCGATTCCCATAAACAGCATGGCCATACTGGTTCCCAGTAACCCGAGTTGAAAGCGGCTGTTCAAGTAGTTGGTGATAAAGATATAAAAACTGAGGTGTACCAGCATAAAGCTCAGGTAGGCCGGGCATAGTCTGACAACCTGTGGGCGGTCTTTCAGGTGTACAAATTGCCTGAACAAGTCGAGGAAGCGTAATTGAACAGGTGCCGTAGGTTTCCGGCTATCGTGATAAAACGCCAAAATCAGACCTAGGGTAACGGCAACCAACAACAGCGCGAAATAAAAAGGGAGCTGAATACTCGCGATATTGCCCAGCAGCGCCTGGTCGGCTAATACGCCGGCGATAATTGGCCCGGCTACTGCCCCAGCACTCATTCCCGCCACCAGCAGCCCCAGATTTTTGGAGGCTTCCAGTTCGCTGCGGCTGGCATCAATCATTGCCGCCTGGGCGATGGGTTGATTGCCTGCGGTAAATCCACTCACTACACGCCCCAATATCAGCAACCACAGGCTACTGGTGAATAGCGCTACAATCGTGATGGTGTAGCCTGCCAGTGCACCAACCAGACAGAGCACCATTGCACTCTTGCGTCCGATGCTGTCGGATAGCTTCGCGACATATACAGACCCCAAAAACCAAGCCAGGAAAAAGCTACTAATAACGATGCCATAGAAAAGATGGCGTGTGGGTTGCGGGGTATCGCTTGGCAGAAAGTGAAACTTAGTCGACATGACCAGCTCACTGATGATGGGAAAAAGCAGCCCTTGTCCCATTAGGTCGACAAATACCACAGCCAGCAGGGCCAGGCGGCTCATCGCGGACATCAAATCTCCCCTGTGGGGTTGCTAATTGATAGCAGTGCCATAAATGTCGGCACTGGGAAGAAGATAGCACCGAAATAACGGCTTTACGGGAGTGGAATGAGATAGGGAGGGGGCATTGGAAGCTGAAACTCTAAATTCGAAAATCTGTAAGGTCGCCCCCAAGGTGCTCAATGGCTCTGAGGGCGAGAAGCTACCGTGCCCGGTCAGCGGACTTCCTGGCACAGGTTATATTGCGCAACACAGCGGCTTACGTAACCAATCTTGATAAATGTTGCGCTGATAATCATAAAAATATGGCCCGCCACCTGCGCTGGGATCGAAAAATAATGCGAGAACGGATAACAGATAACGACGGTGAGCAGTAGCATAGGAGCTGAAAGTAACAGGGTGAGATTTCCGGCTTTGAGCAGAAGTTCGAAACGTCTGCGAATTTTCAGAGAGTATGTGTCCAGCATTGTCTTTGCCTCTATTACTGAATAACCTCAATAGTTACTAGGCAAAGGGTGTGCCAACCTGAAAAATTCATATAAAACAATAAGATAGGTTTTCTTTAATATAGGTTTGTGTCATTTTGACTGAATCTGCTGCTGTGTCATAATGACTTAATGCGAACTTATTGACTGGGTAAGTTATGGTGGATATCAATTCTACTTTGCTGCTTGAGGTGGCGTTGGATCTCGCGAATAGCCTGAACAATAGCGATCGGTTTGAGCGATTGCTCTCCACCATCCGTAAGGCCATTAAGTGCGATGCGGTTGCCCTGCTGGGCTTGAATGGTGAGGTGCTTACACCCCTGGCTGTGCAGGGCTTAGCGAGGCGTACATTGGGTCGGCGCTTCCTGGTTAGTGAGCATCCTCGCCTGGCTCAAATCTGTAACTCTGAAACACCTGTACGTTTTCCCTCCGATTGTAACCTGCCAGATCCCTTTGATGGTTTGCTGCTGGATAGGGAAGGGGACCTGCCAGTCCACTCCTGCCTCGGTTTGCCGCTCTATTCCGATAATCACCTGGTGGGGCTGCTCACTTTGGATAGCATGGCATCTGATGCCTACAGCCTGATTAGTGATCGAACCCTCGAACTGATCGCGGCGCTGTCGGCGGCAACCCTCAAAACCGCCTTGGAACTTAAAGCACTTTCTCTTTCTGCTGAGCATGCCGAGCAATTGGTGAAAGAGTTGACCCAGGAAGCTTTTCAGCGGGATGGTGGCGAGCTGATCGGTGAGAGCAAGGTGATGAAAACCTTGCGCAGTGATATTGAGCTGGTCGCAGGGTCCGATTACAACGTGCTTATTCTCGGGGAAACGGGCGTAGGCAAGGAACTGGTTGCCCGCACGGTGCACAGGCTATCACCGCGCAGGGAAAAACCCTTGGTGTATCTCAACTGTGCCTCCCTGACAGAAACATTGGCAGAGGCTGAACTGTTCGGACATGCCAAAGGGGCTTTTACTGGCGCTGAACGGGAGCGCCCCGGTAAGTTTCTGCTGGCGAATGGTGGCACTCTTTTTCTGGATGAAGTGGGTGAGCTGCCTTTATCTGTACAGGGCAAACTACTGCGGGTACTGCAAAGTGGTGAGATCCAGCCTGTTGGTAAAGATGCGGTGCAGCATGTGGATGTGCGCATTGTTGCGGCAACTAATAGAGACTTGCTGAAAGAGATCGCAAAGGGTGCTTTCAGGGCCGATTTATACCATCGTCTCTCTGTGTACCCTCTGGAAGTCCCCGCGCTGTCGCAGAGGGAAAACGATATTCTCTTGCTGGCGGACTACTTTTTGGAGAGGTCTACAAGAAAACTGGGTTTCCGCCAGCTAAGGCTCACTGCGGATGCTTCCAGCAAATTAAAGCGCTACGGATGGCCGGGCAACGTGCGGGAGTTGGAGCATATCATCAGCCGCGCAGCACTCAAGGCCAGAAAAAACTCATCTCCCTCTGAAATTGTATCGCTAACCGCAGCGCATATAGAGATCCCTGAAGATATAGCGCCACAGCCAGACTTTGAAAAACCACTTGAGCCGACGCTCGAAGCAATAAACCTCAGAGCCGCGACCGAAGATTACCAACGAGATCTTATTAAACATATCTTGATTCAGTGTGAAGGAAATTGGAGCAGGGCTGCCAAATTGCTTTCTACTGACCGGGGAAATTTGGTCCGTCTTTCAAAGCGGCTGGGTATTTATGTTAAAAAAGAGATCGTCGGAGTGAAGTGACACTACGCTGCCCTATCTAAGTGATGCGAAATATGTATAGATAAGGATGTCAGGCAATCCATAGTTGTTGGTGTTATTGCCCTGCTGATCGGAATCGCTGCATTTGCTTATAATTGGCTGATTGTAGGTGGAGGTTGGCAGTATTTCCGTGTTTTTCTGTTTCCAGGAAATTTAGTACTATCCCTATTTACTGAAGAAATTGACTTTTGGCCAAAGCTGGCCTTGCAAATGAGCGGGCAGTTTATAGTGACATTCTCTGCTACCTACTTGGTACGAAGGGCACTAAATAGTGTTGCTCATTAACCTGGTTGTTTTGTATCAATTATTAGGTTAAAGCCCTACTGGCTCTATCTATCCCAACAGATGTGTCTTAAGATATTTTGGCTTATCTAAAAGTGGTTGGGCCTGCAGCGTGTTGACGAGGTTTGCGGGGGCTTAAAGGCTTCGTATTGTCAGTGGGCTTATATCAAGGTTTTTTACAAGGAAGAGTATGAACCCGGTAATAAGAAGAATTCTCCCTTTCATTTTTTTAGTTGTTACCAGTCTCTCTTGGGGTATTTACTACACTACGACTACCCATTTTAATAATTCTGGTGAGGCCAATTATGAATGGCTTTTCTTGATTGATGGCTTGTTTGTACTTCCGCTTTTGTGCTTCGTGTGTATAAAAGATAAAAAGCAGGCCCTGGTAAAGGCCGTTGTATACGTCAGTCTCGCCATTCTCGTTGGTAGCTTTATAATTCCAGATGAAAGTAAAGTTATTTGGGAGTACCTTGAGTCCGGCAGATATGTATTGCTCATTGGCTTTGTCTTATTGGAGGTAATGGCAATTGTCACTATGTTTATGGCAATAAAGGTGGCCTTGAGCAAGCAAGAAGACCCCGATCTTGCGATTGTTTCAGCTGTTCAGAAGTATGTAGGTAAGGGGGCACTCTGCAAAATCTTAACTTTTGAGACCCGAATGTGGATGTTCTTGTTTTGTGCAAATTCTATCAGCTTTAAACACTTTCATGGTAGTCAACATTTCAGTTACCACTTAAAAGATGGCTCTCAAAGTACAGCCCTGGGTTTCATTCCTAGATTCTCACAATAACCGACACACTTGGCGATAGCGAAGGAGGCCAGCTGGTTGTAGGCTAGTAAGCTTCCACACAAACAAGCCAGGAACCTCATGGGAACCCGTACCAACCAGCTGACCTTGAAAGAACGATACCAGATTGAGGTCCTTAATGGGCAGAACTATTCAGCCCGAGCCATTGGACTACGCCTCAATAGATCCAATAAGACCATCTCTCGTGAGCTTGGTCGTTACAGCCCTTACTGTGCCGAGAGTGCCCACCGTCAGGCACTGCAACGACGGCACGGAGCTATTAAACATACCAAGCTCGACTTTGCCATGCAGGTACAAATCGACCACCAGCTGAAAAATGCAAGTCCTGAACAAATCGCTGGGCGAATGCAGCTTGAGAGGTGTGCGAAAACGGTTAGTTGTTCAACAATTTACCGCTGGGTCAGTCGACTTAACTGGAGGTCACGTCTGCCAAGGAAAGCCAAACCTTATCAGAAACGGGCAGGTTCCGAGGCAGGCGTAAAGCTTATTCCAGAGCGCATAGATATTGATCAAAGACCTGCGATTGTCGATGAAAACACTGAGATCGGTCACTGGGAAGGCGATACAGTTTATGGTCAAGATGGCTATCTGGTGACACTGGTTGAACGAGTTTCCAAATTATTGCTCACTCGCAGAGTCCCAAATAAGAGCAAGAAAACAGTGAGCCGGGCGATCAAGCAGATGTTGAAGCCATATCAGGCCATCTGTAAAACCATCACCTTCGATAATGGAGGAGAATTTGCAGGTCATCAATCGATTGCGCAGAAGCTAGGATGCAGAATATATTTTGCGAAACCTTACCACTCTTGGGAACGCGGGCTGAACGAAAACACTAATGGCCTTTTGAGGCGCTTCTTCCCAAAAGGAGTGGAAATTGGCAAGATACCAAAAAGCCGTATTGATGACGCAGTGTTTCGAATCAATACTCGACCTAGGAAAGTACTAAATTACTTGAGCCCGCTGGAATTTTTGGCGGGTAAACGTGTGTCACTTATGTTGGCAATCTAGGATTTATTTAGTATTGCTGGAACTACCTATCGTTCATTTAATAGCATACTTTGTGTGGTCTCCCACTGCTGCCAACATTATCAGCTTTCTCAGTATTCTGGGGTTATTGTTCTTGATTTCCGATTATCGTTCCATGTCTAGGCGACCAGTCTCTATTACGGTAGATAGCCTGGTTGTTCGCTATGGAATTTTTCACAGTAAAACAATTCCTCTGGAAGATATCCAATCTATTAATAAAAGTAATGGCTATATTGAGAGGCGAGGTGGCGTAAAACGCTATAATTTATTCGGCAACCCAAATGTTGTTGTCGAGGTAAAGTTAAAGAATGAATCAATAGAAAAAGTTTATATTGGGCTGGATCATCCTGAGATTTTTATAGCGAGCCTAGATAGGGCGGCTAAAGCTTCTTGATTGATAGGTGGAAAATATTTTTTTGAATGTTTATATGGTTTGTTTAATTGATTTGTCTATGTTGAGTTTGCGGAAGTACTTAAGAGATCCGATCGGATGAAACTTTCATTTCTAGCTATGTGATTCTCTATTATCTTAAGCACTATAGTTCGAAAAATACGATGTTTTCTCGCAGGATAGAAACGGGTTGTAGCCTGAAAAACTGAATGCCAGCAGTTTTTAATGAACAGGCTTTATACGCCCAATAACATTCTGACTCCGTATTTGAGAACTAGTGGATTTGCATAAATGCTACGGTCTTGAGTACAAAGACAAAAGTCATTCTCTTATTTTATATAAGAGATAAACTTCTGTTACTGCATATTGGGCGTTACTCGGCTTGGCAAGTAATTATATTTATTTGTCCACGATATGAATCCCGTATTGCTTAACGAACCGCTCCTTGTCCGCTTGTGTCGGCGCATCGGATAAATTGGATACATCGTGCATAAAGGCCTCCGCCGGTCCTCCCGGTGCATTGATCACTACGAGTCGGCTGTCTGTCAGTGCTTTAAATCTGCGATGTACCTTGGGACCGGCTATCACCAGGTCTCCGGCAGTAGCAATGAACTCGTCATCGTTAACACCGAACTCGACTTCACCTGAAACGATATAGAAAATCTCATCATCTATGTCGTGGTAGTGCCAAGGCGCACCGTTGCCTTTTGGCAGCCAACTCTCAGACACTGTGACACGTCCTGCGGTGTCGGCAGCCGTGGCGAGAAACAGTGTTGTCTCACCGCCTTCAACCTTGAGGGATTGGGCATTGGCAGGAGTAATATGCTTCGATCTCATCGTTCAGCTCCAAGGGTTCAGTTTGATCGGGCCTGTTGATACTGGTGTTAACGGCTAGAGGCTCCAAAAAGTCCATAGCGTTTATCTTAGAGCGCAATATAATCAATACTTAGTTGAAGTTAATCATAGCTAACGTAATAATAGAATTTACTAAAAGTATCGAATGGACAAGTTGAGAAAGATGGCTCTGTTTTGCAGAGTGGTGGAACTGGGCAGTTTTGCTGCAGCTGCGGATGATCAAGGCATTAGCCCCGCAATTGTTGGGCGTCATGTGGCCGACTTGGAGAATCTACTTGGCTTGCGTTTGATCAATCGCACCACCAGGGCTATGGAAATTACCGAAGCCGGCCAGCTTTACTATCAGGGCTGTAAGGAAATGCTTGACCAGCTGGTCTCATTAGAGCAGGTCGTTTCCGGAGGTAGTGCTCAAACACCCAGTGGCATTATTCGCATTTCTGCACCGGAAGGTTTGGGCTCTCCTCACCTGTTGGAGCTTATTGAAAGCTTTCAAGCAAAGTATCCCGACGTTCTATTTGATCTTTCCCTGGATAACGACAGAACGGATTTTGTAAGTTCCAATGTTGATATCGCTATCCGAATGGCGATCTCTCTGGAAGATAGCTCTTTAATAATGAGAAAGCTTGCAAAAACCCCATTTGTCCTAGTCGCTGCCCCCGCCTATCTGAGAGAACATGGAACCCCTAAAACACTGGCAGATTTGTCTGGACATGCTTGTCTGAGTTTTGGCGCAACCCGCTTAGGGAATAGCTGGCCGCTGGTAACAGCGAAGGGAATTCGTAAATTCAGCCAACCCTGGAGGTTGGTGCTGAACCAAACGTACACCCATCGCGATGCTATTGCCCGTGGTATGGGAATAGGGTTATTGCCTAGGATCATGGTAGAAGAACTAATTGGCCAAGGTAAACTGATCCCAATAGAGCTCGATGCAGAATTTCCAGTGCTGGGAATCTATGCGGTATACCCCAGTCGAAAATTTCAGCCTAATCGGGTTCGCTTATTTTTAGAGCACTTGCAGGAAACGTTTTGTCTCAAGGCTGGTGCAAAGAATGAGTAGTAAAAGTTTTAGACTTAATTACATCCTAGCAGTACAGGAAGAATGATTGGGCTCGGAATGATCCTGTTAATACAGTAACCATACTAGCCATTCTAAAAGTTTCTCTTCATCGCTGGGCTGATCTTTAGCCATTTTAAAGCTGACTTTAGTTCTAATATTTTTATACTCTTGGGAGCTGGCTTCATATTTGAAATGTTTTGCTGCCTCAATGGCTGCCTCTTCAAAGAAACCTTCTGGAATGCTCTCGATGATACTTGGATTAACTGAATTACCATTTTTGTCAACAAGGTACTCAACAATTGCATAGCCTTCTATCTGATTTACAAGAGCTTCTTTGGGGTAAATTGGTTGAGCTTTATAAATAGGTATAGGGTTTCCTCTTTCTCTTGCCTTGTCCTTTTCCTCCGTACTGTACCTATAGTAATCAATTAGGTATGGGCACTCTTCATATGAATTGCAGACTTTGGATAATGGAGATTCAATACAACCAGAGAGGGTAACAGTCAATAATAGAGCGAGCCTTTTCATTACTTCGTCTTCAAGCTTTTTGTGTTTATCTGAGATGCTCCAGTATTGTACTACGCTCTATTTGCTGGGGGTAAATGTACTTCCTATAATCCAATGATGTTGTTTCAAAGGCAGATAACACCGGCAAAACATATATTTCAAGCTAGCTCGAACTCAAAAACCCTATCACTTCCGCATCAATCGCAGCCCATTAAAAACCACCAGCAAGCTGGTGCCCATATCCGCAAATACCGCCATCCACATTGAGGCTTCGCCGGCAAAGGCGAGTGCCAGGAAAATCACTTTGATGCCGAGGGCGAGAATGATGTTTTGCCAGAGAATATGCGCGGTAGTCCGGGAGAGGCGGATAAAGCTGGCAATCTTACCCAGGTTGTCATCCATCAGGGCAACATCGGCGGTTTCTATGGCGGCGTCGGTGCCGGTAGCGCCCATGGCGAAGCCGATATCGGCTCGCGCCAGGGCAGGGGCGTCATTAATACCATCGCCCACCATACCGACACGCCCGTGGCCCGCCAGGGCATCCACTTCGCGCAGTTTATCTTCTGGGAGCAAGTTGCCCAGGGCCCGGTCTATGCCCACTTCCTGCGCGATGGCATCGGCGGTGTGCTGGTTGTCGCCGGTCAGCATTAGGGTTTTCACCCCCAGCTGGTGGAGTTCCTCAATGGCCTTGCGACTGGATTCCTTTACGGTATCGGCCACGGCAAATAGGGCCAGTACGCCGTTCTTATCCACCAGCATCACCACAGTCTTACCCTGGTACTCCAGCTTGGATAGCCGATCCTCGAGTTCAGCGTTGCAGACTTTTAACTCCTCCACCAGGCGATGATTGCCTAAGTAGTAGCCGGTACCTTCGATTTCTCCGCGAATTCCCCGCCCGGCTAGGGCCTCAAAAGCCTCTACTTCTTGCAAGTTACCCTCTGCTAAATTGAGAAAGTCCGCCACGGCCTTGGAAACCGGGTGATCGGAGCGGTGGGCGAGGCTGGCGGCAAGCTGCTTGATTTGCCGCTCATCTGTGCTGTCTATAAGGGCAAAATCGGTGACTACCGGCGCACCATGGGTGATGGTGCCGGTTTTATCCAGGGCCAGCCAGCGCAGGCGGCGGCCCTCTTCGAGATAAGCTCCACCCTTGATCAATGTGCCGTGTTTTGTAGCGGCGGCCAGGCCGCTGACAATGGTGACCGGGGTAGCAATAACGAGGGCACAGGGGCAGGCGATCACCAGCAGTACCAGTGCGCGGTAAATCCACTCCATCCAGGCGTCAGAGAAAAATAGCGGTGGAATTAGCGCAGTGGCCAGGGCTACTGCAAACACCAGGGGGGTATACCAGCGGGCGAATTGATCCACAAAGCGCTGGGTAGGGGCACGGCTGCCCTGGGCTTCTTCCACCGCATGGATAATTCGGGCAAGCACCGCATCGTTGGCGGCAGCGGTCACCTTGTATTCCAATGCGCCGGATTCATTGATACTGCCGGCAAAAAGGCCATCGCCCGTTGTTTTGTCCACTGGCAGGCTTTCACCGGTAATCGGGGCCTGGTTTACTGCGGAGTTGCCTTTTACCACCTCGCCATCCAATGCAATGCGCTCGCCGGGCCTGACCCTGACGGTGGCACCGAGGGAAACGGTTTTGGCATCCACTTCACGCCACTGGCCATCAGCTTCAAGCACTGTGGCAGTTTCAGGAGCCAGGTCCATCAATTCGCGAATGGCATTTCTGGCACGGTCCAGTGACTTGGCTTCAATCAGCTCGGCCAGGGTAAACAGCACCATCACCATGGCCGCCTCGGGCCAGTGTCCAATCAAAAGTGCGCCTGTGACCGCAATGGACATCAGCGCATTCATATTCAGATTGCGGTTCTTAAGGGCAATCCAGCCTTTCTTGTAGGTGGAAAGCCCCCCGCCGGCAATGGCGCCGAGCGCCAGAAGCATTACCAGCCAGTTATTCCCTCCCTGTAGCCAGAACACCAACTCAGCGGCGAGTGCCGCCAATCCCGCCGCACCCAGAATCCACCAATTGGCTTTTGCGGCTGGCGGTGCGCTTTCTGTATCTGATGGGGAGGCGATCCTGGCGTCCAGATCCAGCGGGGCGAGTATGTCCAAAATCTGCTGTTGCATACCCGGAGCGTGCCCCACCCGCAGGGTGCGTTGCACCAGGTTGAAGTCGAGGCTGTAGATCCCTTCCAGTGGGGTGAGTTTGGCGCGGATCAGGCTTTCCTCGGTGGGGCAGTCCATCTTGGTGATCGAGAAAAGGGAGCTTTCACTCTCCTTTCCTGCGCCACTATCGACGGGTTGTTGCTGAGGTTCATCGTTGGTGCCGCAGCCACAAGTGGAATCCTGTTTTCCCATGATTATCTCTCGAATAGCCCAATGAGTGAGCCAGCATTACAATCCCTCTAGTAACTATAGAGTCAAGGGGGCGCCAGCATGGAGTACCGGATAGGGGAGGCCGCCAAGCGGGCAGGCTGTAAGGTGGAAACGGTACGCTACTACGAACAGGTGGGCCTGCTGCCGCAACCGTCCAGGTCCGAGGGCAACTACCGCCTTTACTCCGAAGAGCACTTGGCGCAGTTGCGCTTTATTCGCCACTGCCGTTCACTCGATATGCCCCTTGAGGATATACGCAATCTGTTAACGCTACGGGAGCGGCCGAAGGAGCATTGTGGTGAAATCAATGCCCTGGTCGATGAGCATATTGATAGGGTAAACAGCCAAATGGCATTGCTAGAACAGCTGCGTGAAAGTTTGATGGCCCTGCGCAGCCAGTGTGCCGGCCCCGGTTATACCGACTCCTGTGAGATTGTGCGGGAGCTCTCTCACTGTGAATGTCACGATACATAAATCAACGCTTAAATAATCATCTGTACCGAGAATCTCTCATTGAGAAAGCTGTTAAGAAAGTCTCGCATCCTATTTCTACTGATTCTGATGGTGGGTTTTATCCTCGCCGTTTGGGCATTTTTCGCCGAGCCCAGGAGTTTCCGAATCAATGAACAAACGCTACGCCTGGATACTTGGCCTGCCGCCTGTAGTGATTTAAGAGTTGCAGTATTGGCGGATTTGCATGTGGGTTCCCCCTACAAAGGGATGGATAGTCTGCGTTCATTGGTACGCAAAGTGAATGCCAGCCGGCCGGATCTGGTGCTGCTACCCGGAGATTTTGTGATTCAGGGTGTGCTCGGAGGCTCTTTTGTCACCCCTGAACGTGCTGCCGAGGTACTTGCCGGGCTTAAGGCGCCGTTGGGTGTCTTTGCCGTATTGGGCAATCACGACTGGTGGTTGGACCCCGGCCGGGTAGCGCGGGCATTTTCTGAGCAGGGAATCCCGGTGCTGGAGGATGCCTCCACCAAGATAGCCACAGAAGACTGTGCTTTCCGCTTAGTTGGCATCAGTGATTTTTGGGAGGGGCCACACAATATTGATCAAGCAATGGCCGCTGTTGAAGAAAATGCACTGGTCATGGCCTTCACCCATAACCCCGATATTTTTCCCCAGATACCGCAATCTATTGCTTTAACGATTGCCGGCCACACCCACGGTGGGCAGGTATATCTGCCAATGATTGGCCGCCCGATTGTGCCTTCCCGCTACGGGCAGCGCTATGCGATAGGCCATATCGTCGAAGAGGGTAAGTACCTGTATGTCAGCCCTGGGGTGGGCACCAGCATCCTGCCGGTGAGGTTTCTTGTACCGCCGGAAGTGACTCTGCTAACGCTTATGAGTGCTGAGTAATAAATGCTCAAATTGAGAGTGATCGAAATGGTTACTCGCTTTGGCAGGATGCCGCAGGGCTGGCTGGAATAGAATGCTGGCCGGGCTTTTGGTAGAGGGAAAATCTAATGATAACCGTCAGACGCAAGGTTTTGTTTGGGGACTGCGATCCAGCGGGCATTGTCTATACCCCCAGGTTTTCGAACTTTGCCCTGGAAGCCACTCATGATGCACTGTCGGATCTTTTTGGTGGGCCGGCTATCACCACGATGCAGCAGCGGGGATTTGTGACCCCGGTGCGGGCCTTTAATTTGGAGTTTCTTACCCCGGTTACCTGGGATCAGGAGTTAGAAATAAAGGTCAGCGTATCCAGGGTCGGCAACCAATCTTTTACTCTTGAGGTGAAAGCCTACCTTAATCCCGACCAGCTGGCTTTTACTGCGACGATTACCTATGTCACCTTATCGGTTGAAACTAAGGAAAAAATAAGTCTACCTGAATGGCTGAGAAGTGCTCTGAGCAAATCTGCAGCGCGGTGAGCACTAAATTAAACGCTTATCAATCGGTAATGGTCACTAATCCATAAAATTCTCTACAAAGATATCCTTCCAGTTTAATTCCAGGGTGACTTTCACTTTTTCAGACAGAGGAAATTTTTCCGGGTCTGAGAGTACAATTTTGGCGAGCTGGTTGCGCTCTTGGGGTTTGAAGGTATTCTGAAACTCTTCCGGTAGCTGATCGGAAATTGGCAGTAATTCAGAGATCACACCTTTGTCTTTGTAACGCCCACTCTTAAGGGTGACAACCATCCCGGGCCGGATTGCGAGCAGATAGCGGCGGGGCATATAGGCAAGGACATAGGGTTCTCCCCAATACACTTGCATTAATGGTTCCCCCTCCCTGTAGACATCCCCTACGGAGGGAATCGTAGCCCCGACTATGCCTGTCACCGGGCTGTGTACTTGGCCATCGTCATAGTGCTCTTTTAACCTCTTGTACGCTCTACCGGCTACCTCAATCGCTGCATCTACGGCCTTTCTTTTCTGGTCTAGTGTGGAACTCTCTACCTGAATCTTCACCAGTTCCTGGCCTGCTTCAAAATTATCCCTGAGAACCTCCTGATAGGTAATCTTGCTGACAAAACCCTTGTCGGCCAGCTTATTGATTCGCGCCAGGATTTCCTCTATCTCTTGCTTGCGGTGTTCTGCTGGTACCAGAAGTTGCTTGGCAGTCTCGGAAAGCAGGGTAAACTCGGCAGAAATTTGTATCAGGTTGGCTTGGCGGCTGGAGAGATCTGCCAGGCGCTCCAGCAATTGCATGGATTCTATTTTAAGGAGTAGTTGCCCCTCTTTAACCGCCTCCCCCTCATCGATTTCCACTGCGGTCACTTTAGTAATGTAACCCATCTCTACGGCCGCATAATCCCTGAGGACCAGCCCATCCCCTTTCAGGATAAACAAATCCCCAAACAAATAGCGGAGAATGCCCAGGGCAAATAATATCAATACCCCGATATAGATGCGCCGCCCTAAGGCGCTGTGGTGGGGGCGGACCTCACTGGCCATATTATCCGGGCGGATATGTTTTCGTATAGTTCTCATACTACTTACTCCCGAACACGATGCACTTTCGAAGGTGAATAGGTGTCGGTATAGGAGGTTTTAAATATCCACTCTTGAGTGTAAGAATAGAGCCGGACAATGCGCATCAGGTTAACGTACAAAATACTGTACCCCAGCAGGTAAGGCCAAATGGGGGTTGCCTTAAATTTTGGTGTGGAGAGAGCGCTTAGAGTGAAGGTAATAATGTCCATTATCATAAGGATCATCTGGGCTGCTATTAAAACAAACCACCCGTTAGTTCCATAGGTAAAAAATAGCCAGGCCAGATAAATTGGTAGCACCAAGATGGCGATTACATTAAAGAGCAGGAACTCAAATTGGTGGAATAACTCTTTGGGTCTAATGCGGTGTTCAAGAGGGTTGATAAAGTGGCGGTATTTTCTGTAACGCAGGCGGATAGCGTCCCGCTCCCAGCGAAACCGCTGCCGAACCAGCGCTACCAGACTGGTGGGAACATCGGTATAACAAATAGAATCGGCTGCAAATCCAATTTTCCAGCCATAATGGCGTAAGCGCAATGTGATATCCAGGTCCTCCCCTCCGCCGGAATCCCAGCCGCCAGCTTGCATGAGAGCTGCTTTTCTAAATGCACTGAAAGCCCCCGAGGCGCAGGTTACCTGCCCTAACATAAGCAATGCGTGTTTTCCAAGGCTGATGCTAATACTATATTCAATGGCTTGAAATATTGTAATTAGGTTCACTCCCCAGTTGCGCACTAGGATACTGTTAGATGCTGCCCCTATTTTCGGGTCGTCAAATTGATATAAGATATTCCTGATTGCGTGATAATCAAAGGAACAGTCGCAGTCCACATTTATAATGATATCTCCGCTACAAAATCGTACCCCTAGATTTACGGCAGAAGACTTCCCTCCGCGTAATTCTGTTGAATGTGCTCCATGAATAAGCCTTTCTTTTAATAAGCGACGTAAAATATTTCTTGTGCCGTCTGTAGAGCCATCGCTCACTACTACAATCTCATTGGGAGGGCGGCTCTGCTCCCATAAGCTGCGCACACACTTCTCTATGGCATCTTCCTCGTTATGCCCGGCAATAATTACCGACACTTTGCCCAAGCTTTCTATATCTACCTCAAACTCCGATTTTTTTCGAAGAAATGTTAAGGCAGTAAAAAATGAAAAAAGATAGCGGGGAATCTCGAAAATAACCAACACCCAGAGCATCAGAAATAGCGTTATGTAACTCTGGGAGATCAGGTAGTAATAGCCGTCGTGAATTTGCTCCCACATTAACTCAGGTCCTCTGGGCCGAAGACTTGCAGGATAGGTTCCACATCCAGGCGGAGTGAGCTCGCCGCTTTCTGACCGGCCTCTTCACTAAAGGTGTACAGGTCTTTCTGGTTGATATGGCTCACCAGGATAAAATCTTCCAGCCTGCCTTTGGCTGCGGTAACCGGGTATTCTCCCTTCATGACTTTTTTCAAGGAGTGGCTTAGGCTCTGGAAAAACTGATTGCGACTGTGAAAGAACTGGCGGTTGCCGTGCTCTTGCTCCACCAGATATTCATTTTCGTATTTGATGCAGAGTAGGGCGAATTCGCTCTCTTCGTTTTTCCACTTCTTCAGTTCTTTGTTTAAGACCACTATCAGCTCGAAGGGAAGCCCGGCAAAAATGGGGCTCTGCTGGGTGAGTTCCAGAAACGCATGGCCGGCGTGTAGGTAGTGAACCGCTTTTTCGGTGAGGCTATATTTAAAGATATCCCCGGTTTTTACCGAGTCACCATCAATATGGGTGTCACAGTTCAGGCATAAAAAGCCCACTTCTGTTTCTGAACTGGACTTGCCGCAGGAATTGCAGATTAAAATGGTACCGGGCTTGTCGTAATCACTGCCGAAATGGCTCATCTCCATTCTGCACTTGGGGCAGATCAAGTATTCTCCCTGGCGGAAGTCATCCTCCGGCCCTAAATAGGCACACTTAAAGTGATGCAGGTAGAAGGATTCCCTTAAATTCGGTGATCGGCATTCCGGGCACTCTTCCCGCACATTAAATTGAGAGGCACTGCAGCCGTTACAAATATGCCGGCGGTCAAAAAAGCTGCCGGCCAGTAGTTCGGCCGTCATCATTTTTTCGCATTCGTGCAGCACCGTTTCGGAATCTAACAGGGTGTTGAAAGACACCGTGGAGCGCGAGTCTGGCTGGTAACTTGGAGTCAAACTTACCCCAGAGACAAAAATTCGGGCCAGGATTTTGTCGTCATCGTTCTGGGGGTTTTGAAAGTCCGGGTGCAGCTGGGAGCGACGGAAGTTAAAAGAGTCGATCAGCTTGCCATATTCCACTGGGTCTGCCTTGAGGGTATTGGAGGCATCCAGATCCGCCCTGTTTCCCAGTGTGCCCGTTAAGTCAATCACCGGCAGCAGGTGCAGACCTATCTGGCTGTTCCAGAGCTTTTCAATACATTGCGGAGTCATGGGCTCCTCAATCACCAGGGCATCACACTTCTCAATGCCTGGATGCACCGTATTAAAATCACTGGGCCAGCGATAGTAGTTATATGCATCAGTGAGAAAGGAGATGGCAAACCCTCCTATAGAAGGGGCAAACTGACGCCGCTTGTACTTGGTTCATACGGTTGGCGGGTAAAATCTCGCCTTAAGTAAAACGATAGACCACGAGGGCTGAAGCGCCAGCTGGCAGGAGAGATGTAGGTTGGGCTAAGTATTATGAGTTGAAGGGACAGGGAATAAAGATGTTGCTATTAGTTATAAACCGGGCATCTAGATTGACTATAGAGGCATGTTTCAGTCAAAAAAGTAGGATAAAAGGGTGATAACCATCGGCTCCTGATGTCTCCCAAGCAATCTATTCCCTCACCTTGTGTACTTTTGAAGGGGCGAAAGAATCCGCGTAGGAAGTTTTGAAGATCCACTCCTGTACATAGGCATAGAGCCGCACTACACGCATTAAGTTGACATAGAGGATGCTGTAGCCAATAAGAAAGGGCCAGAGTGGAAAAGTACTGAATTTGTAGGTGGCATAGGCCGCGAGAGCAAAGGTAAGGCAATCCAGCATGATGAGTACTATTTGGGCACCAATTAGAATAAACCAGGCATTACTGCCGTAACTCACAAACAGCCAGACCAAATAGATCGGTAAAGCGATTGCAGCGATCACATTAAAAATCAAAAACTCAAACTGGTGAAAGAACTCTTCGAATTTTATTCGGCGCTTAAGAGGATTGATAAAGTGGTTGTACTTGCGGTAACGCAAACGCACCGCATCCCGCTCCCAGCGCAGCCGCTGCCGAATTAGGGTCAGGATATTGGTGGGTACATCGGTATAGCAGATCGCCTCTGGGGCGAAGGCGATATCCCAGCCGTAGTTGCGCAGACGGAAGGTAATATCCAGGTCTTCCCCACCACCGGAGTCAAAGCCACCAATCTGGTCAATTGCGGTTTTTCGGAACCCGCTGTAGGCACCGGAGGCGCAGCACATCTGGCGGATCATGGCCAGCGCATGCCTGCCCAGGGAAATACTGACAATGTATTCGATGGTTTGAAAGGCGGTAAGTAGGTTGTCGTGGGGGTTGCGCACAAAGACATTACCGGATACCACGCCTACTTTGGGGTCTTCAAAGGGGAGTAACACTTCCTTCATAGTGTGGTGTTCAAAGGAGCAATCACAGTCTACGGTGATGACGATATCGCCGGTGCAAAAGCGTATTCCCAGGTTTAGGGCGGAGGCCTTGCCACCTCTAAGCTCTGTCGCATGGGCCCCCTGAATAAGTCCCCTGGTGAGCAGGCTGGACATGACTTTTCTGGTTCCATCGGTGGAGCCATCGCTGACCACAATAATTTCATAGGGTTTGACGCTCTGGGCCCAGAGACTGTGCACACATTTCTCAATCGATTCCTCCTCGTTATGACCGGCAATAATGACCGAAATTTTGCCGATTTTTTCCAGGTCCACCTCTTTCTCAATCCTCGAACTGAAAAAGAAAACCGCAGTAAAAAACGAGAAGATATAACGTGGGAGCTCCAGAAAAATCACAATCCAGAACATGATAAACAGAGCGCCCCGGCTCTGTGCGAACAGGAAGGTGAAGCCGTCATGCACTGTCTCCATCATTGGTGGAGTTCACCTTTGACAGGGATTTGGGGCTGCATAAGCGAGGGGCAACTCAATGAATAGTCGCAACTGACTATGCCACTATATTCGTAGCTCTGGTCGCGACTCTCGTGGTAAGGCTTGCCGTGACTCTTGCCGTGACTATGGCTCTCTCTGAGCCTAAACATGGTTATTCCTCCAGCTGTGAGGCTAACCTGGTGGTCAGTAGGGCTACTGTCTATTTCTGTAGGGCACGACTATGACGGCCGCGCAACACAGAAACGATAGGTTGGAAGAAACGATAGGTTGAGATGAGTAAGACGCCAAGAGAAGACGCCAAGAGAAGGTACCAATAGAAAGTGCCAAGGCAAGGCCAGCAGCATTTACAGACTTGTGAGGCAGCATGCCATACAGAAAACTGGCAATGCCTGAAATAGGGCGCTTGCGAACCCCAATAGCGAGCCGCTTAGCGCTCCAGATAAGCCGCAGTAGCCATGCCACCAGCGGTACAGACTCCAATAATCGCTTTGTGCGCATCTCTGCGCCCGAGCTCCAACAGGGAAGAGCCCAAATAGCGAATACCGGACATGCCGTAGGGATGCCCCAGGGCAATAGCACCACCATTCACGTTGGTAATATCCCACGGGGTGTCCAGTTCCGCTTGGTTATAGAGCGTGGTAACGGCAAAGGCTTCGTGTAGCTCCCACAGATCTATCTCGCCCATCGAGAGGTTGTGATGCGTCATCAAGCGCTTGATAGCTGGCGCCACGGCAATACTCATCTCCTCGGGGGCCACAGCAGCAAGCTGCATGCCGCGGAACAGGCCCAGGATAGGCAAGTTCTTTTTTGCAGCCAGCTCGGCATCCATCATGACGACCGCTGCGGCTCCGTCAGAGAGCTGTGAGGCGTTGCCCGCGGTGACGGTACCGCCGGCATTGACCGGTTCCAGAGCCGATAAGCCTTCAAGCGTGGTACCGGGGCGGGGGCCTTCGTCTTCCGCAAGTAGTACGGTCTTTTCTGAGACCTGACCGCTTCCTTTATCCAATACCGACATGACCGTCTCAAAGGGGGCGATCTCCTCGGCAAATTTCCCCGCTTTGTGGGCTTCTGCCACTCTTTTTTGCGATTCCACCACATAGGCATCTTGTGCCTGCCGGCTGATGGCAAATTTGTTGGCGACGAAATCTGCAGTTTGGATCATGGTCCACCAGACCGCGGGGATTTGCTGCTGCAGGGGTTCATAGACAAAGTGATTCAGGTTCAGGCTGAACTGGACGAGGCTGATACTTTCCACCCCACCGGCAACGCCGATCTGCATTTCCCCGGCGGCGATACGATTCGCCACGATTGAGGCCGCATTCAGGCCCGAGCCGCAATAGCGGTTAATGGTGATACCGGGCACCCCGCTGCCACAGCCGGCAAAGAGGGCGGCATTGCGCGCAATATTGTGGCCGGTTGCTCCTTCCGGTAGTCCACAGCCCAGCACCACATCTTCCACTTCCTGCGGGTCCAAGGCTGATCTGTTTATTGCTTCCTTGATGACGTGTGCCGCCATTGGAATGCCGTGAGTTTGATTCAAGGCGCCGCGTCTCGCCTTGGCGATAGCGGTTCTACAGTAGGCGACAATGGCGACATCTCGCATGGGGTCTGTCCTGCGGTGGAAGGGGTTTCTAATACAGTAGAACAGTTATTAGCCACTGAAATTGCTTTGAGCTGGAAGCATTTATGGAGAAAAAAGTGAGCAGTGAAGTACAATTTCAGTCGATTTCTTAAGCTGTGCAACCGCATCTGTCAAAACGGATAAAAGTGACATTCATTACATTTTTGGCGCATTAGTAGATAAAATTTCATCAAAAAGTAACTTTACGTAGAATAGACCGACTTCTTTGTTGGTACGCTTTTCTATAGAATGCGCGCCAATTCACATTATTCGAATTCAAAATAACAACAGGAAGTTGGGGTTATGACCGTCTCTCGTCGCACATTCGTTCAGGCAATGGGGCTTGCGCTGCTCACACCATTTACCGTCCGCTCCTTAGCGTCCAGCAGTAGCGAAACCTACGCACGTTTTAATCTGAGCGGCAGTCCATCGGGCTATGACATCGATCAGGATGGCCTGATTTTCGATTTGTCCGTGGCTTCGGGCGATCCCAGCCAAACGGGTGTGGTGCTCTGGACCCATATCAACCCAGCCGCCTTTGTGCCCGGTCAAACGCTGTATTTAGATGTGGCCCTGGATGAGTCATTTACCCAGCCGGTGATGAGCGCCGAGATCCATGCCGAGGATATCAGTGCGGATCGCGACTACACCGTGAACATTGATCTGGAAGGCTATCTGTCTCCCAACCAGCGTTACTACTATCGCTTTAAGTACGGCACCTTATGTAGCCGCACCGGGCGCTGCCATACCCTGCCGACCGGCGGGCTGGAAAGTATCAAGATGGCGGTGGTGACCTGCCAGGATTACACCACGGGTTATTACAACGCCTACAACCATCTGGCAGATGAAGACGTGCACTGTGTATTGCACCTGGGTGACTTTATCTATGAGTACGCGCAGTACGAAGGTTTTGAGGATGCTATTGTCCATCCCCTGAGCCTGCCTTCCGGTGCGAAGGTGGCTATGGACCTCGAAGACTATCGTCATATTTACCGGGAATACCGCAAGGATAAAAACCTGCAGCGGGCGATGGAGAGGCATTCCTTTATCATCACCTGGGATGATCACGAAACTGCAGACAACGCCTACTGGGATTACGATCGCGATACCCTCGGCGTACCATCCCATCCCTACCAAACCGGTGACAACAACCCCGAGCAATTGCGTCAGCTGCGCCGGGATGCACAGCAAGCCTGGATTGAGTATGTGCCGGCGCGCGTGAAGGTCGATGAAGCGGCCAGCCATGCTTTTGACTACCTGCAGATCTATCGCTCTTTCCAGTTTGGTGACCTGGTCGATTTATATATGACCGATAGCCGCACCTACCGTACCAAGGAGCCCTGCAAAGACGGCACCGCCTGGCAAAACTATTGGTGCACCGACTACGAAAAGAAATCCCAGACCATGCTGGGTAAAACCCAGCGCGACTGGTTAATTGATGGCATCGTCAATTCAAATGCGCGCTGGAAAGTCTGGGGCAACCAGACCCTGTTGGCGCAACTGGCCGGCACTGCTCTCGGCCAGCCGTTAGTTTTTGCCAATTACGATGCCTGGGATGGCTACCAGTGGGAGCGTGAAAAAATTCTCTCCAGTGTTAAAGACAGCAATGTCGATAATTTTGTTGTGTTGACCGGAGACCTGCACACCAGTATCGCCTCTTACCTGAAGGTAAACTTCAATAAGGTCAGCAACTGGAACTACGATAACCTGGTGGGCATTGAACTGATGACCCCATCAATCTCATCGCCGAATATGAACGATACGGTGGAAAGAGGGCGCGATGTGGGTGCTGTATTTACTTCACTGCTCAATGGCGGAGTGCAGGTGAATAACCCTCACATCAAGGATTTCGTCAGCGATATCTATGGTTATGCGGTGATTGAGTTCAACCACAGCGAGTTGAATTGGACTGTCTATAACATCGACAAAAAGTCGGACAACCCGTCCACCAAGAAAAAGACCTATAAAAAGTTCAACTACGAACCCGAAGGCATGTGGCTGACGGAGAAATAGGCCAGTAAATAACAGTCTTCTATAGCGCCATCAAGCCTGTTTTGGTGGCGCTTATCTAACTCTCTTCGCCCAAGTCCCACCCACCAAAGTCTTCACAAGTCTCTCAGTTGCTATCTGGCCCAGGGTGACCTATACCCTCGTGATTGATCGAGCGGGTTCTGATGTCGATGCTCACCGTGAACGCCACTTGGAGGCATCGATGTTACAGAAAGCATATCCCTACTACCTGGCCAACGAAGCCGTCTATGCCAATACCGAGCTGGAGGTGACAGATAAGTACTCCGGCGAGGTGGCAACACGGGTTGCCATGGCGGATGCCAAGGTGATCGACAGCGCTATCGATTGGGCCCTGCTGGCAGAAAAGCCCATGGCTGCGCTGCCCCCCTACAAGCGCCAGCAAGTTTTGGATCATTGCGTACAGCGCTTTCAGACAAGATTCGAAGAGCTGGCCGAGGCCCTGTGTGTTGAAGCGGGTAAACCGATTCACGATTCCCGCGGGGAAGTCTCTCGTTTGATTGATACTTTCCGAGTGGCGGCAGAAGAGGCCGTGCGTATCAATGGCGAGATTATGAATCTCGAAATCTCCAAGCGCAGCGCGGGTTACCGGGGGTTTGTTAAGCGTGTTCCCGTGGGGGCCTGCTCTTTTATTTCACCGTTCAATTTTCCACTTAACCTCGCGGCCCATAAAGTGGCTCCAGCCATTGCCGCCGGCTGCCCCTTTGTGCTCAAGCCCGCGAGTAGAACACCCATTGGTGCCCTGATTATTGCAGAGGTGCTTGCGGAGACCGATCTGCCCAAGGGTGCCTTCTCGGTGCTGCCCTGTCATCGCGAAGGTGCTGACCTGTTTACCGTGGATGATCGCTTTAAATTACTCAGCTTCACCGGCTCTCCTGCCGTTGGTTGGGATTTGAAAGCCAGGGCAGGGCGCAAGAAAGTGATTTTAGAGTTGGGCGGCAATGCTGCCTGTGTGATCGATCGTGATACCGACCTGGAGGATGCGGTAGAGCGCTTAATCTTTGGGGCTTTTTATCAATCGGGCCAGAGCTGTATCGGAGTGCAAAGAATTTATGGGCACTCCAGCTTGTATGAAGATCTGAAGGCGCGCTTGCTGGAGCGCACCAAGAAGCTTAAAAAAGGCGATCCAAAATCCGAGCAGACTTTTATCGGGCCAATGATTTCCGAAGGCGAAGCGACAAGATTGCATAACTGGATTAAAGAAGGGGTTGAGCAGGGGGGCACACTCCTATGCGGTGGCAACCGCGATGGCGCCATGCTTGAGCCAACGTTAATGGAGAATGTTCCCAGTGACTGCAACGTAGTGCAGCAGGAAGCTTTTGGTCCTGTCGCAATACTGGAGCCTTTTGATGATTTCGATGAGGTGCTGAAGAAGGTCAACGACAGCGCATTTGGTTTACAGGCCGGGATCTTCACCCGTGATTTGTATAGAGCCCAAAAAGCTTGGGACACCCTGGAAGTGGGCGGCGTAGTGATTGGTGATGTGCCCAGTTGGCGGGTAGACAATATGCCCTACGGTGGCGTGAAAGATTCAGGCTTGGGACGAGAGGGGGTACGTTGGGCTATTCAGGATATGACGGAGGAGCGGTTGATGGTGGTGCGCACATTGCCTTCTTAACTCGAGGGCTCTCGAACGAGAGTCATGAAAAATTGAGTTCCAGTATTCCTGTGCGTATTGGAAATACCCAGAACTTTGCTGAGTGCTAGCCAGTAACTTTCACTTTGCCCCTCAATTGTTTATATTTCGATAAATCTAGAATTTAGGGCGTTGTGGAAATGGGAATTGATGAGGTAGCCAAAGCTTTAAAAGAGCTGGGTCACCCGACCCGGTTATTAATCTATAAAAAGATTGTTAAAGCAGGTAACCCTGGGATTCCCGTGGGTAGCATCCAGGAGCAGCTCGACATCCCTGGGTCCACTTTATCTCACCATATCGCGAGCTTGGTCTCTGCCGGTTTGATCACTCAGCGGCGCGAGAGTCGCACTCTGTATTGTGTGGCTGAATATCAGCGCTTAGTGGGAGTTATCAATTTTTTACAAGATGAATGTTGTAATGATGACCTTGCAGGCCAGGCCGATAACTGTAGTAAGCCGGAGTGAGGCGAATCCCTCTTGTCGAGCCTTCTTTCAGTCCCCCCAATTTATCTACGCTCCTTTTTATCTCCCCTCCTTTGCTAGCTAAACATCGGCTGCTTGTTCCATTTTTCTTCGTCTGAAAATAGCCAAACCTAAGAGCATTGTTCGCTAAGTCTAATGGCTCAACCATGTTGACCGCTTGGTCAAAACCTGAGGCTGGAAGGTTGCCAAATTGATTAAGACGATTTGGCCCTAATCAATATTTCCATATTTCTAGAAATAACTTGACGTCGCCTAATGATTCGATGATTCTAGAAATATAGTTATTTTTTTGAGGAGTAATTACGATGTCTGTCGAGTTAGTCACCATGCTGGAGGAGGCACTCAACATGTTTGCCTTCCTCGCAGTCGAGCTGACAGTGTTGTTTCTAGCAATCAGCTACCTTGTGGGGGTGTTGCAGGAGTACATTTCTCCTGACAGGGTTCAAGCGGCACTGAGTTCACGAAGAGGTAAGGGGTACCTTATTGCGGCACTCCTCGGCGTGATCACTCCATTTTGCTCCTGCTCTACGATCCCATTCATTAAAGGCTTGTTAAGGGCTCAAGCCGGATTTGGTCCAGTAGTGGTATTTCTATTCTCCAGCCCACTGCTAAACCCTATAGTTATTGGCCTGCTGGTCGTCACTTTCGGGCTAAATGTAGCCATCCTCTATTTCACGCTTGCAATGGCAGTCTCAGTCTTGGCTGGGTTTCTTTTGGAGAAGCTTGGCTTTGAACGGTTTGTTCGTGATGAAGCTTACCTGGAGTCCAGAGGTTGTAACTCGGGCTCCAAGAACAGTGAGGCCCAGCCTGCGATGGGTAGTGGCTTGCCTGAACGGGAAACTACTTCAAGTTTTGCTGCCCAAGGGGCTCCTCTACTTGCATCAGTAACAGGGCCTGGAATTGAAAAAACGGCGGTAGCTGGCAGTTGCTCGGTAAATCAGTCAGGAAAAAACACTTGCGCAAACAAAACTCAGCCAGAGGCTGCGAAGCCTAGCCGTTGGTTCACTATCTGGCTGTCTACCTGGAAGGACTTTAAGAAAACGCTACCTTACCTGCTGATTGGTATCACGCTCGGGTCCTTTATTTATGGGTTTGTGCCTACCGATCTGATCGTGGCCTACGCCGGTGAAAACAAATGGTATGCGATTCCTATCGCCGCTGTGATTGGTATTCCTCTCTATATTCGCGCCTCGGCCGTCATTCCACTGAGTGCTGGACTGGTACAAAAAGGTATGGCACTGGGCTCAGTGATGGCGCTGATTATTGGTAGTGCCGGTGCCAGCCTGACCGAAGTGATACTGCTGAAGTCGATCTTCAAAACCCAAATGATAGCTGCGTTTTTGACTGTTGTTTTAGGTATGGCGGTAACAGCCGGCTATTTATACAGCTTCCTCTTTTGAGCAATGGTAACTAGAGATTCTTTTAGGAGTAATGACCAATGAAAAACGTCCATGATGTGATTGTCATCGGTGCCGGTCCTATCCGTATTGCCGCCGCGGCTCAATTTTTATCCCGAGGACTACAACCACTAGTACTTGAAAAAGGTACATCTGCAGGTAGTGCTATGTTGGAGTGGGGACATGTACGGGTATTTACCCCCTGGTCTTATATGATCGATGAAGTACTTAAAAAGGTCAATGACAGCACATTTGGATTACAGGCCGGGATCTTCACCCGTGATTTGTATCGAGCCCCAAAAGCTTGGGACACCCTGGAGGTGGGCGGCGTAGTGATTGGCGATGTGCCTAGTTGGCGAGTAGATAATATGCCCTACGGAGGCGTGAAAGATTCAGGTCTGGGCCGAGAGGGGGTGCGTTGGGCGATTCAGGATATGACGGAGGAGCGGTTGATGGTGGTGAGAACTCTAAGATAAGAAGTTAACCTTCAATGAGTATCTGATAAGCACTGATCGTGATAATATTCATCGATAAAAATCGGTTGTCGTGCATTATTTAATAGGTACACTTTATATGTTTTATATCCTTCCTAATCTTATTTTAAATCATCCAGCTGGCTGATGTATTAATTACCATATAACAAACGCAGTTAAAGCCTTGGGCTTAATTGCTCGTTGAAGTTGTTTTAGGTATTTTTCATGGATGACCAGAAAAACAAAAAAGCCAAGATCACACCAGTATCACTGCTATTTTTCATCGCCTATCAAGCTATATTTTGCACCCTTCTATATCAATGGGCTCTCACACCGGTAGTTGATAAGCTTAGGATGTTCAATTGGCTTCCAATGGATGCCCATCTAATTGAAGTGGATCTAGAAATCTATTGGGATGATGAAAGTACTTTCTATCAAGTTGTTGCCAGCTTTGAATTTAATATAGACGGTAAAACCTATTGGGGTAATAGGGTTGATATACACTCAGAACCAGATGATTCTGGAGGAAAGCGTTATCATGAAAATATGCATAGCACTCTTCAGAAATTTAAGAGGCAGGGGCGCACGTTTAATGGATGGTTTAACCCAGATAATCCCTATGATTCAATCCTAGATAAGAAGCTACGTTGGTCAAAAATTATTATTCCCGGCTTGTTATGCTGTCTATTTATTTTAAGTGGTTTAATCGTTTATCGAGCATATATTTTTCGGGAACAAGAAAAGGACCCGGAGCTGGTTAAAAAAACACCATGGATCGCAAAAAGCAAATGGAAACCGGAGGGAGTATCATCTGAAACCAAAGGGGTACTGAAAGGGCAGTTGTGGAGTGGGTTCGTGGCGGCTTTGCTCGGTGCAGTTTTTGCTTATGCAGGATTAACGATCTTGTTAAATGGAGAGTATGCGGGGCTATTTTTCTTAAGCCTAGGTATTATCGCTTGTTTATTGGCCATTGAACCAATTAAGAGCTGGTGGAAATTTAAGGCGCTTGGAAGTGTGTCTGTCGTCATTAATCCATTTCCAGGTAGAGTCGGTGGAAAAGTATCTGGCTATATTCAGTTTCCCCAGTCTCTGTTAGTTAGAGAGCATACTATTCGCATAATACTAAAGCAGTTCACAAGATTGACTGAGCGTGGCGGGGATATTAGGAGTCGAAGGGAGTTTGTAAATTGGGAGGCCGTAACTAATGGAATGCATCAGGCTACTAATTCTGGGATAAGGGTCTACTTCTCTTTCGAAGTTCCAAACAAATTGCCTGAATCAAATACGGATATTTATTGTGGGGATGGGGAGTATTGGTATTTAAATGTTCGTGGTGGTTTTCAAGGTGACCACTTTGAGAGAGAGTATGAGCTGCCAGTATTTAATGTGGATTCTTCTGACCATAATGATGCGGGTCAAGAGTGTGAGGATAAAAGTACAGAAAGCCAAGTTGACAAAACTCCTGGGAATATAAATTTTAAGGCAGATTTTGTTCAAGGAAGTAAAGAATCTCCTACTGATGTTCCTGTGGGTAAGCCGTTGAGGAATTTTTCCGAAGAGCTATCCAGCATAGTACATATGGAAATGCAAGGGGGCACGGTAGTAATTAGGCAAAAGTCATTTTTTTATAAGTTGAGTATGTGGATGATAGGGTTCGCATTTTTCATGCTTTTTCTTGGATGTGTGCTAGTTATATCGGAAATAAAATTTTCTTTTTTAGTGTTTGGGATAAGTATTTTTTTATTTATTTTGTCGGTCCCGTCGGTGTTATCAGTTAAAGAGGTTCAAATTACCCAGAACCATTTAATACGCAAGAACCTTTGGTTTGGCATGGCGAGAGAATATGATCAAATTAATCGTGAATCTATTAGAGAGGTAGTGTTGAAAAAAGTTGGATACCTCACTAGCTCTAAAAAACAAACCCGTGAATGCTTCAATATATTTGCTAGAGGTAAGTGCGGAACAGATGTTTTAGTTGCAAGCTTTATCCCGGGTCGTGGAGCTGCTGAGCAATTGCGGAAGAGGATAAGTCTTTTGATTGGACGCAGAGTGCGCCAGGCACAGAAGAGATCACCTGGCCGTGTGTTGCGGGGGGGCGGGCAGTAGTGGCTCTTATAATGAGCAAGCTTGGAAAATTCAGTTTTTCATTCAATCCTTATTTGTTTGGTATAGCGGGTATATTCTTTGTTTTTTCATTTGCTGCATTCCTATATGAGGTAGTTGGTCCTGTCCGAGATGCGATAAAGATGCGAGATTGGTTGCCAATGACTGCAGAGGTTCTTGAGGTTGAACTGGCAGAAAGCTGGGGAGATGGGGGGTCGGTCAGTTATCAAACTTTTGCTGCATACGAATTTGTTGTGGATGGTAAGGCTTATTGGAATGACCGGGTAAGTGTCAATTCTGGTTTTGATAATCTTGGACAATATCAAATAAATATTTTCCATCGATTGAATAATGCCAGGGAAAGAGGGTTGCGGATAAGTGGGTGGTATAATCCTGATAATCCTGCTGAAGCAGTGATTGACCGGGGATTGAGGTGGATACAAGTAGTACCTTTAACCCTCTTTTGCTTGCCTGTGATGTTTTTCGCATTCATTGTTATGTGTGCATCTGTAGTAAGAAAAAGAGATGATGAACCTAGCTCAGAAACTGCCTCCTATCTGTTTAAAAAAGAGTGGAAGGTAAATGGAATTTTATCGGAAGAGCATCGCGGGCAGCTATCTGGATGGCTATTTATCATGCTTCTGTGTTCTGTTGTTATTCCTTGTCTATATATTGCGGTTGATAAGTTAACTAGAGGGGTGCATGATCTTGATGTGGTAATATATTTACTTTTTGCTGTTTCTCTATTGTATGTACTTTACCGGCCTCTTAAGAGCAATATTCAACAAGTTCGATATGGAAAGGTTCCTTTGGTGGTGACTCCATTTCCAGGTATATTAGGTCGTATTTTTTCTGGATATTTGCAGTTCCCTAAAATAATTAATGTTAGTCAACAGGCTTTTCATTTTTCACTTCAGCAGGTGCGAACATACAGAAACAACCAGGGAGAAGGTTCTGGGTTGCAACATGTCGTAAATTGGGAGACTCAAGGGCAGGGTCATTTAGAGGTAGTCAATGGCTATTCAAGGGTCTATTTCGCCATTCAAGTCGAGGGTAATTTACCTGAATCGAAGATTGAGGGAGATGAGGGGGATTGGTGGCGACTGAATGTCGAGGGCAGGATGCAGGGAATTACCTTTACTCGTACCTACGAAGTTCCAATCTTTTGCGAGGGCTATGAATTTCAAGAAGCTGATACTTTAAATGATGAAATTATAGCTAAAGTGCCGGTAGGGCGATTAAGAACAGACTATTCTGAAGAGCTAAAAAAACTTGTGTCGATAGAGGAACTAGGTACCGCTATTCAGTTTCGACAGAAGATACTTATTAGCATACCAACCGTAATGCAACTAGTTGGAGGCGTGATTGCTAGCGCTATTGGCATTGCATTATTCTTCACGAAAGCTCCATTTTTTTTCGCTGTTGTCTTTGCAATAGCGGGATTACTCCCCCTTGGCTCTGCGTTGAGTCGTGCTGTCAGATGTTACCAAACCTATATAGGGGCAGATAAGGTTACTTGTCGCTACTCTTGGATGTGGGTGAAGCATGGGCAGAAAGTTCTGGATAAGTCCAATGTACATGGTGTTTACATGACAAAATATGCGGGCTATGAGGGTTTAGATGATCGAAAAAAAGAATACTTTGATTTTTATTTGGTAGGGAATGACGGTTATAAAGTAAAAATCATTTCAGACTTATTGGGGAGGGAGGCGGCTAAGCTATTTCTCGAAAAGTTGGAGGTTTTATGTAAGCTAAAATCAATCAGCGCTCTTGAGTTAAAATCTCTTCAAGAAAGGCAAAAAAATGTTGCCTGAATTTTATTTGCGGAGAATGGTGGGGCTGCCATTTATTTTGTGTAATTATGTTGGTGTTAAATCATTTCTGATGTTAGCTTGGTAAATTTTATCCTGAGTGCCACTGCTACTAGTTGTTTATCTGAGTTGCTGAAACATCCAGTTGCTACAAAATTCTGTAACCCGATCCCATTCAGGTTCCGGCATTAAGTAGTGGCCGTAACCTTCGGCAGTATAAAAAGTGGTTTTTGTACTTTGTTGCTTTGCAATAAAACGTGCTGTGGAGGGGGGGGTGCAAAATCGTCGGTGCCGGAAATCATCAAAACAGGGCAGTCAATCTTTTTATAATCAATTTTTGTGGTCCTGTTGTCGTCAAAGATCCAGAAGAAAAGTTCGAAAAGTACTCGTCCAGATTCAGGACCTAAACGATTGAATACTTGGTGTTGATCTTCCTTATTGAGCTTGTTGAGCCCAAATTTTGCCATTGCCTCAAAGTCTGGTAAAAGTACGTCTTCCCAGAAATTACCGGCTGCCATAAACATTTTGCCGAGTTCGCGTTCTTGCTTCGTTGTAGGCAGTATCCCCCAGTTGACGCTTCCGTTCAGCAGCACTATTGCGTCCGTCAAGCCCATGGAGGCTATTTTTTGTGCGATGACACCTCCCAGAGAATGGCCAATTAAGATAGGTTTGCAGCTTAAGCCGTTAACGAATGATGCAATGTCCACAACATAGTCGGCGATGCTGATTCCCTTTAGGCGCTTTTGCGATTGTTGAGTTTCAAGATTTTCGTGGTAGCGATAGCTTGGGCTATAACAGCGGAAACCTTTTTCTTCAAAGTACTGATGGAAGTTCTCCATTGTCCAGGGGCCGGCGTTAGTGCCATGAATAAAGACGATAGTAGGCTCCATTATTGTCAACCTGCTTAGCCAAAGTCTCTTATCTGCTTGGGTTCTTCCGTATTTGCATTGATCATTTTTGCTATTGGTAGACTTACCTGAACCATATGACGACTTCCATAAAAACTTGCCCCAACCACATAGCAATAAGTAAGCGGAGAGGTATATCAATCCAGTATAGCCTGAGACGGTTTATTGAGAGTTATTGTTGCGGATTAAATGTTTCTATCTTCACTGACAAATGGACTATGAAAATTGGCATAGCTATTAAAATCCAAAGTTCAATATGCCTCTGTAATCTGCCTGATAACCCTGACAAGGGTGCACAGCGTGTTGTAACTGTCCTTGATTGTCGATCTGATAAATGGTTGCCCCACATTGATTACAGAAAGCATGCTTTTTTATAGGGCCGTATTTAAAGGTATAAGTGTTTAGCTGTCTTGATGGGTCTTCGATAAGGACCGGGTTTGAAGCCTCAACAAAGTTAACTGATCTATTTGACTGTGGTACGGCTGAACTGTTGAAAAGTTTGTAGTGAATAGCTCCGCAGTGGCAAGTTAAGTGATTCATTGGTTAATCTCCAGAGTGGATTAGTATGGGGTTAAAGTTTACTATTTGGCCGATCTCAATAAAGATCATCAGCGGAAAGTCATAATTAGCTTTAAGGAAATAGTCGGTGCGGCGGGAATATGATAAGTACCACTTGATCAGTGTCTTTTGTGCGGTAGTGGATCATGGCTCCTTGAGTAAAGCCGGTAGCCATTTGGGCTTATCGACGCCAACTGTGAGCAAGACACTGGCACAGCTGGAGCAGGTGCTGGGCCAGGTACTCTTGACCCGAACTACCAGGGCTGTGTCGATAACAGATGCCGGGAGGCTTGTTTATCAGCAGGGGCAACAGATACTCAATGCCTTTACTGAACTGGAGGACCGGGTTGCTGAGCTTGGGACTCTCGATCGCGGTAAATTGCGAATTACCTTCCCTGAGACATTGGGGGAGAATGTATTTAGCCAGATTTGTAATGACTTTCAAAAGGCTTATCCTGATTACAGTCTTGAGTTGATATTTACCCCACATCTTCTGGATATGATTGAAGATGATATTGATATCGCCGTACGTGTATGGGCGACAATGCCGGATAGCCAGTTTTATGGCTTACCACTGTTCAATATTTCCCCAATTTTTGTGGCATCACCAGAGTATCTTGATAAGAATGGTTATCCGGCGTCTATTGAGGCACTGAGTCAGCAAAATATTTTACTGGCCAGGCTCAATGGATTGAAAGATGGATGGATTTTTGATGGTAAGTACTACCATTTTAAAGGAAATCTCATTTCTAACAAAACTTCTCATACTCGTGCCGCAGCAATAAACGGTAATGGCATTGCTATATTGCCATCCTACTTCTGCAGGCAAGCCATACAAAGTGGAGAGCTGATTGAGCTTTTTCCAGAAATCAAAAGAGAGGACAATATGGTAGGTGCTCTTTATAAAGTAAAACGTAAAAACTCCAAGAAAATTGATGTGTTTTTAAGTTATTTGGAAGCAAGATTACGGGAATCGGATTTTATGTGTTGACATTTGGTGGAGTGGTTCTAAATATCCGCTAAGATGAATAGGGTTTATTGCTGTTTGGTGCGCAAAATCAAATATATATTTCGGCAATAAATAAAGATGCCAGTAAATTGCCCAATAATAATAACCGGATCGGCTCGGTGAATACCATAGATCACCATCATCGCTCCACCCACTAAGCTGATATACCAAAAGGCTTCTGGCACAATGGATTTATGGGCGCGCTCACTAGCAATCCATTGCACTACAAATCGTAAGAAAAATATAATCTGTGCGCCTAGGCCAAATACTAGCCAGCCTTTTTCAATGGTCTGAACCTGGCCCCACCATTCAGCCAGAGTTGCGCTCAACTGGAGAAGCCCCCTGGTTCCCTGTTGTTTTTGTTAGAGTCTTTTTGAGGCGAGCTATCTTTCTTAACCGTCTCGGTTGTGGTTGGAATGATGAGCCTTTTGCTTAACCAATAAACACCAAAAAGATTAAAGATCCCGAAGAGTGCTCGATAAGTGTTGGTATACTTTGAGCACCCTGAGAATCTCTCGCGATCAACAATCTCTATTTCAGTTCTTTCGAAGCCATACAGGGTTACGAGGACCGGTATAAAACGGTGCATACCTCTAAAATGTGGTATGGCTAAGAAAACCTCCCGGTTGATAAGCTTTAGACCACAGCCTGAGTCGGTGCAGTCGTCATGTAATACTGAGCGACGTATCCAGTTGGCGCAAAAGGAATAAGCTTTCTTCAACCAGCTGCTTTTGCGTTTAACACGCACACAATTGACTAGCATTAGCTTCTGTTGTTGGTTATGTTGTTGCTTACGTGGAGGTTGTGCCAGCTGTGCAAACATTTTGGGGATATATCTGGGGTCATTCTGGCCATCGCCATCAGAAAATACGATCCATTTTCCTCTGGCCGCTGTGGCTCCGGTAACGATACCTGCGGACTGGCCCAAACGATGGGGATGACAAAGCAATTCAAGAGTAGGGTACTGGGTCATCATGGCTGATACCTCTGCCACTGTATCATCTGTCGACCCATCGTCCACAATAATCACTTCACGGGGAGGTAAATCTTTTAAGGTTTGGTAGATCTCTTTGATCAGAAGGGCAATACACCCGCTTTCATTATGAACGGATATAACAATACTGAAATTATTGCTGGGTACTAGAGCATTGTTGCTCAGTTTATTTGCCTCCGCTATCCAATTGAAATAAGTGTTCGCCAGATGAGTTTAACTAAAGCCTAGTAGATCACCTTATAAGGTGATCGGTAATAAACAACCCGATAATAGTCAGGTCTGGTTTGAAGTATTACTTTTTGTAATAACCCACACCGCATACATGGTCGCCAACTTTAGTAATAAATGCCGTTTTTTGTACGGGCTTTGTTTCACCAGGACGCGGCCACATATAGGTTACCTTGCTGATTTGCCCCTCTTTTGCATTCTTAATCATCTCCTCTCCAAAAGCTTTTCCCATTATATCTCTTTCCGCTTTTAGGTTTCTTTCATCAAGATTCGGATGGAATACAGGATGTGCTGTAAGGCTGCCATCTGCCTTGACACAGAATGGGTAGAGATCTCGATCTTTGAACCCTCCCTCACCTTTATTAATTTTATCGATGGTCGCTGACTCATCCGTCTTTAGCGAGGTGACTACTTTTTCCAGAAGGGCCTTGGCTTCTTCAGCAGTCCCATAATTGTCAGCAAACACTGAATATGATGCGAGGGGTGCAAGTAGCATTACAGAGCGGATAAAATTTTTCATCATTGAACTGACTCAGTAGAGAGTGTTGCCCGTCATCCTTACATAATAGACACTGTCTGGGATAAGACTTAAAGGGATAAGCTCAATAGACTTTGCAGTGTAGCGAGTATAATTGACGATTGATAAAAAGGTACTGCTCGGGATCTTCTAGTCTGTTTACTCGGGACGGTGGGGCGCAAAAGTCTAGCTAAGCGCCCCGCAGAGGGTTTTTACCAAACTACCAATCTTTTTCTGAGATTGGCTGAGTGTAAATTATTCTTTGATAGCAAGGTGCGGTTGTGGTGAATGGAGATTACACAACTTACCCGCGGATACGTCGCACCCGGAATTTACGACCTTTCAGTTTACCGTTTTCAATTTTTTTCAGTGCTTCTGTTGCGACGTTTCGCTTTACCGCAACATAAGCCGTCAAGTCCAAGACATTGATCTTGCCAACATCTTTGCCATTGATCGGACGATCACCACCGGTCAGTGCACCGAGAATATCCCCCGGGCGGACTTTCTGTTTCTTGCCGCCATCAATCTGTAAGGTAGCCATAGGTGCCTGAAAGGGCGTTTCAGTTAAGATACTGGCAGGTGGTGGTGTATCTGGGTCGGACAGCGGGTCCTGAGTAAGATCCATACGCAGCAGTTTGTGACCCTCTTTCTCCGAAAACAGGGAGTAGGCGCAACCGCGTTCACCGGCGCGGCCGGTCCGTCCGATGCGATGGGTGTGTACTTCCGGATCTTTGGCGATATGAAAATTGATTACCGCATCCAGCTTGTCGATATCCAGACCCCGTGCCGCCACATCGGTGGCCACTAGAATAGAGGCGCTGCCATTGGCAAAGCGAATCAGCGTTTCGTTGCGCTGGCGCTGTTCCATATCCCCATGCAGGGCCAGCACATTGAATCCAGCTTGCTTCAGGTCATTGGCGACGTCATCGGTTTCACGCTTGGTGTTACAGAAAATCAGGGTATTGACCGGTCTGTCACTGAGTAGAATACGGCGGGTCATCTCCAGACGATCGTCGAAGCTCTCAGTTTTGTAAAAACGTTGTTCGATCACCTCCTCACTGTGTGAGGATTCAATACGTACCATCACCGGCTTTTGCATCACTCGTGCACTGAGTCGCTCGATTTGATCTGGGTAAGTCGCGCTGAACAGTAAGGACTGTCGACGAGCTGGCAACTGCGCCAGAATCGTATCAATAACGTCCTGAAAGCCCATATCGAGCATCCGGTCGGCTTCGTCAAAAACGAGTGTGTCGACATGCTCTAGGGACAGGGTTCCCTTGCGCAGATGTTCCTCGATACGCCCTGGTGTGCCAACAATAATGTGTGCCCCATGCGCCAGGGAGCCAATCTGTGGGCCAAAAGGCATGCCGCCACACAGGGTCAGAATCTTAATATTGTGAATTGCCCTGGCCAGCCGGCGCAGTTCCTGGGCAACCTGGTCGGCCAGTTCCCGTGTGGGACACAGAATCAGCGATTGAATCCGAAACCGATCAACATTGAGCCTGTGCAGTACTCCCAAACCAAAGGCCGCCGTTTTACCGGAGCCGGTTTTTGCCTGTGCGATGACATCTTTGCCGTCGAGTATGACCGGGAGTGTCTTTGCCTGAACCTCGGTCATCGATGTGTAGTTGAGTGACGCCAGGTTTTTTAACAGGGCGGGCTTTAGGGGGAGGTCGGAAAAGGGGGCAGTCAAGGTGAATCCTGGAGTCGTTAAATATCAAATACGCGTATTACGCAACTGCATTTTTGCAGTCTGGCTAATACAAATTTTGCAGGGCACTTTAACAGTTAATCCCGCTGAAACCTATGTACTAGTGGTCTCTACCAAGTGTGACGCTCTCGTCTTGGCCATCACCAATCCGAGCCTGCGTCCAATATGATCGATAGAAAGAAGAGGGGGCACGGGACCAAGTTGATCCAATGCCCTCGCTTTATTAGTTTTCCTTATCTTTTCTGGCCTTCCACTGATAAAACACTCCGGGCATCACCAGCAATACAAACAACAATGTGGTGATGGTGCCGCCGACCATGGGTGCGGCAATGCGTTTCATGACATCTGCACCGGTGCCGTCTGAAACCATCACTGGGATCAATGAAATTAAGAGCGTAAGGCTGGTCATCATCATTGGCCGTATGCGGCCTGCTGCAGCCTGTGCGACTGCGGCGGTATTGCCTTGCTGCGACTTATTATCGCCAGCTGCCGATAAATAGTGCAGCATCAAAAGACCCATCTCGGCGGCAAGGCCGGCCATAGCGATCATGCCCACCCATACGGCGACACTCAGTTTGTAGTCGAGCAGGTATAACAACCAGAAGGCCCCGACGAGTGCCATCGGCATGGCCGTAAGTACAAACAGGGTGTCAGATAACCGGCCGCGGTGCAGGTAGAGCAGGAAACAAACTGCTAGTAAGGTCAAGGGCACCAGCCATTGCAGGCGGGACTTGGCCCGCTCCAGATATTGATACTGGCCAGCCCAGGCGATGCGTTGGCCGGGCACCAAGTTGACCTGTTCGGCGACCACCTGTTTCGCTCGATTTACATAGTCTGCAACACCGGCATTGCCTTTCAGGTCGACAAATACCAAACCCACCAACTGCCCGTCTTCATTGCGAATCATGGGCGGGCCGGTGCGGAAGTCCATATCTGCCAACTGGTTGAGAGGCACCTGGGAACCATCGGAAGCGGGAACCAGAATCTGCTCCAGCTGTTCCGGGGTATCCCGGTAGTCGCGGGCATAGCGCACCAGTACGTCGTAACGTTCGCGCCCCTCGACTGTCTGGGTAGCAGCCAAGCCACCGGCAGCCGCGGCAATCACATCTTCGATATCCTGCACATTTAAACCGTGGCGGGAGGCCCGTGCGCGATCGATATCAAAGTCCAAAAAGTAGCCACCGGTGAGGCGCTCGGCAAAGACGCTGCGGGTTTCATCGGCGGTGCGCTGATCGCTGCGCAGAGCTTCCTCGATGGCCAAAGCGGTCTGTTCGATTTCCTCCAGGTTGTCGCCAAACACCTTGATACCTAACTGGCTGCGAATACCAGTGGCGAGCATTTCGGTACGGGTTTGGATGGGCATCCACCAGATATTCGGCATACCGGGATACTGTAGTTTTTCATCCATCTCCGCTAGCAGGTCGTCCCAGGTCATGCCGGGCCGCCATGCATACTTGGGTTTCAAGGTAATCACGGTTTCTACCATGGAGAGTGGTGCAGGGTCAGTTGCACTGTTGGAGCGCCCGATTTTACCGAACACATGCTCAACTTCGGGGAAGGCTTTTAGCTCTTCATCCATCTGTTGTAGCACCTTGCCCGCTTCGGTCACCGACATGCCGGGTAGGGCGGTGGGCATATAGAGGATACTGCCTTCATTGAGCGGCGGCATAAATTCGCCGCCGAGCTTGCTGATGGGGTAGGCCACGGAAACCAGGGCGATTACCGCGAGGGCCGCCACCATTTTGCGCTGGCGCACACAAAAGTGGATCACCGGCTGCAGTATAAAAACCAGGGCACGGGTGACCGGGTTTTCCTTGGTGCGGATTTTGCCGCGCATCAACAATACGGCGAGAGCGGGGATCAGGGTGATCGCCAGTAGTGCGGCAAAGGCCATACTGTAGGTTTTGGTATAGGCAAGGGGTTTGAACAAACGGCCCTCGGTGGCTTCCAGTGCGAACACCGGCAGGAAGGAAACCGTAATAATAATCAGGGAGAAGAAGATGCTCGGCCCCACTTCCTGCATTGCCCGAACAACCAACCTTCTTCGCTCAGCAGTGGACAATGCCTTATCGCCACTGGCTGCCAGCTTTTTATGGATGTTATCCACCATCACCACGGCGGCATCCACCATGGCGCCAATGGCGACAGCAATCCCCCCCAACGACATAATATTGGCGGTCAGCCCTTGCAGGGAAAGTGGAATAAAAGCCAATAACACAGCAATGGGCAGGGTGATTACCGCGATCAAAGCCGACCGTGCGTGCAATAGGAAAATGGCGATCACAGCGGCGACCACTAACATCTCTTCAATCAGAGTGTTTTTAAGGTTGTCGATCGCGCTGTTAATCAGTTTTGAGCGATCATAAGTCACTACCAGCTCGACGCCTTCCGGTAAACCGGCGCGAACCTGTTCGATACGCTCTTTAACCCTTTCAATCACCTTTAGGGCATTTTCACCGTAGCGCATTACCACAATACCGCCGACAGTTTGCCCCTCACCATCCAGCTCGGCAATGCCGCGCTGCATGGCCGGTCCCAAGGTGATATCGGCAACCTGATCCAGGGTTACGGGAATTTTTGCCGCGTTTACTCCAATGACTACTTCTTCGAGGTCAGAAACACTGCGGATATAACCGCGGCCGCGCACCATATGCTCGTGGCCGGCAATCTCCAGCACCCGCCCGCCGGTGTCGTTGTTACTGCGGCGAATGGCCTCGACCACTTTGCCTAAAGGAACCTTAAACATCTGCAAGCGGTGGGGGTCGATCTGGACTTGATATTCCTTCTCATAGCCACCGATGGAGGCCACTTCGGCCACACCTTCCACAGAGGTGAGCCAATAGCGCAATTTAAAATCCTGTAGCGCGCGCAGTTCTTGTAGATCGTGCTTACCGCTGCGATCTACCAGCGCATACTGAAATACCCAGCCGACTCCGGTGGCATCTGGCCCCAGGGTGGGCTGAACATCCTCAGGGAGTTGGTCTGCCACTTGGTTGAGGTATTCGAGCACCCGTGAACGGGCCCAGTAAATATCGGTGCCGTCTTCAAATATGGCATAGACAAAACTGAGCCCAAAGAAGCTCTGGCCACGCACATATTTGACCTTGGGCAGCCCCAACATGGCGGTGGAAAGCGGGTAGGTGATTTGGTCTTCCACCAGGTCCGGGCTGCGGCCGGGCCAGTCTGTCATGACGATCACCTGGGCATCGGAGAGATCCGGGATAGCATCCAGGGGAACATTGATAAGGGCCCGGTATCCCGCCAGGGCGGCAATGGCCACCAGGATCAGAGTGATCCCCGGCTTGCCAGCACAGGCCCCGATAATACGGGCGATCAGCCCTTTGGGTTCGGTATTTACCACTGCTGTACCCCCGATTTCAGGCGGCTCTCTGCCGCGATCAGGAACACACCCGAGGTGACGATTTTGTCGCCCTCCTGCAATCCAGAGCGAATCACAATGCGATCGCTATCCCCGTAACCGGTCCACACCTGCACAGGCTCCAGGCGGCCCTGGCCCAGATCGCGGAATACGATGCGTTTCTTTCCGGAAATCAGCACAGAATCCCTGGGAACCACCAAAAGATTACCCAGTTCGGCACTCAACATAATGTCTGCAAACAACCCTGGGCGAAGCTCGCCATCGGTATTGGGCAGGGTTACGCGCAGCCGCGCGCTGCGGTTGCTGTGATTGAGGAACGGGTCGATCTGGGTGAGGGTGGCTGGGATTTCCTCGTGGTAGACGTTGGTTAAACGCACCTTGGCCGGCATACCTTTTTCTAGCAGTGGCAGCTGGTCCTCATAGGCGTGGGCCTCGATCCAGACCTGGCTGAGATCGGCAATACGCAGTAGGTTGTCCCCCTTCTGAAAGGCCGAACCGGCGACAATATTCTTCTCAATAATCACGCCACTGGCCGGAGCGAAAATCGGCACATAGTCTTGTGCCTTCTGCTGCTCTACCAGCCAATCGATCTGCTCTTCTGAGAGTCCCCAGAGCAGGAGGCGCCGGCGTGCGGCTTTTTCCAGGGAGTCGCCGCGGCGGCGAGCTTTCAGGTATTCGTCCTGAATGGCCAGAAGCTCCGGGCTGTAAACGGAAAATAATACTTCTCCGCGTTTGACTTCCTTGCCCTCAAAGTCGGCATCCAGGTCACCGATCCAGCCATCAAAGCGCAGGCTGATATCGCGCAAGCGGGTCTCGTCGTAAGTCACCTGGCCGTGCAGGTGAATGGGCAGGGCGAATGGCTGTCTTTCAACTGTGCCAGTTTTAATACCAATGGCCTGGCGGCGGCCGCTTTCAACCACAATACTGCCGCTTTGCAGTTCATCGTGGCTGACCGGCTGCAAGTCCATACCGCAGATAGGGCAGGTACCGGGCTTTGCAGCGCGTACTGACGGGTGCATGGCACAGGTGTAGTAAGCGGTATCCGAGGCTTCGGGTGCTGATTTTAAGCGCAGCCCTTTGCGGTTGGTGCTCATATCAAAGGCCAGGTCCACATGGCGATCGTGGCCGTTAGCCACATCTACCACCATGGGCCATGAACCCACCATGGCGAGTTCGATCTCACCCTGGAAAACCCCGGGACTGGTCTCGATAATATCCGCCTGGGCGCGCATAGCCGGCATGGCACCCATCGCAGGCATTTCCGCTATTGCGCGAACTTCGGCACCTTTGACCGGCTGGTTTTCTCTGTCCCTAACTTCGATGCGAATCTGGTTCTTACCAGCGCGTGGCTGCTGTGGATCTACGGTTACTGCGATCTGGAAGGGGCCGGCAGGAATAAACTCAATATGGTCGGTGGCAGCCAAGCCAGCTGTTTTCTTCCAATAGAAAGCAGCGCCCGCTGCCGCCAGCAAAATTACGAAAGAAACCAGGCTCAGCGTTTTCGCGCGGCTCATTTCGCACCTCCAGAGATAGAGGGGATGAGGTTTTGGGTGCCGAGCTTGGTGCTACGTGGGGTGCCAAGTTGACTATCAAAGGCACTGCCCATTTTTTTGCTGCTACGGGCAGCAACGGCTTGTAGGGAAATCAAAGGGTTCACTCCTAGAACAATCTTTCTGAAGCCCAACAGCAGCAATGACAAAAATCGAAAAACGGATATATGGTGCTGCTGGAAATTTCGTAAATCAGAGAGAGGGAGTGATCAAATACGCAGGCGCAGAGTGGCCAACCAGGTTCGATTGCCGGGGAAGGTAAAGGCTAGGGGAAAGGGTGTAACCGCGTTGGGCACCGGTGGGGCCAATATTTGCGGCCACTGGTAAGTGGGTGGTGGTGCCAGCTGAGGAAGTTCCAGGCCAAGGAAAGCGGTGGTTAAGGTGGCCGCCTGATCATCCAAGGAGATCTTGAGGGAAACCTGGGTATCGTATTCACAGCAGTCGACCTCATCGGGCTCTGAGCTGGTAACCATATGGTCACAACAGCACTCCGCTGCTGGCTCAGGGCTCTCCATCATTTCGCAGGCAAGCACGGTTTGCACCTGGAACATCAGCAGGAGCAGGGCCGCCATAGCAATCAGTTTGGCGCGAAATGTGGAGGAGTAGTGCTTCATTACTGATAAATCATACACCAGAGATTGGCTACCCGACAAAGATTGCCTTCACCGCGTGACTGGCTGGTGTTCTCAAGTTTCTCCAGGCAATGAAAATATAAACGAGGCTCAGCAATTTCCCATGAGCCCTATGGTGGGAATTCCGACATCCATTTTCTCTTCGAGGCAGGCTTCCAAGCGATAATTAAGCTGTGCCCCTCTTAATAATGGGCCAAGTCACATATAGCTATCGAAAGCGACATAAGGTTCCCCAATGCCATTCCTTCCAAATGCCGCCTTATTGTTGATTTCTTTAATGAGCATCATCTTTACTACTTCGGCTTTCGCTAGCTCTACTCAAGATGCCTTACAGATGTTGCATGCTACGGCGAATGATCTCAATAAGAAAATTGATAGCGACTGGATACTGAGTAGGGAACGGAATTTGACAGCATGGCTGCGAATGAAAGCAGTTCGCCAAGCGAGTTATGACGGTGAAGACTTGTCTTTCCTCCAAAAGCACGGCCTTGAAAAAAAGAGTCCGACTTGGTATGAGGTGAATTTAAAAGAACATCCTGAGTGGATGACCGCATACCGGTTGCTAATGCCGTTATCCTCTTGGCGAGGACTGCCTAAACACCAAGCTAAACTTTATGAACTTGGCATGACTGTGGCTGAAGTTAATAAACTCACTGGCTATATCCTGGCTAATGATATTCAGGAAATAACGATCCAGGCAGAGTTGGATTTTTTACGGGAGGAGGAATCCACTTACGTAAGTAGATTTCTTCAAGGAGGTGAAGACTTTTCCTTAATCTATTTAGAATTTGTGGATAAGTTTTACGCGCTCTCACATGTATTGGAAACCGATTGGGCGATAGGCCTATTTAGCCTGTTCGATCGTGATGGTCAAGATATTTTATTGACTTACAGTTTGTCGAAAGTTAACTCCCGGATAGGTCTGGGGAAGAGTAGTTTTAGCCTGGATGAGAAGGTTGACATATTCATGGGGTATTTTCTCTCTGGAGGATTTCATGCATCAACGAAAGAGTCATTGCAGAGACACAAAGAGAGAAGGCGAGCCGATAGAACTCAAATTAATCTGGAATTTAAACCCCCGACCGATAAAGCCGTCAATGAGTGTCGTTGCGCCCCAAAGCAATGTTCGTATACCAATCCTTGAATATACTCATTAATAGCGATAACGCCTTATGACGCTTGTGTGGTCAATTCATGATTTTGAGTGGTAGTAGCAATGGCTGTAACAAGGACCTGTATTTGTTTTGTCGTACTTCTCATTTCATTGCCCCTTGCGGCAGAAGAAAACATCCCCGCCACGGAATCCTACGGTCCTCTCACAAAAATGACCAACTTATGGCTCCGAGGTGAAATTAGTAAAAGGCAGATTCGAGAACTGGCGTTGAGGGGGCGATATGTGAATAGCTCAGACAATGATATTGCTCACGTATCCTTTTTCTTGGATGAGATGCAGGTTGTTGCTCGTGGATCATCGGTGTCCGGGCGCTCTGCCCAAATCAATATCCAGGTCAATGAGTCCAAGTTTGACCTGGATTATGACCTTGTCTCCATGCACCTCTTAATTAACGGGCATGGCAGTGGGCTATCGAATGAGCAAAAGTTTCTTCTGATTGTGATGAGTTATCGATTGGCAGCTGAGGGTTGGAGCAAATCTTTGGGAATAGACCAAATGGAGAAGAGCCTGATCTATAACACTCTAAATTACCTCTCCGAAATGCCGACAGACTATAAGATGTGGGTGATGGCTAAGGAGATTAAATATCCCTTACATTAATAATATAAACAGTCAAATTTAAGTCTGAGGTGATAATCTAATCGTTTATAAATAAGGCTCTAGTACAGTGGCAGTCAGTGCCTACTTTCTTCATTTATAGTAATGCCTGGCTGGCTCATTCTCTCCAAATTACAGCGGGAACTTTATTGGTTCGTGTAACCCTCTGTAGTTTTTGTACCCGTTTTACCAGAAATGAGTTGGGGTATTGATGGACCACTGAAGCTAAATTGTGAATGCCGTTTAATATTTGTTTACTTACCTGCTGCGGTTCTGCGGCGCCAGTGAAAGTAATGGTAAAGACACTGGCCTCCCTGATAGCTGTCTCTTTTTTGCTTCGTGTGAGAAGCAGCTGGACCTCCTCAACACCAGGGACCTGTTCTGCGAGTCTGATCACTTGACCGGTACTGATCAGTGCACTCAGTAAGCTGACGGAGTCATCTGCACGCCCTTCAATAATAAGTGCGTCGCTGCGGCCGCAGCGGCAATGGCTCTTTTCGATTTTATCGCCCAGGCGGTAACGAATTAGCGGTACCGTCCAACCATCGCCGATGCGGGTCAACAAGGCACCGTGATCATTGGGTTCGATCAATTGATCCGGGAGCAGATGGTAGGTATCCCGATCACACTCTGGCCCATTGACGGCAATACTGTTGGTTTCCACCGATCCGTAATCACACCAGAACCCGGCGTTGGGGAAGGCACTACGCACTGCTTTAAACTTGCTCTCGGTCCAGGGTTCTGCCATCCAGATAATGGTATTGATAGCCAGTTTGCCTTTGGCATCCATTAATCCCTGGGCAAAGTCAGCTAATCCTGTTGGCGCTCCTGCAAGGGCATTGATCCCAATTTCATCAAATGTCTCTATCCATGCACTCACTTCTTCCGGGGTAAATGGGCCTGCGGGCACAGAGATGGCTTTACTCTTTTCACAGAGGGTTTGGATAAAGTAGTGGGCACCCCATAAACGGCCCGGATTGAAAAGGTTGAGAAGTACACTACCAGGCCCCAGCGGTTTCCATTGTTGGAGTAGCCTTCCCATTGCCTGGTGAAAGGGCGTATAAGCGAGCTTTGGTTTTCCCGTGGTACCACCACTGGAATTTAAGATAGCGCCGTTTGTATTTGCTATGGCCTTAGTGATGCGCAAGATCTCCTCGGGCCCACTGATTGGGAGGTCTTCAATCCTAGTGGCGTTGGTGGGCACGCTTAGGCCGCCGTGTTCAGATAGTGATTTGGCATGGCAAAGCAACTGATCCCAATTTAGGTGTCCAATAGCCATAGAGATCCCCAGCTTTCCGCTTTCCTTTACGCGTTCTTAGCTATTCATATTAGAAGTAACTTGTGTGGTTAAATTGATGAGTAAAGCTGGATTAAAAATGGGCTAGAAGCCTAGATTTGAAATAAGCTGATAGATTAGCTCGATATTGGGTCGCATCAAGCGACTGAGACAGATTTGCTAAAGTCCCTCAACTAAACTGTTGCCCAGAAATGGGATGACAGGAACCACCTTGGCTTATTGGCGAAAGGGCTCGGTAGAGCACTCAATCCTCGCCTTAACACTGGCGTTGGCAGCCTGCTCACCACTGCCCGTAGAGTTAGCGCGAGACCAGGTTGTCCAGCAGGTGCAACTGCGGGGTCTGCCGGCGCAGATCGTCATCCCGGAGCTTGTGCCCACATTGGTGGCTGAACTCAGTGCCACACCCCTCAACGCCGATAGGGCCATGCAGATCGCATTGATCAATAACCCTGAACTGCGCGGCTATTATGCTCAACTCAATATTGCCGCCGCTGAGATATACCGGGCCGGACGCATCAGTAACCCGATATTTTCCGCTTCATTATTATCAGGCGAACAGACCCAGAATACCTACGGCCTAATGGCTTCCCTTTCCGACCTGATCACACTCCCCACACGTAAACGCCTAGCTGCGATGGAGTTTGCGACGGTCCAGCAAGAAGTCGGTGCGGAACTGTTACACCTTGCCGCTCGTGCGGAGGGAGCCTTTTACCGCTGTATCGCTGCTCAACAAGTCTCCGTTATGCGTGGGCAAATCGCTAAAGCTGCGGATCTCTCCTGGCAACTGGCCCGCCGTTACTTTGAAGCCGGGAATCTGACACCCCGGGATCTGGCATTAGCAGAGGCAGCGGCTGCAGAGGCACAGATTGTTGCGTTACAGGGTGAAGAAACGGCTTTTGCCGCACGTACCGAGTTGGCAACAATTCTAGGACTGTCAGTGGATGGTATCTGGGATGTGCATCCGCAGCTGTCTTTACCGGTACTCCATGAAGACAGCCTGCAAGAGCTTTTGCTTCTTGCACGAGAGAGCCGTCTCGACTTGGCGGCAGCCATAGCGCGCACAGAGAGGCTGGCAGAGGATCTTCACTACAATGATTGGCGGCGTTGGCTGGGAGAGCTGAATTTTGGTATTGGTCGCGAGCGAGAGGACGACGGTGCCAATCTAACCGGGCCGTTATTGGATTGGGAGATTCCGATTTTTACCCAACATGAAGATCGCTTGCTTGAGCTGGATGCTGAGTTACAGGCATCTATAGGTTTGGTGGCGCGCCTGCTGTTGGAAAGTGACAATGGCGTACGTCTTGCTTTCGCTAAAACGCAAAGTGCCAGGGCAAGAGTTGCTGTGTTTAGATCCCGTTTAATTCCGGCACGAATGGAAGCGGTTACACAGGCGCAACTGGAAGAAAATTACATGCTGATCGGCACTTTTGAGCTGCTACTCAGTAAGCAACGGGAGTATGACGCCTACCAGGGCTACCTTGAGGCGTTGGGAGACTATTGGGTAGCGCGCGCCTCACTGGCGGAAGCTGTGGGTCGGCGCCTGCCGAGCAGTAATCAAGTCTCTGCAGGGAAGGTAGATGTAGAGGCCTTTATAAGCCCAAGGTCGACCTGGAAGCATGGGGAGCACGGGAAAGATTCACAGGAGGCTCCTGCAGATGGGCACAAACATCACGGTATGGCGCCATGAGGGGAGTCACGGATGATTTCACGGCGTAGATTCTTGCAGGCTGGAAGCCTGGGGTCACTGGGTGCTGCGCTGGACGCGCGGGCAGTAGCAGGGAAGGAGGCCCAATCACCTAATGCATCGTCAGAGGGCGACAAAACTTCCAGCTATGTTCCGACTCGAACACTGAATGGCTGGACACTTCCCTATAGGTTAAAAGGGGACGTTAAGGAATTCCACTTGGTAGCAGAAGAGGTGGAACATGAGTTTGCCCCCGGCACCCGTGTCAAATGTTGGGGGTATAACGGGACCACCCCCGGTCCAACGATTGAGGCCGTGGAAGGGGATCGGGTGCGCATACTGGTGACTAACCGCCTCAAGGAGCATACCACGGTACATTGGCACGGCATTATCCTACCGAGTGGCATGGATGGAGTCGGGGGTGTATCCCAGCCACATATTCAGCCCGGCGAGACTTTCGCCTACGAATTTACCCTTAACCAACAAGGTACTCACATGTACCACCCTCATGCGGATGAGATGGTACAGATGGCGGAAGGTATGATGGGGATGTTTATTATTCATCCCCGAGAGCCAGAGATTGAACCAGTAGACCGTGATTACAGTTTCTTATTACATAACTGGGCGGTACATCCGGGCACCTATAGACCGGACCCATCGGTGATGGTGGACTTTGATCTCTGGACGATCAACAGCAAAGTATTTCCGGCAATTGATCCTTTGGTTGCCCGTACCGGTGAGCGGGTACGTGTGCGCATGGGGAATCTGTCTATGTGGAATCATCCCATGCATATGCATGGAGTGCAGTTCTACGTTACCGGTTCCGATGGAAGCCGTTGGCCCCGTTCCCAGTGGCGGCAGGAAGCTACGGAGATTGTCGCCGTGGGCCAGACCCGCGATATAGAGTTTATTGCCGTGCCCGGCGACTGGGCCTTCCACTGTCATATGGCCCACCACACCATGAATGCGATGGGGCACAATATTCCCAATCCGATGGGGGTGGATCAAAGCGGCGTAGCGACTGAAATTCAAGAGATGCTGCCGGGCTTCATGCCTATGGGGCGCTATGGTATGGCCGAGCACCAGGTCCATGTAGAGGAGGGGCACCTCCCAGGGCCGCGCAATACAATGCCGATGCTCGTGGGTAAAGGCCCCTACGGCAATATCGAGATGGGCGGCATGTTTACCCTGGTGAAAGTACGCGATGATTTGGCACCAGGAGATTATCGAGATCCCGGCTGGTACAAAGCGCCTCCAGGCACAGTGGCCTGGCTTGTCAGCAGCGATCCCAACTACGGTGAACCGCCACGGCATTCTTAGGGGCTATCGAAGTTAATTGAAATACAGTCAGGCTTTTTGGGCCGATACCACAGAAAAATAGCCAAGCGCTTTGTGGCATAGAGGGTTTTTAAAACCCGTTATAGTGAGGAGTTGGACTAGCTGTTGCTCTGAAAACAACTGCGAGCCATGATTCATAAAAAGGTGGAAGCTAAACAGGCTTGGGGTCAGCTGGCTCTCGTCTAAGAGCATGTCATGGATAAAGATATGGCCTCCTTTAGGTAACAAAGAGAAAGCTTTGCTTAGCAGGTTTTCACAGGTCGCTTCCTGCCAATCGTGCAGTACATTGCTAAAGCAAATACCATCAAAACCTGTGGGCCAATTGGCACTGAACAGGTCTCCCTTCACTACGGTTATCTGCTCTTTTTTGTTGAATTTTTCAACATACTCTTTCGCTGTCTCACAGACAGGCCCCAGATCAAAGAGCAGGGCATTGCGATCTGGATAGGCATCGCAAAAGGCCAGCGCTATGGTTCCAGAGCCGGCACCGGCATCCAGTAAGGTGTTAACGCTTTTGAAAGTACCGTTTGAAGCTGCCTTAACTGCGGAGGCGAAACCTTGCGAATGCATTAAACGGGTAAAGGCTGCAGCAGACTCATTATCCATTTCGTCATTCTGCCACATATCTGTTACCGAGCGACCTTTGCACTCAAGTTCATACTCACATTTCAGGCTGGTTAAAATCTTTTTGTCCAGGTGGTTGATATCGTAGATGGAAAAGGGGTCGAGAAGGACTTCACCCCAATAATAGGGACTGGTCTTATCAAGATAATTTTTTGCAAGTTTAGTGTTCTTTAATTGGTTATTTTCAATACTGATGTAACCCAAATGATTCAGTATCAAAAGGTAGTGATTAATGCCTTTGTGGCTGAGTTGTAATTTTCGGGCTAACTTTTCACTGGTATTGCAGCCTTCTTCAATTAACCCACAAATATTGAGCTGGGCCGCGACCATCAGGCAGGCGAAGGTGTAATTGCCCATTAGGCGGTCCCACAGGGGGGCGTCAGAAATAGTGGGGGGTTGTATCTGCATGGAACTCTTTCCCTTTGCCTAATAGCTCTAGTAGTGGATCACCCCGGACTGATAAAGCTCCTCTACCTCCTTGTCGGTGAGGCCAATACCAAACAGAATTTCACGAGTGTTTTCCCCATAAAGGGGCGCTTGCTGAAATTTCAACGGTGGAGTGTCGCCAATAGAGAAGGGGGTATTTAAGAATTTGATGGACTTGCGGCTCTTGCTACGTGTATAGGGAACGGAAACTATTTTGTTATTCTTGCGTACATAGGGGTTGTTTAAAGCTTGGGGGATATCGTAGACAGGTGCACAGGGAACCCTGCCCTCCATTTGCTCAGCCCATTGAGCACAGGTTTTCTTTTTGAAGATAGAATCAAGGGCTTTTGTTAACTCTTCCCTATGTCGCATTCTGTCCTCATTCGTAGAAAAACGATCATCTTTCTTGAGGGATTCATCGCCTAATTCCGAACAAAGTATTTCCCAGAATTTTTGAGTCAGGCAGGCAACATAAAACCATCCATCAGCAGTTTTCACTAATTGGGAGGGCGCCTGTGACGCGTGAGCGGAGCGAGGTTGCTTTTTGGGTACTATCCCCTCATTGAGGAACCATAAGCCTTGATAGCAGAGGCAGTTCAGGGCAATGTCAAAGAGATTAGTATCAAAATCTCCGCCTTTACCAGTGATTTCGGTACGTAACAGGCCTGAAACGGTGCATAGAGCTGAATAGACGCTGCCCAGCAAATCGACCACTGAGACTCCGACTTTAGTGGGAATGGATCCTGGATCTCCGGTAACTGACATCCATCCTGTCTCGGCCTGCATCAGGAAGTCATAGCCAGGCCAGCTCTTTCTATTGTTATCTCGGCCATATCCAGAGAGATGAGTGCAAACGATTCTAGGATTGACTGTTTTCAGTTCCGTATAAATAACACCCAGCGCTTCAGGTAATGAACCTCGAAAATTATCAATAACGGCATCCGCGTTTTTAACAAGCTCATGAAAGACTTTTTTACCTTCTGGAGTGCGTATATCCAGTGCCAGGCTTTTCTTATTGTGAAGAGTTGTTTCGGCGCTTTCATTATCTGCATGATTTTCATCAAAAAATAATGCGCCCATCCTTCTTAATGGATTACCGTTTTGTTTGGGATCTTCAATATTGATCACCTCTGCGCCTAACATGGCTAACAGTGTGCCATGAAAGGAACCTGCGCCCCAGGTTTCAAATGAAAGGATACGTTTATTTTGAAGAGGTAGCATTGTGAAGGGGTCGCTTAGTGATTTGTTATATCTAACAATAGTCTGGCTAAAATTTTCTATAAGTTTGTTTCGCTTAGGTAGCATATGATTTGTGAATGTTTAAATAGCCAATTTTAATTGGCACTACATTGATGAATGTGGGTGTTGAAAATACATTGGCGATAAGTGTAGAAAGAACGGGCCGTCAGTACACATGGTGAGCATGCCTCACGCCGGAAGATATAAATGACACAATCTATTTTACAACTTGCCGAAAAAATCCGTGCTGGTGAGTTGACGTCAACTACATTGATTGAAGAGTCTTTGGATAAAGCTCGCGCCGATGAGAACCTCAATGCTTTTATTAGCTTAGATAAAGAAAAAGCATTAGCTGCAGCACAGCATATCGATAGGTTGGTGGCTGAAGGAGCACCTTTAGGGCCACTCAGCGGCATTCCTTTGGCAATCAAAGACAATATCAATGTGAAAGGCATGCATACAACGGCTGGTACACCCGGTATAGACTTCATTGCCAGCCACTCAGCGCCTGTTGTCCGTTCTTTAATCGATGCGAATGCCATTATAGTGGGCAAGGCAAATATGCATGAGTTGGCATTTGGTGTGACTTCAAATAATGCGGCTTTTGGTGCAGTAAGGAACCCTATGGGTTTAACCTGCTTTCCAGGTGGTTCTTCGGGAGGCACTGCAGCTGCGATTGCTGCCGGTATAGTACCTGCTGGGCTAGGTACGGACACGGCAGGTTCCGTAAGATTGCCCGCAGCACTGACGGGTATTGTTGGCTTTCGCCCCACCACAAACGCTTTAAGTCAGGCTGGCATTGTCCCTTCGGTTCCAACATTCGACGTTGTAGGCCCCATGGCGCGAACTGTAGAAGATGTGACCTATCTATTTGCAATAATGAACAAAACCTCTTTGCCTAACCGAAAAGAGCTTAAGGGTTTACACTTTGGCGTTGCCTATCCCCACTCAGCTGACCTTTCTCCCCGAGTGAAGTCCGCTTTCCAATTAGCCCAGGAGCGATTGAAAAAAGCAGGCTTGACATTAACGAAGTTAGATTTGACAGAGTTAGTAGACTCTGCCTTCGACATAGGCTACCCAATCGCTTATCACCAAATGAAGTCGGCAATGATCACTTTTTTACAGAAATACCAACCTGATACTACCCTTGAGCAGTTAATTGACAGTATCGCCAGTGCAGATGTGAAAGAGATATACCAGGAATCGGTGATTGGGCGCAGTGCACCAACAGATGAGCAATATAAATACGCTTTGAGTAAACTGCCGAAAGTACAGCAGAAATATCTTGATGCTATAAAACGCAAAGGCGTTGATGCGATAATTTTCCCTACGGCATCCATTGAGGCTCAGCCAATTGCGACCTCATCGCTGTCGATCAATATTAATGGGGTGTCAGTACCAACGCTGCAAGTGTATGAGCGAAATATTGCAGCAACGTCCGTCTGGGGTGCTCCGGGTCTTAGCATTCCCTTGGAGAGCACAACAACTGGTTTACCCATAGGACTCGAACTTGATGGTCTGCCTGGTGAAGATTTAGATTTACTTGCTATTGGTATGGCAGTAGAGGATATTTGCTCTCCTAAAACCGTTTAGCTCCATAGTTATTAAATATCTGGTCAAGTATCTATTGAGACATTTACCACTATAACTATGCCCCCCTGTACTCTTAATATTGATGGGCTGCAATCACTCTTAGAGTATATTGCAAGCCCACTTCTTAGAATGATGTGAACAAAAGTGATGAGAACAAAAAGTTAATGCTCTTTATAGGATGCCATTGTTTGTTTCTCTTTGCGGTTAAGTTTTTGATCAAAAAACTTAAGTATATCCAGGCTCAGGCTCTCATGAACTTGTGATCTATCAAGGGTCTTGTGATCTTCACAAAGCCCTTCTAAGTACTTTTTGCCGAGAGGGGTACAAGTAGATAGGAAAGTGTAGTGGCTCGCCTTTTCTATCTCCTTATATTCAGCACCTGAAATCAAAGATGCAATCCTATGGGCATTGGTCAAACTGGGTGCAACGCTATCGAGAGAACCGACGGCAACGGATACTGGAACAGAGATCTCCATTAGGCTTTCCTGGGTTAGAGCCTGGGAGACAGCTGGGGAGAGAATATAAGCTGCGGAAATTTGATCGATTTTATAGGAACTTCCGTGTTCTGAGAGGGAAACTTTTATATAGGGATTATTCTCCACCTTTTTGAAGGCTTCGTTGATATTTGGGAACTCTGCCTGTCCCTCACAAGTAAAATCTCTCTTCTGGCTATGACAGAAATCCTTGAACAGTGATCTATCTGTGATGCCTCCGATAGCAGAGAGTGCGGTATAACCACCTAAAGAAAAACCCACAACGCCTATCTTGCTGGGGTCAATATGCTGTGACCAATTCTCATCCTTCAGGATAGAATTTAAGGAAAAAGAGAGGTCGCGTGTTCGCTCCCACCATAAAGTGTAACCCGCAGCGTATTTTTTAGGCTCTATTGCGGTATTACCATGATGATTGACGCCAAGCACCAGATACCCGTTTTCGACTAAGCGCTGGGCAATCCAGAGCATTTGTAGGGCAGATCCACCTGTTCCATGGGACATCAGTATTAAAGGCATCTTTTCATTGAAAAGTGGTTTAGCTGCCCAAGCCACCTCTCCAGCATTGAATAGCTCTTTACCTGGCTGCCCCAGTAACAAAGGTTCGCTATGAGCTTCGGCGGTAGGGTAAAACAAGTGAGAAGTGACAGGCCGCTTTCCCTCTCCATCCCAGGATGGCCTGCTGGTATCAATATAATTTAGGGTTGCGACTCCAACATTTGTGGCGCTGTTCGCGGTTGTATAGATCGGTGAAAGCAGTAAGACGATGGTAGAGAGTAACCTCAAGAACATATTTGACCTATTTGTTGGTGGATTATTCCTTTTATCTTAAATAGATATGTTTTATTTAATTGACCGTTAAAGTGAATTACCGATCTCAAACCTTCATGTAGGAAGGCTTGAAGTATGGGAAGTAGCCTATTGGTAAACTAAGAGACAGCCAAGTTAAATCTACGAAAATTCTTACTACTAAGATATAAATGGGATTGTTTTAACAGTATTCCCGAAATTGGGTACCTGAAATAAGAGTAGCCTGTTGGACACTTTTAAATTTGATGACAGACAATCTTCACAAGCCTAAAAAAACAACAAAATCTTTCAAGTCTTTTAATCGCGGATATTCGATTATGGTGTAGATATAGGTAAGCGAAAGAGTCGTATCTGGTACAAATTACAGGTAAATAGCCAAAGACAACTCTCTGTGAAGATGGCAATCTTGAGAACACGTTTTTTAGCCACTCAATTCATTTGACTTTTTCGTAAGGAACACGAATGAGGAATATTGCACTGGTCAAACCAATAAAAACAGGCTGTTGGCTAATCACATTGGCTCTGGGCTCAATGGTTGTGCATGCGGCTGGTCAGGAGCGTGTCATTGTAGAGAAGGCTTTGGAGTGGCAGCAAGCCGTGGAGACCACGCTTTATTGTACAGTTAGCGTACCGTTTTTACATGAAGTTTCCAGCCATAATCAAGCTGAATTGACTACTGTGAAGCCCGTCGGTTCGACGATTAAAGCCGGTGATTTGGTGGCGGAGCAGGATGGTTATTACCTAAACAGTGAGATTGCGGTCATTCGCACCGATCTTGAGCTTGTAGAGGCGCAACTTAAACATGCAAAAGACGAATTGGCGAGGCTTGAGACCTTAAGACAAAGTGAGATGGTGTCTCAATCCCAGCTGAGTGTGCTGCTACTTCAGGTCAATACCTACCGGCTGAATAGGCAGCGATTGAAACAGCAATTACAAACCAGTGAATATCGCCTAGAACATCTGAAACACTATGCGCCGTTTAATGGTCAAGTGATACAAGTGATTGCTAGCCCAGGTGAGAGGTTAAGTCCCGGCCAGAGAATTGCGCAATTGTTACCCCTGGAAAAGAAGCAACTGGAGTGCAAGGTTCCCCAAGATCAAGCGCCTGAAGTCTCCTCAATAGAAAAGTTTGAATTCCATCTTCAGGGTGAGCCGATCTTTTTACGTGATATTGGCGTAACGGTAGAAACTGATACTCAAAATTTAACGCTCTATTTTGAAAGTAATGGAGATCAGTACCAATCGTTATTAGTGGGACAGCGTTTCCAGGTTTCTATGCTCAAAAGAGCTGAAAATGCATTTCAAAACGAGAGTATTACCCGGGTCCCATCAGATGCCGTCAAGCTTGAAGGCAATACACATCAAGTTTGGGCTGTCGATGGGGAGAATAAAGTACATAAGGTACCAGTAAGAATACTCGACACTTTGGACTCCTATTTCGTTGTCCAGTCAGAAATCCAACCCGGTGATTTATTGGTTGTGGTTGGGCATGAAGGCTTGCAGGTAGATCAGGATGTGATACCGGTGAATAAGGCACAGTCATGAAGCTTTTGGAGAAATACAGCGCGGTAATCATAAGCTGCGGTTTCTTATTAGTTATTCTAGGAATTACCGCTGGTCTTAAATTGCCCAATGCACTATTGCCGGCCATTGATCGCCCCCAAATTGCTCTCGCAACATCCTGGCCTGGTAAGACAGCGAGTGAAATAGAACAAGCTCTTGTTGCTCCCTTGGAACAAGAGTTATCTTCAATAGGGCATCTCAAGGAGATTCAGACCAATACGTCCAACGGTTTTGCCTGGACCACCATGACCTTTCACTTAGATGCCGATATGGAGCAGGTGTATATTGATGTGCTCTCGCGCATGAACCAGGTACCAAACTGGCCTTCACACGTACCGCTACCTCGTGTCTTTAACTTCAGTAATGGTGCGGGCGCTACACTAGCCAGCTTCTTCCTTTATTCGAAAACTTCGGCTAGTGAAGCTGAACTCATCCAGGCTTTTAGAGACCATATCCAACCCGCATTTAGTAAAGTCCCTGGTGTCGCCTCGGTGATAGTCGCAGGCACGCCCATGGAGCAGCGTGTCGATATCGAGTTTGAACCGGTCAAGCTCGCCAACCATTCACTGACCATAGATGAAGTGCAATCCCGTCTCAATGATCTGGTAGACCGGTCCGGTGGAAGCCTGAAAATTGGTTCCAAAGAATACGGGCTGCATTTCAATGGCCATGTACCATTGAATGAACTCCGCAATATACCGATTGCCAGCAGGGGGCCACACATTATTCAACTGGGGGATATTGCCTCAGTCCATACTCGATTGGTTTCCGACTGGAATTACTTTGCGCTTCAAGGCAACCGAGCTTTCTATTTCTACTTACAACCGGCAGAGAATATCAACGTTTTAGATTCCATCGATAGCATCAAGCAGGTGATCGATGAGTTGAATCGTGGAGACTTGTCGAATTTAGGAATGGAGGTAGCGTTTAGTCGTGATGACTCAAAGAGTATACGTAACTCTCTAATGCTTGTTTACGGAAGCCTGCTAGTGGGAGCATTACTGGCTTGCCTTGTCCTGTATTGGTTTTTGCGAGATCTAAGGACTCTGTTCCTGATTTTCCTCAGCATACCGGTTTGCGTTGCTCTTGTTACCCTTGGAATGTACATAGCTGGCAAGAGTATGAATGTCATCTCTTTGGCCGGCGTAGCTCTATCCATCGGGTTGTTGGTTGATGCCGCTATCATTGTTGTCGAGAATATCCAGCGGCTACGGCAGCAGGGTTTGGGACTTTTACCAAGTATTCGCAGAGGGACTCAAGAGGTCAGTGGTGCATTGGCGTCTTCGACAATCTCCAGTGTCATCGTGTTTCTGCCAATCCTCGCCATGCAATCGCCCACTGGGCAATTGTTTATGGATCTCGCCTTCACTATCTCCAGTGCACTTTTGGCTTCATTGTTGTTCGCTCTGGTTCTCTTGCCGGCGATAGCACGGTATACCTTGAAAGGCTTATCAGTAAAAGCTTCTCGAGAGAAGGGTAATGAGTCCAATCGACTACTATCGAAATTTATAAATTGGTCGGTATTGCCGGCAACGCGTCGGCAATGGGCTTATGCAGTGTTATTGCTCTGTGTACCTGTAGCACTCTTCGTTGCCTATGTTGCAGCTCCCCCTATTGATGTATTGCCAGAGCCCAAACAGGCAATGGTTTCCACTTATATCAATTTTGAAGAGCCCATGGCTTTGGATGTTATTGAAGAGGAAGCAGCCCAGATTATCCAGAATAGGATTGAACGAAAGATTGGTGCCCGAAGTTCACAGATCTCTACCTATGGAATCATGTGCTATCCAGCTATGTGTAATCTCTATTTTTATACTCATGGGGATTGGGAGTTTGATGAATTCAAGAATTGGGTCGAAACAGAGGTTGTGCATGATTTGGTCGGCACAAGGATATTTACCCGTCAAGGCCAGTTACTGCAATTTGCGATGCCTAATAGTCGGGTTAGCCAGTTAGATGTGAAGGGCGCAGAACTTCCAGTCCTACAGTCTGTGGGAAGAGAATTATTGGCTCACCTAAGGTCTGAGTTTCCAAATGCCCAGATTCAGGAAGGCACAGCGCTAAATGACCGCGGGGTGCGTATTGAATTTCAGCCAAATCAGGAGCAGCTTATACATTTTGGAGTGAGTCTATCGGACTTCAATCGTTATCTCGTAACCTTAACCGATGGGGTATATCTGGGAAATTTCTATACAGGGACTAATACGCTCCCATTCTATTTGAAGTCTAGAGAGCCCAGGGATCTTAAGCAGCTTCTTGATACGGAGATAATGATTGGAGGGCATGGCTTGGTTCCTCTACGTCAACTGACTGAAGCAAAAATTACCCTGGCCCCAGATAACATTCTTCGTGTCGACCAGGATGTTAGTGTTTCTTTGAACCTAACACCGCCTGCAGAAATCGCCATGAAAGAGTTTGTCGACAGTGTCAGTGGAAGCGTCAAACGCTTTATGAGTACCGGTGAGTATCAGGGGGTGCACGTTCAGTTTCGTGGTAGTGCCAATGAGCTTAAGGTGTTCCTTCAGGAGTTCCTCTATCTATTTTTTGCTGCTTTAGTGATATTAGGAATGATCATGTCCTTTACCTTGGGTTCTATTAAGTTGGCTGCAGCTGTTTTACTCGCGATCCCCTTATCTTTTGCTGGTGGTATGTTGAGCCTTAGCTTCCTTAACCTATTTGTGACGCAGAACCTCGATGTTATTACGATGATAGGTTTTGTAATGCTGATGGGGCTCGTGGTGAATAACTCTATTCTATTGGTTAACCAGTATCAGGTGGCAATGAATGCCGGTGCAAATCAATTTGAGGCGATTAAAAACGCGGTGAACTTGCGTATTCGCCCGATAATGCTGACTACCATAACGTGCATATTAGGCAACTTGCCTCTGGTTCTGAATCCCGGTGATAGCGCAGCGATATATCGAGGCCTTGCAGCGGTCATTACTGGTGGAATGCTTTTTTCCGCTCTCTTGGTATTGGTTTACATGTCAGCCATGTTATCTCTTCCTTTATTCAAACTTCAGCGAAGTGTTGTGAACTCTGAGGAAGAGTCAAGAACGTTGATTGTTGATGCTCTGGTGTAAGATATTTGCCCAGTTAGAGGTGCCCACAATTGATCCAATACGCAAAAAGCCAGGGAGAAAAATCCCCCTGGCTTTTTGCTCTTATTATCTACTAATTTTCTATTAATGGTGCTAGTTAATCACTCTCGAATACCCAGTATTCTCCATCGCTAGCATCACAAGCACCCTGATAAAGGGATTCTCTATTTGTGATTGATGCTGTTTCGATACATAGGTTAGAGTGTGCTGGCCGGATTCGATAAGAGCCATTTCCCTGATGCTCCAGGTAAAACCTCTGGCTGTTATCGTCAATGGCCTCCCACTGATACACATTGGCACCTTCAGCATCGTTGGCAGCCTCCACTGTCATCAGCTTGTTACTATGGAGTACGGTGAGGGTACAAAGGCCATCACTAACTTGTGTAACTTGCCATCGTTGGTTGTTGTTGCCGTGGCAATCCCATTGAATAATATCTGCTCCATTGGAATTACTCGCCCCGGTAACATCTGCGCAACGGTCGCTGGCGGCATTGACGATTACATAGGTCCCATCGTTCACTGTGCCTGAGCTGGAGTCATCGGTTAGGAAAAGCACATTATCGGGTATTGCTACCTTTGTAATTCCCGGGCCTTCGTAACTCATTTCCAGCAGTTCGCCGCCATAGTATTCAAAGAATTCGATGATTATATGATGTCGGCCAACACCGAGATTAATGTCTCCAAAGCGATCGGCGGGCCCGTGAATACCATCATTACTTACCACCTCCTGGTCGTTAATAATGAGGCGTGAGCCATCATCGGACCGGGTGTAAAACCGGTAAGTACCAGCCGTATCAATCTGAATATAACCTTCGTAGCGGAAACCAAATAGATCATCGCGCTGGCGCAATGTCATATCAATGTTGGCAGTAGTACCCGTAGCAACGGGAGTTAGCTGGGTGAAATCCGGTAATTCGTTCCAGCTGCCTTCGTAATAGGCGTAATTGAGGCCGTTGCCGTCACCATTACCTCCGTCTTCCACGTCCGCCAGTTGTGCAACCTCCTGGGTTGTTAGGGCTTTGCGATAGATACGCAGATCGTCCAGGTAACCCTGGAAACCTTGTGAGCTACCGTCACCTCCGCCGGAACCATCCCCTATGACAGATTCATATTGATTGATTTCACCGACCAGGGCACTCAGGTCTCCCTGACCAACTACCTCTCCATCGACATAAAGCGTCAACTGTTCACTGGAAAAATCGGCCACCATGGCGACATGGTGCCAGTTACCATCATCAATAACCCCTTGAGTGGCTTCGACACGTACGGTGTTGTAGCTGTGATTGTCATGATCCTGGGCACTGATTAACGCTTTGATGCTACCGTTGCTGGACGTGGTGAAAGCAAAGCCGCCATTTCGTCCATAGTAATACTTATTGGAGATCAGTATTTGTTCTTCAGTGACTGAGGTATCGGTTTTCACCCAAATGGCAAAGCTGAAATCCTGACTGGTGTGGAGGTTGAGGAAGTCAACAATGGGGTAGGTCTCCCAATAATGTAGAACGCCTTCACCATTGAAATAGGCTGCTGAGCCCTCGTAGCCGGCCTGGCCGAAGCTGACCCCGTCTCCGATGACCCGTGCTTTGATACCAGCTGCATCATCCGTGGTCGAGTCCTCGGAATAATTATCAAAGGTGTAATGCAGGGTGAGAGGGTCGTTTTCATCGCGAACCCAGAGTTTCACTTTAGTAGTATTGCCTGCTAAGCCGTTGGCTTGCACACGATACTCAAATTGATCGGGCCCGAAATAATCCGCATCGGGGGTATAAGTGAAACTACCATCCCCATTGAGAGATAAGTTGCCATGCTGGGTTGTACTGATTAGTTCAGCCGACAAGCCATCTCCTGAATCATTGTGCAAAACACCCTGTGATTGGTCCACATTCAGTGTGTTATCCGGGGCTGCCGTGTACTCGTCACCGACTGCCGCTGCTCTCCCCAGCTGTGGCAATGCCGCTTGGGCTATCCGCTCGCCAATCACCACATAACTGTCATTACCGTAGTGATAGTAAGGCCTTAAATCACTGGATATGACCAAGCTGGCATTCGGGTCCTCTTCAGCAACAACCCGTTGAGCTTCCATGACTACCTCACCGGCTGCACCGCGGTTATCGTTAATTTGTACGATGATAACCGGCAGATCTGATTGGCCAAGATCATTACGAATCGACGTCAGTAGATTGCGAAGATGATTTTCATAATTATCCTCAGTACCAAAAGTATCGTTGTAACCTTGGAACCAAATGAAGCCGGCTAATTCATGATCGATATCCGCTAACTCGTTCGACCGGAAAGCGGCAAAGCCGGTGATCATCTGGTCATACAGGTTGCCTTCGTTGCCGCCATACGCCAGTGGGCGCCAGTGATCGGGGTTGTCCAAAGTGGTGCCACCTTGAGCGGCTTTGAACATGGCTACCTCTTCATCCAGAACATCGCCCAACACATGGCCCATTTTGAGTTCGACTCCAAAATTACCATTGCCGTAACCATAACCAGGCTGAAGCGCTCCCAGGGCCTTGTTGGGGCTGATCATCGCTTTGATAAAGACGTCATCCCTCGCAATGTTCAGAGCGGGGTCAATAATCTCCAGCTCACTGTTGCTGCCATGACCAACCATATTGGATTGTCCGGCCATCAAATACAGTTTGGCCGGGGTTACTGAGCCAACAGGGTTGACCGTTATCGAGACCGTAGCTGGCTCGCTGTCTTCACTGCCATCATTGGCGCTATAGGTAAAGCTGTCATTACCGCTATATCCATTAGCCGGTGAATAAACCAAGTCTGGGGCTTGGCCACTTAGGCCGCCGTGGGAGGGTGGGTTAACCACAGAATATGCGAGCGTATCGTCATCGGCATCTGTAGCCGTAAGGGTGATATTGATCGAGCTATCTTGGTTCACGGTAACCATCAAGTCATCAGCTACCGGGGCCGTGTTGTCGGAACCACCGCCGCCACCATCTTCACCGGTAAAGAGTAGGGTGTTGGGAATGGCCATTTTGTCGATTCCGGGTCCTTCGAGACTGACCCCAAGCACCTCGCCGCCGTGAAGCTCAAAAAACTCCACCACAATTGAGTGACGACCACTGGTCAGATCAACCTGCCCAGAGTTTTCACGCGGCGCATGCACGCCATCATTTTCCACCACGGTTTGGCCATCAATAATGAGACGCGAACCATCATCCGAGTTTGTATAGAATGTGTAACTCCCCGCTGTGTCGATCTGAATCTCACCCTCAAATCGAAAACCGAATTCATCATCGCGATCTCGGGGGCTGATATCGAAATTAGCTGTGGTACCGCTCTTAACGGCGGTCAGTTGTGAAAAGTCAGGCAGAGAATTCCAAGAGCCTTCAAAGTATTCATAAAGAACACCGCTGGTGTCACCAGAACCGCCACCATCAGTGCCGGAATAGACAATATCATCGGGTAGGGGGGTTTTATTGATGTTCGGCCCTTCGATGCTGACTTCAAGCACTTCATTGCCCCCATGCTCGAAGAAATCCACCACTAGTGCATGCCGCCCTGCACTCAGTTCGATTTGTCCAGAGCGCTCTTGAACAGGGTGCTCCCCATCGTTGTCGACTACCATCTGCCCATTGATATAGAGGCGCGAGCCATCATCAGAATTGGTGTAGAAGGTATAGGTTCCGGCAGTATCGATCTGAATCTCACCTTCAAAGCGGAAGCCAAAAAAGTCGTTGCGGTTGCGCTGGCTGATATCGATATTGGTCGAGGTACCTGTGGCAACGGGTGTTAATTGAGTGAAATTCGGCAGTTGATCCCATTGGCCCTCATAATAGGCCCAGTTCAAGCCGTTGTTGTCGTTGCCACCAGTGGCACCGACTTCAATCAGATAGTCGTAGCGGTAGGCATCCCAGTCGGTAAATTTTTGCGAGGGAGTGCTGGCGACCACCAGGTATAGGGTTTCCCCGCTACTGACCGGCACAGTAACAGTGCCTTCCTCGCCAGCGCTAACAACTGGGATTGGGTGATAACGCCGCTCATTAGATTCTTCGTTATAAACCACTGCCTGCGCCCGGAATTCGGCATATTCTGGGTTTGTGACTGAGGGTCGTACACCGATGAGGTAGTTTTCATCACGCGAGACTTCCACTTCATAGGCGTTATATGCCCAGCTGCCAGGGCGATACCGCTCGGGTACTGCAACCCATTGCCCATTGGTCCCCTCAACATCATAGAATTCTGAGATTTTATTATCGACTTCTTCATCGGGTAAATCGTCAGGCTGTTGACTCACCATGCGACCATAGGAATCCACCTCCGCCTGACGCCACTGCTCACCATACTCAGGGTAATCCCAGGTAATCGTACGCGCAGCAAACTCTGAAAATACCTCACGCATATCGTAACCTGCCTGAGCCACCAGATCGTACATGGCGGCTACAGGGGCAGAGTAACGGCGGTCGTCATTATAAATATCACCGATAATTTTTCGGTCGGTAACGTATTCACTTAAATAAAATTCATAGATACCGGCACCATATTGATGGCCACCTTTATAGGCATCTATGATGCCTTCCTCCAATGGTGAACTTTGATCCGTGTGGAGTGGTTGGTGTGGCTGTAAGGTATACATGCCCAGCAGGTTTACTCCGTCATGCCCTGGTTTTTGTGAATAGGCCCCCCAGTTCGCAGTCGACTCCTGTAGCATTTTACTGCCGCCGCCGGCGCGGGTCTGATAAGAATGGAAGTTTTCATGTAGGACAAAATTATTCCAAGGATTGTCTTTGTTGAAATTGTTTACCCAGGAATTTCTATAGGCTTCCGTTAGTTGTAAGTCGCGTGGCTTTTCATATTCACCACAGAGATCCCCGTGCATGTGCATACCAGTGGCCAGTACATTGTGTTCCCAGGTCATATCATGGGCATTCACCTGGTATTGAAGAGATGCATCGGAGGTTTCTACATCATTGGGCCACCAGATACATTGGTACACCGCGCAGAGATAGTTAGGATATCCTTCAAAAGGCGTTTCCCGGCTACCATTATCATCACAATCCTCGCCGAGGTTACTGGCTTCGCCAGGAGAAAGGGCGCGGTTAAAAACCCGCAAATCCCAGATCTTGCCTGTATAAGGGCCAATATTCATTACGCCAGCCAATATATCTACACCACTCGTATCCACATTATGTTGTATTACATTGCCATTGAAATAGGTGGTCACCATATCCGATTCGATTACCGCAGTGACTTGGTTGCAGCTATAGGTTTTTGAAATACTTTCGTTATTGATGACTTCGATATCATCATCGCCATGGAGTTGTGTAGAGATGATTCCCTGTCGTTCGATGACCGTTAAGCTACTGGAGCTAATCAGCGTATTGGTTTGTAACGCTTGAGAGGGTATATATTTAAATGAAACTGTTAAAGGTAGCCCAGTACTGCTATTGCCAAAGTCCAGCGCAATAGCTTTTGTGGTCATATCTGTACGGCTTATGAATGGGAAATCATCGCCGTCATCAGGTTGTATCCCGGTATAGGTGGTTTGAACCGAGTGCCCATTGCCAGATAAATCTGTATTGCTAATTTGGCTCGGGACATAAGCAAAGAGGCCATCAAAAGAACCTTTACCAGTTTGATCGAGAGAGCAGGCTGCCTCGCAGCGATTGGCCATGCAACTCTCACCATTAGAGCAGCTACCGCAATCAATGGTCTCCCCACTTTCTCCACGAATCACTCCACACTCAGCCAAGTGCACACTACAGTAATCGGCTTCGGTAGCCAGGGAAAATCCATAGGCTTTTCCAAAGAGGCAGGCGGTGAATAGTGTTATCAGATGCCATGATTGCAATTTTTTACCGGGTTTTCGACGTTTATTCATAGCGTTTATCCAGCTTATCCTTTTGCTTTAAAACTATTTCTAATGAAATGCGATTTCTTCCAAATATACTGAGAGATTCAACAAAAATTCTTGAGTAAAAAGATCAGAACTGGATGTTAGTCGATCGTTTTGAGGGGCAACATTCAGCCCTAGTGGAATCGGCGACTTATTTTGTTTTTGTTCTATGTGGCAAAAATTAATTTATCGTTTGGCGACAGGGAGGTGTTAAAAAATTTTTAGAAACTAACTCTTATTAATTTTTGTAATTAGTTAAATTGGACATGGAAACGGTCTTGGTAAGTCGTGCGTTGATGATGACTATCAATTTGCGTACGACCCAAAAAGGTCTCCTGCATCACTCTGATCGTGGCAGTCAGTATGCCAGCCATATCTACCAAACGTTATTGAGGTAGTATGGAATGGTGTGTTCAACGAGCCGTAAGGGAGAATTGTTGGGGCAAGGCACCGACTGAAAGTTTCTTCAGCAGTCTGATGTAAAGTGGTTAACGGGAAATCTCTATCCGACAAGAGAGGATGCGATAGCAGATGTGAGAACCTATATTGCTTATTTCAACCCACGCAGAATATATACAACACTGGGGGGGCTAGCACCATCTAATTTGAGAAATGTGTTTAAAGAAGTGTCTGGTTGGAGTTGAACACATCAGAGTGGGGCAAAAGGACTGGAGTAGGCGTTTAAATTTACTTACTAACGGTGGTTTGAGTCAGGCACTCTGATTTATTTGCGCCAAGCCCCTGAGCTATTTTTTTGGAGAGGCTAGGCCACCATAGATTATTGAATTGCAAATAAATATGTCTGATTGCCACTTTATAGGAAATCTATAATCTAAAGTAGCTAATAGACTCGTTGTGGGACTTGCAGGGTCTTCAATAGAAGTAATAGACAGATAGATAGATAGTGAACCACTGGCTCCCTGGTAAACTATTACTTGAAATCTTGACTCTTAACTCATGAGTAAAGAGTCAAGATTTTTCATAGTGTTTTTTCAAAATACGCTGATCTTTCCAAGGAGCAGTTGAAGCTGGTGCTATGTAATGTAACGACAATGTATACAGCGGATAAGATTAAGATGTTCGGTGTCTCTGAAAAGAAGGGAAGAAGCGAAATTGTAGCTTCAGTGAGAGAATCTGCTGTAAAGCAGCATACAGAGTATGAGGATTACGGCATGAGAATTAAAGCTAATAGGCGCGGGGGCTGGGTATGTTGATCGTGGCCGGCGCCATGATCGCCTTCTCGATCTTTGTCCTCCCTTTGACGGGGGAAACGGCCACCACGCCAGACAAGAAACCAGCGGCGCTTCCGCCGCAGCAGAATACCACGCTCCCCGATCGGGTTGAGCTGGGATTCCTTCTTTACAACGACCTGAACATCTCGGCTAGGCGTAACACCGGCTGCGTCACCTGTCACGCGCACTCGGCCGGTTTCGCCGATCCACGCAGTGTCGCCGATCCGGTAAGCATGCCGGTTTCCCCCGGGTCCGAGCCCGGGAAATTTGGCACGCGCAACGCCCTGACCGCCGCCTACGCGACGTTCAGCCCCCCGTTCCACTGGGATGAGCAGAAGCAGACCTATGTCGGCGGGCAGTTCTGGGATGGCCGGGCCAACTCGCTCAAAGACCAGGCAATCGGACCGCCACTCAACCCGCTGGAGATGGCCATGCCGAACAAAGAGGCGGTGCTCGCGCGCCTCGCAGAGAATCCGGTCTATCTCGAGGCCTTCCGGCGGCTCTACGGCGTAGACCTCAAGTGGCCACAGGTCGATATGGTCTACCCCAAGTTCGGCGCTGCAATTGGGTCCTTCGAGCCCACTGACGAGTTCGCCGAGTTTAACTCCAAGTACGACTATTACGTCGCGGGTAAGATCGACCTGACCCCGCAGGAACAGTTGGGGCTCCAACTGTTCAATGGCAAAGCCAAATGCAGCAACTGCCATAGTAGCAAGCCGCCGGCGAACTACCCGCATGCCCTGTTCACCGACTTCACCTACGACAACCTGGGGCTTCCTGTGAATCCGCGAATCGCCGGTCTGCACGGCGTCGACAGCCTGCCACTCGACCTGGGCCTGGGCGGTCGGCCGGAGATCGCCGCCAAGCACCCTGACGGATCGCAGGATGGTAAATTCAAGGTTCCCACTCTCCGTAACATTGAGATCACTCCACCCTACGGGCACAACGGCGTCTTCGCCACGCTTGAGCAAATCGTCCATTTCTATAACACCCGTGATACGCTCGGTGAAGTGCCCGACGCAACTGACCCGAACTTCGGAATCACTGGCTGGCCTAAACCCGAAGTCCCTAAGAACGTCAACCGGGCCGAGCTGGGCAACCTCGGGCTGACTGACGAGGAAGAAGCCGCGATCGTGGCGTTCCTGAAGACGTTGACCGACGACGCGTTCGACGAAAAGGACCTCGAACACCCCGAAGGCGAGGCGCCGCTGCGTCGCTGACGATTAAAAAATTGTCGAGCAGATTTGGGCTGAACTAATCCACTTTACTAGTCAATAGTGACTATGACTTTGCCCATTGCTTTACCGCTTTCCAGGCGCTCATGAGCTTTGCCAATCTCTTCTAGTTTATAGGATGTATCGTCAAGCACAGGCTTGAGCTCACCCTCTTCAACAATAGATTTCAAGGCCTTTAAAATGAGCCCATGTTTTTCGCGGTGAAAGTTATGCAACATCGGAATCAGCATAAATACAACATGTAGAGATAACCCCTTGAAATGTGCCGTTGTTAAGTCAAGTTCAACCAGGGCAACTGTTGACACAACTTGACCATTGAGTGCAGATGCTTCAAATGATTTTGACATGTTTGTACCGCCAACGGAGTCGAACACTATATCGAATCCATCACCATTGGTATGTTTCTGCACATACTCTTCAACCGACTCATTTTTATAATTAATAGGTATTCCACCCAGTTTTTCAATCAGGTTCAATTGTGCCTCACCACCGCCAGTAGAAAATACATTAGCGCCGAAGTGTCTAGCCAATTGAAGAGCTACATGACCAACTCCACCTGAGCCGCCATGGACAAGCACCTTTTGGCCCGTTTTAATGCCGGCCCTTAGCAGGCCCTCGTAGGCAGTGATGCCCACTAATGGCAAGGCTGCAGCCTCACGCATCGTTAAATTGGTTGGTTTTAATGCAATTAAGTTGGCATCTGCAACCATGTATTCAGCCAGTGTTCCCGGTAGGTCTGCCAGACCACCTGCACAGCCATAGACTTCATCGCCAACTTTATATTCGCTCACACCTTCACCAACTTCTTCGATAGTACCGGCGAAGTCCATACCGAGTATTGCGGGGGCAGGAGGGGAGATTGGTAGCCCTTTGCCCATTTGGCGAATCATCGTATCCACTGTATTGACACTGGTCGCTGCCATTTTAACGAGTACATGCCCAGCCTTAATGGTTGGCTTAGTGACTTCTGCCTTTTCAAATACCTCTGGGTCACCAAAGGTGTTTACGATCATTGCTTTCATGTAAAGTTCTCACGGAAATACTTGGGGTGAATGATATGAGTTTGGTTAGTATGATGAGCTAGTCCTATTTCGTAACTAGGCGTCTTTTATTCCCAGTTTATCTGCAATATCTATAATTTCTTCGATGAGTGCTATATTCAGACTTTCATCCAGAGCATCGGGGTGTGGTGGAGACCAATTACCCAGGTCATTGTCAAAGTATTTACCAGAATTACCTGAGAATTCATCGCTTAATGCGGCACGTACCAGTATATTCGCACCAATACTTAAATCTCTCCCTAATGATCCGTAGGCCTCTTTTACCATTTTACTCCCTAGAAATGATGCGGGATTGATTGCGATGAGGTCTGGTGCACTCTCATCAAGCAGTTTGGCCAGTTGAAATGTCCACATGGTGAGAGCCAGCTTACTTTGGGCATAAGCATCGCTATCAGATAGAATCTGCTCGCCTTTGAGTGCTTGCAGGCTCACAGGCGCTTGTGCTGCAGAAGACAAATTGATAATACGGCCTTCAGTATTGAACAAAGGTAAAAGACGCTTCGTTAGCAGGTAAGGAGCGATGACATTAACTATAAAACGAATATCGTAACCCGCATCAGTTGTTGGGTTATCCGTTTTGAATACGCCCGCATTATTAATAAGTATGTCAATACTCGAATAGCGGCTTTTAACTTGCGACGCCAGCGCTTCAACGTCTGACAGGTCAGAAAGATCTGCAAGAAATATCTCTAAATGGGTATCTGGATAGTCTTGGGAAATACTCTCCTGGATGTTCTTTAGTTTCGATTTACTTCTTCCATGCAGCAGTAAAGTGTGCCCTTTTGATGCTAATAGCTTTGCTGTTTCTAAACCGATGCCGTCCGTTGCCCCTGTTAGCAGAATTGTCTTTGCCATTTTTAGTCCTACCCTTTGAATTCTGGAAGAATCATAGTTGCTATTTTTTTTAGCGTTTCTTCCACATTTCGACTGTTGAAGCGGAGATTAAGGGCAATGTGGTTGATGCCAATAGTCTCTCTTGATCTCAAATACCTACCTAACTGGTTAATGCCGAGTCGATACCCCAAGTGTAATGGTTGTGGCAGGTAATTGGGGTCGTCCATAATGTCTATATAAAGAGGTTCCATGATTGGTTTACTCGATACATATTCTTCTCTGCTTTCTCTTAGCTGCTCGATAAAGTCCTTTTGTTGCGTAAGTGGTCGTGGGTATGTAATCCACCCGTCCCCGTTGTTTGCCAACCAATCAGGAGATTGCTGGGAAGATCCGGTTATTAGTAGTGGTAACTGGTTACCTTGAGGCTTTGGCAGTAGGTCCATTTCACCAGATACTGTTCCAAAGGCATTCTCAAACTTAGGGTAGGGCACAGTAACTTTGCGAATGTATTCATAACTATCCCGGAATAACTCTCCTCTGTCTGAATATGAAACATTCATCGCTGGATATTCCTCAGGGCGATCACCACTGGCAACACCCAGAATAAGGCGCCCTCCGGAAAGTAGGTCAACCGATGCGGCAGCTTTTGCAACATGTGCGGGGTGACGCAGTGGCAGAATAAGGCTGGCCACACCTAGGGCAATCTTTGAAGTAGACCCTGCAAGTAATCCAAGATAGACGAAAGGATCAAAAACTTGACCAGCATCACCAAATGAAGGCACGTTGAATGGCACATCTCTGAGCCAAATGGCGCTAAATCCCAGCGCCTCAGCGAGTCGTACTCTCTCAATATGTGCTTCCATTGTTGGCATCGAGTTTGTCGAGTAGTTTTCAATAGGTACGACTAAGCCAATAGATAGCTTTCCGGGCTTAAATACGCTATCGAAGCCAATATTTATGCTAGGAAAACACTCAACTTTGTCTTTATGGCTTGTAGTCACTAAACATCCCCTTCATCAAAGTTGACACTACGGATTTGGCCATTGCCATCAACCACCCATGACTGAGGTTTTTGAGGTCAGGTTTCCTCACAACCTCGGTGGAAATGCGCAATTGGCTCACTGATATTCGCTAACCCCTTCCTAATCACTAAGCTCTTGGTGACAAAATCTCACCGACGGGACACAGCCTAATGCATTGGAAATGCCGTATAAATGGTGTATATAGGTATTCAGAATTCTGATTTTGGATATAATGGATGGATACGAAAGGTATCAGGCTTTTTGTACTGGCTGCAGATATGCTCAATATAAGCTCTGCTGGCCGTAAACTCGGGCTAGCCCCCTCTGTAGCCAGCGCACGTCTGTCAAAGCTTGAGCACCAATTAGGGGCGGATCTTTTTCATAGATCTACGAGGAAGGTTGCTTTATCCATTGAGGGTGAGGAATTCCTTCCCTTCGCCAGGGAGATTCTTGCGCAAGAGGACGCAGCTCTGGCAGCGCTTGGTAAAGGCAGTTCAAATGTAAGTGGAACATTGAGATTCGCCGCTTCTAGCACCTTTGTGCAGCGCTTTGTAGCACCCATCCTCCCCAAATTTCTTGAGCGCTATCCTGATGTGAATGTGGAGCTTAAACTATCGGATACGCAAGTTAATCTAATCGAGGGTGGCTTTGACTTAGCCCTGCGCAATTATGCGGTTGAAGATAGTAGTTTAATTGGCCGAAAGCTTGCGGATGATAAAAGAATTTTATGTGCTTCCCCTAACTACCTAAAGAAATATGGTGTTCCAAAAACTCCTGAAGATCTCGTTAGGCATCAGCTTCTAGTCTTTATGAATTCAAAACCCAGAAGGCTGATCTCTGAAACCGATAAGCAAGCCGGCTCCTTTCCACCACCGCATGGTAAATCTCGGGTTATTTGCGATGACGGTGCCAGCATGCGCATAGCGGCTAAGGCTGGTGTTGGTATTTGTATGAGCTCTCTGTGGAATATTCACTCAGAGATAGAAGAGGGCACATTGATTCGTGTGTTACCGGATTACAGAATTGATGACCAGGCAGCTATTTGGCTTGTTTACCCTAAATCTAATGTACTGACGTCAAAAGTTAGGGTGTTTATTGATTTTTTGGTTGAAGAAATTGAAGAGGGTGTTTTCTCAGAAACTCTGTAAGTTTCTTCAATTCTTTTTGCTCAGCAGAAAGCTCCATCTGAATAACTAAATTGTTAATTCCTAGATTGCCAACATAAGTGACACACGTTTACCCGCCAAAAATTCCAGCGGGCTCAAGTAATTTAGTACTTTCCTAGGTCGAGTATTGATTCGAAACACTGCGTCATCAATACGGCTTTTTGGTATCTTGCCAATTTCCACTCCTTTTGGGAAGAAGCGCCTCAAAAGGCCATTAGTGTTTTCGTTCAGCCCGCGTTCCCAAGAGTGGTAAGGTTTCGCAAAATATATTCTGCATCCTAGCTTCTGCGCAATCGATTGATGACCTGCAAATTCTCCTCCATTATCGAAGGTGATGGTTTTACAGATGGCCTGATATGGCTTCAACATCTGCTTGATCGCCCGGCTCACTGTTTTCTTGCTCTTATTTGGGACTCTGCGAGTGAGCAATAATTTGGAAACTCGTTCAACCAGTGTCACCAGATAGCCATCTTGACCATAAACTGTATCGCCTTCCCAGTGACCGATCTCAGTGTTTTCATCGACAATCGCAGGTCTTTGATCAATATCTATGCGCTCTGGAATAAGCTTTACGCCTGCCTCGGAACCTGCCCGTTTCTGATAAGGTTTGGCTTTCCTTGGCAGACGTGACCTCCAGTTAAGTCGACTGACCCAGCGGTAAATTGTTGAACAACTAACCGTTTTCGCACACCTCTCAAGCTGCATTCGCCCAGCGACGACCAAGCTCACGAGAGATGGTCTTATTGGATCTATTGAGGCGTAGTCCAATGGCTCGGGCTGAATAGTTCTGCCCATTAAGGACCTCAATCTGGTATCGTTCTTTCAAGGTCAGCTGGTTGGTACGGGTTCCCATGAGGTTCCTGGCTTGTTTGTGTGGAAGCTTACTAGCCTACAACCAGCTGGCCTCCTTCGCTATCGCCAAGTGTGTCGGTTATTGTGAGAATCTAGGATTTAACCGAAATTGTATAGGCACTGCTATTGAGTAGTATTGAGCCATTTAATAATCGCTTCATGCTCGACATCTCCTATTGTGTTCATACTTGGGTGATATCTGCCATTAACTTTGAATATTTTGATATTGTTTTTCTTCAATTGTTTGTAATTTGCATATGGAGAAACTTGGTCTGAATTTGAGAGTATTAGTAGTGTTGGGGTCTGGGAGGTTTTTAAGAGGGGTTGTATGTTGGTATCTTTCAAATCAATATTAGCTCTTTTTAGAGCTATAACCGCTCCCTTACGTATGTCTCTCTCAGGGATGATCCTGCTAAGCACGGGGTAGTCGATCTTCATATAATTGTATACGGCCTCATCAAATTGCGGCATCGGAGCTAAGAGAATGATTCCGTTAATGTCTGATCTTAAAGAAGAAATATGTGTGGCCGTTAAGGCGCCCAAAGAGCTTCCTACAATATATATGTTTTCGTCTTTGATGACTCCCTCTTCAACTAGGTTGTCAATAAGGGAGTTGATATATTTGCTATCATCTACCCCATATTTCTTCTTACCACCAGTATCACCATGACCGAGAAGGTCTGGAACAATAACCTGAAACCCTAGAAAGCGAAAATAAAGAGCAGAATTCAGCATGAATTCTTTAGAAGTACGAAATCCATGCAGTAAGACTACTGTGCCATGGTAACTTCGATCTAGGGAGTCTCTATTTAAGTTAATTTTAACAATATTCTCTCTGTCACCCCGACCTAATGTTGCAGAGTAGTTAAGGTTGTTGTCGACTAAAGGTGAGCCGTAATAATAGCTAATACATTTCTTATTATCAGGTAAGCAATATTCGGTTCTCTTGAAGCCAAGCTCTTCAATGCGCTCGGTAGTTATTCTGTCAACAAAAGAAAAATTTTCAGCTTTTTCTATTGAGCTAGCTATTCTTTGAGAGCAGGCAGAGATAACTATACATATTGAGATAACAGTTAGCACTCTGATTAAAATTGAGCTGGCTTTATATTGCTTGAATTCATTATGTAACTGTAGTTTATTCATATGGCGCACAGGTAAATTTTCTGTTTCACAAATAGTTTGCTTGGTTAAAGTTGCTATCTATTATATTATTTAGTGATATACTTTTACAAAGTAAAGGTAAGGCTTGGAAAGTTAGTATCTAGGCCCAATTTCATTGGTGTCATTTAATATCTTGCAGGTTCAAGCTCATTAGAGAACCTTAATCTTTTTAACTTAGAATAGTGTATAATTGCCAGTAGAGTAGACGGATAGTTTTACCATTCCTTTTTATTACCACGTTTTCTGCGTCTACACTCATGCCGCTCTAGTAACTTCACGGACATTCTCGTGGGGATGCCGCTTAACATCTTCAGAAATATCGGTATGCTTAACCTGTAGGCTGTAACGATCATGAGATCTTGAATATCTCTTACTAGATCTTCTTTAACATAAGTTAATGCATGGTGCTTCAAGCGATCAGCTGATCTAGGAGGAAGTATCCATCGTCTATATAGTAGTGATGAAGTACAGTTGTACTATATCCAAGACAGCTAGATGTGCTATGAAAACTCAAAAAGTTAAGTCTGAATTCATCTCACTTTTGAAGATAGGAAATTTTGACACTTTTGCTGCCTCTCGTTCAATGGGCAGCAGCACGTAATGGATGCACAATCTGGTACTCAATGGATGCTTTTGTCAGATATGCTTGCTACTCAAATAAAAAGGAAGCCTTTGACTTTTAGAAGTTGCCTTAAAGTTTAGGATTTATTTGTTAGGAGGTACTGTAGGGTGCTCACTCTCGGAAGATTCCACTCTAATGCCCACTATTATGTATCACAGTTATGATTTTGGTAATCATAATGGGAGGAGTGTATACTGTGTCGCAGTTATATTAGTAGTGTATGAAAGGATTTTTTGGGGGGGGAAGACTATTAATCTTTCATGGTTGTTGTAAATTTAAAATTTTTAAAAATTAATCCGTATTTGTAGAAGGGCCGCAAATGATTAGGAATGTATTCGTATTATTTTCAATGTCGATTATTTGTACGGTGAAGTCAGTAAGTGTAAATGCCGAGACTTATACTGTTGATTCTGGTGCTACCCTCAGCAATAGGTTAGCTATTACAAAACCTGGAGATACTATTTATCTCGAATCCGGTGAATATCCTGGCAGATATAAATTAAAGGCAAATGCTTCGCGGGAGAACCCTATATTAATCATACCAAAAGAACGTGATAAGGTTTACTTTACGGGTGAGTACACCCTTACTGGTGATGGTATGGTCTTTGATGGTATACACTTTCAGGATAATGGGAAGTTGGTCGTTGGTGATGACAGAAATCACATTGATACAAAAGATATTGTAATTCGTAATTGTACATTTGATGGTCTCAATTCTGGAACCTGGTTGCAGATTAGAGAAAGCGCTAAAGATATTATAGTTGAGCATAACTTGTTTGCGAATAAAAAAACTAAAGGACAGTTACTGCAGCTAAAGCCGCCTTATAACGACCCCATGAACCATATAATTAGGAGAAACTATTTTTTCAATATTGAGCGGGGTGATGGTAATGGATATGAGACAATTCAGGTGGGACAAGAGGTTGAAGGTAAAGACCGTGAAACGAATGTTTTAATTGAGTTTAATTTGTTTGAGGAGGCTAGTGGTGAGGAAGAAATAATTAGCGTAAAGACCTCTAGGAATATTGTACAATTTAATACATTTCTTCGTTCCATGGGATCGCTAACTTTTAGGCATGGTGACAACAATTTGGCGAAAGGAAATATCTTTTTGGGGGAGGGAGTCGTAAATACAAAGGGGATTAGATTTCAGGGAGAGGATCACACGATAACGGGTAATTACATGGAGGGAATTGATAAGGCGCCTCTTTCTATTATGGATGGTGAATCGAACCCCAAAGATCCAAAATATCCTTTTTATGGTCCGGTAGTTAATGCTAAAATAGACCTTAATGTTATTATAAATAGTGGATATTTGCTCATTGGCCAGGGTCTTGGAGGTTATAATACGGATATCCCTGCTGAAAATGTAATGTTTACAAATAATGTGATTTATCGAACAAGAGGCTCTGAATCTTTTACTAAATTGGTTGATACTGGTAGTAAGGGTTTGTCCGATGATTATTTGAAAAATACAGTCGCAAAGGGGAATAAATATTTTGGCGCGACGCTTGGCGATGGGTTTGGAGGAGTTCATGGATTTAATGAAGTCTTTAGCATTGATGAAATTTTAGATTTAATTGACTTTTCTGCGTATCGACCATTAAGTGTAAGCGATGTTGGCCCATATACCGAGGGTTCTGAGGTAGATTCAAATATGTCATGGTTAGTGCCAGTTAGAAGATTATTGTTGTGATCCATATCATTTGGTGAAGTTAGCGATATCAGGTTTCTTATATAGAAATACTGTACATGGTGAGAAAAGTTTAAATATAGTGATTCAGATCCATTTAACATACTGCTTTCTGAAAAATTGATGCTTTTGGTCAGGTCTGGATCATTATTCCGTGTAAAAACTCAATAACTTTGAGGCGAAAATGAATTCTAGGTACATCAATGCCACTCTTTGTCTTCCTGTCTTCCTGTCTTCCTGTCTTCCTGTCTTCCTGTCTTCCTGTCTTCCTGTCTTCCTGTCTTCCTGTCTTCCTGGTTACAGATTGAGGTGTTTAAAAAAGCTATATAGACATTCCCACTAACTCCTGAGGGCGTAATCGCTCTACCAGAACGTACAATTTCTCTTTTGAGTATTAAGTGGGAAACAGCCTCTATTAGTGTCTATTTCTTCCAGCCAACGGTGAATATTAGTTCTACCAATATCCAAAAAACTAGGCCGCTTCAACTATCGGATAGTGATAATCTACTAACAGTTAATCAGTATCCAATTTAAATTAAGGAGAAAAGAGAATGAATTAGTTGACTCTTTCTCGGTCTTCAATTACATGTAGCAAAATCCAAATGCTACTTTCCTGAAGGTTACCTATTGCTTAAAGAATCAAGTTTTGTGTATTATCTCGAAGTTATTATATAGATGTTTGGTTAGATAGTTTGCTAGGAATATGAAAAATGGTAGTAACTAAATCCCACCGAAAAAATTCTTTATTTGGAATCCTTGCTGCTCTATGTGTATTCAGTAGTGCATATACTTGGTCTGCAGCACCAGCATGTGAGGGAAGTTTTTGTCGTTACACAGGAAAAGTTGATAGATGTTATGTCAATGAGGATGGTTTTATTTTATTGTATTTTGATACTCCCGCAGATATAAGTGATGCTCAAGGAGTTGGTTTCACTATTACCGAAACGGCTGGTGCTATTTATAAATACAAGGATGGCTTGAATGACAAGTTTGGAGATTACTTTTACTCAACTTGCCTTACAGCTCTCTCATCTAATAAAACTGTCACTGTATTTATGGATGGTACTGAAAAAAATTATTTAAAGGCAGACAGAATTTGGATCTTGGACTAAAAAATAGCCTATAAAGTACTAGGAAAAACTTTTGCCTACATCAGCCTGATTTTCTGGCTAGCTAATATTGTCTCATGCTTTAGCAAGTCCGATTTATTGGACTTGCCAAATCTAAAATATAGAGCAGGGTAGTAGTTTCACAGCACCTCCTTAACCCGCTTACTACGCCCGCTCTCATGTCGTTCACGCATATCAGAATCGATATACCGATCTGTCGTTGCCATACTTGCGTGACCTGCATCATCACGGACGTGTTCTCGCGGGCGGTACTTCACATCTTCGGAGATACCAGTATGCCGCAGCCAGTGCACCGTTGCTGCCTTTAGGTCTTCTGCATCTTCACCTAGACCTTCCTCAACCATACGCTGGTAAGCAGCATCGAAACAGTTCTGTACGATTAGCCGCACTTGGCGTGTACTGGTAACAGGTCCCTTACCGCGAGATTTCTGCACCAGCGGTGTCTGCTCATTAATACTGGGTAGGGCAGGGAGCTGCAAATGACTTCTGTAGCGCTTCAGAGCGCTCAACATCTGATCACAAACAGTAATGGCACGGCCTTTGTTACCTTTACCAGTGACGTGAAACCACCAGTTCCCGTCGCGATCCTTCTTGAAATCCCCCATTACAGGCGCAGATCGTTCATCCGCAACCAGCTCAGAGATGCGCAGGTACATGGCATATAGGGCGTTCATAATGAATAGTGTACGCTCGTGCTCAAGTGGCGACATTTCAGCCATAATCTCGGCAGTTTCCAGCACATAGTCCCACTGCAGGTTACTGATGCGTCGAACCACCTGGCTTTGTTGCTCACGCCGCACGAACTTACTTTTTTGCCGAATCAATGCTACAGGGTTAGCTGGAACCAAGCCTTCTTGAAAGAGAAAATCGAAGAAAGAAGACAGCGCTGTAAAGATACACTTGATGGCAGCCTGAGATGGCCGGAAATCCTTGGGTGATGGCGTCTTACCAGAACGAAACTCAACTTTAGACACGCTGACTACGAATGGCCGCCAATCGGCATTAACAACACGCTCGCCATTTACAGTCTTAAAACGGGCAACATTTTTGGTGCCGATCCAGGCAATCGGCGGTTCAATACAAAACTGAACGAAATCCTCAATATGCTCACGCTTGAGCGACAAGATAGAAACTTCCTCAACACGCCAAGTCCATTGCAGCAGTCGCTCAAGTTCTCGCCGATAACTATTAAAGGTTGCCTGGCTACCGTTATAGCTGTAAAGAAATTTAAGCGTGAACTCCAGATCGGTATCAGCATCTGGAATCTGCTTGTTGAGATAACGGCTGGCAGAAAAACTACTGCAGCGGAACGGATTCTCAAGATTGCTTAGATTGTCGATGATTGGTGCTGGTGGCTGGTTGGAGGCAGACATAGAAATATGAAGTTGTTGTTGGAATTCAGAAAATTATACGGGAAATAGCTCATTTATAAAATATCCGATATTCACAAATATCGGATATAGTGGGAGCCCTTACAGGGCCTAGGTTTGAAGTTTTTTCTTGACGGCTATTTCCGATAACCACGTCTCTCCCTCCTGTGGGAACGATTTGTTGCGATGCTCTGGCCGAACTCGTATCAAGTCCAGCTCGCCGATGATTTCTTGTAGTGCTCCCACCTAAAGAAAACATGAATTGAATCTATCAGACTTCGCCCCATCCCCTCATTACTACTGAACCGGAGTAGTCGGTGTGGTCGGTGCATACCGATACAACTCCCAACCCCCTTCGGGATTTAGATGGAAGGGGTTTACGGTGCCCAGCCACATAAAAGTTGGGTGGTTGATCATCGTACGGAAACCGAAATTGCCCGAATTACCTACACCATTTAAAGTGGCTGGGATTGCCTGTAGATCTGGAGAGAAAAAACGATAGAGTTTTGCACCAGAGATTGTTGGGTTGGATAGCGCATCCTCAAGGAGAATCAGCAATTCCGCGGGAAGCTCACCCGCAAGATCAATTACACTCGGTATAAGTGAGCTGACGTCCAGTGTAGCCAGATACAGACTGTCTCCAGTCACTCCCAAGCGCCAAGTGTATACATTAAACAGCCAGCCCAATCCGGCTCCTCCTAGCTTTGGAGGCCCGGCCAAGGTTTGCGTTTCCACAAACTTGTTGAGATCTGGGTCCCAAGCCTGAACCGTTTCATACCCATAGAGAACTTCAATATTTGGCTGCCCTTCCCCTTCAAAGTTGTTCCCGCGGAATACTGTTGTTGCTCTATGGGTTGCCGTAATGGTGTCCAGCTCTCCAATAGGAGTACCCCACGTCTCACCATAGGCAAGAACATGGCTTCTGAATCCAGCGAACGGAAAGTTGATCGTACCCCAGTAGAGATTCCCACGCCATGAAGTAATATCTCCACCGGCATAGGCCCGAGCGTTGACAGGGTCTGGTTCGTACTCGGTAATATTCCAGACTTCCTCCCACTCTTCGACATCACCGGGCATGAACCCACCTAAAGGTATTTGGGGGCTCATCACTATCCCGGCGTAGGCTTGCACCTCTCCTGTTTCAATATCACCGTTCGGCCAGGTAGACGAAAATATACGTCCGTCGTGTATCGTCATGTCGGCCGGAGTACTTTCCATAGTGCCGATGACTTCAAAATTGAATGGATCATCGAGATCGCCCATCCAACGCAGAACCCGGCCCGATCCGCCAAGATCCTCTTGTAATCGCACACCGGTATATAAAACGCCCTCATGGTTGAGAAACTCACGGATATTAGAATATTCAGCAAATTTCTTTGAACCCAAATACCGTCCGGTACTTGCCTGCCAAGCCAACATGATAATGCTGTTACCACCGCCCACGCCGGCAATTCCCTCCTGTATACCACCCGGCCCTGCAAGAAAAATCACGTCGCCCGCGTAGCCACCCGAGCGTAATCCAAGGATGTCCTGTAGAAGTGGATCGTAAGTGGGAGTAACTTCTGTGACTTCAAGTGTGCAAGTATCCATGCGGTAGGCAGAGGGTGCCCGCCAGTCACCAAGGTTTTTAAGGTTTGGGTTTTCCTGAGCGAGTATTCCATCGGCAAACTCGCACACCCAACCCTGGGTTGGGGCTAATAGCGGAGTTAATACTGCGGTTGGAGAAGCTTGTGCGGTACAGAGAAAATTACTGCCGGTTCCCCAATATAAAAATTGGGGAGATTCAGCCATTCCCCAAATCCGCGTACCGTTGCGTTTAGGTTCTCCCGCCGAACAGGCGCCGTTCACTAACTCTGGATAGGGTTGACCAATGCCATTAAAGCATTCATCGACTGGTGCTTTATATAGCCTGTCGAAATGGGGCTTGGCCTGTTTGCATAGTGTATCGGGATAAGCTGGAGGCCCTATTTCTGGAATAGCCCACTGGGCGTTGGCAGAAATTGGAACTGTGAAAGTTAAAAGTAACGAAAGTGCAATATATGTCGTGGTTCTCACAGGTGCCCCTGCCTTACTCATGACCGCTACTGCGGAAGATTCAACGTTTTTGGCCTTAATTATTGCTAGCTTGATGCGCTAACAAAATTCAAAACTAAGTAGAGAGTAGGATGCAGGGGGATAAAGGAAATAATTTTTACTAGGAACCACCCGCCAACTATTGTTTGATCACAAAGGCTTGATGATGTCTTGGGAGTCGCTGAGGAGAGTTGATGCGAATGCTGCCGGACTGACATATGGATCTGGGAGCAGTAGTGGTCTATGACTCCGGCCATAAAATGCTGCTATCCAATACCCGCGTATTGATTGACTTCCTTGTCGAGTATTTTCAGACACAGTTGGCACCGCATTTTCGCGTGGTGTGGAATCAGTACCACGGCACGTCATTGAGAGATGAGACATTGTACGACTGCTTAGAATATTAATGCTTTCAGATTTGGACATTGGTTTAAATCCCGGTGCTGTCCACTGAATAGTGGTAAGCGCCCTTCCCCTCTATGAATTAGCCAGAGCAGTTTCCCGATTCAGGTTGATAACCACGCAGCTTTTTCACAACAGGCCGAGCGCTCATGATGTTTGGTCAACTGGATGTAAGTTCAGCTGTAACGGCCTCGCTTTTAAAATCGTTGCTGGTCGGATCGTTCTCGGTTGGGTCAAAGCTTTCTGCACGAGCCATACGCCAGGCTCGGGCATAGAAGCCCCCCTCGTCATGCTCCCTGAGTAATTCGCCGGGCTTAAGGAAGACGTGGATTTGCGAAAACAGCTGCACTTCTGTGCCACCGGTGCGGCGCACCAGATGTTTCCCCTCCAGCTGTTGCGGATGCTCCAATCCAGCGGCGGCTAGCATCTCGGCCAGAGTTTGAAGGGTGTTGTGGTGGAAATTATGCACCCGGCTGGCTTTATCCGGTACCACCAGGGCTCGTTGTCGTAACTTGTCTTGGGTGGCCACCCCCGTGGGGCACTTATTGGTGTGGCAGGATTGGGATTGGATGCAGCCGATCGCAAACATGAAGCCGCGCGCCGAGTTAGCCCAGTCGGCCCCTATGGCCAGCACGCTGGCAATATCGAAAGCCGAGATTATCTTGCCGCTGGCCCCTATCTTGATCTTGTCTCGCAGATTCATTCCAACCAAGGTGTTGTGGATGAACAGCAGTCCTTCTCGCAGGGGTACGCCGATATGATTGGAGAACTCCAGCGGTGCTGCGCCCGTGCCCCCTTCCTTGCCGTCCACCACGATGAAGTCAGGCAATATGCCGGTCTGGAGCATGGCCTTTGCGATGCCCATGAACTCCCAGGGGTGGCCGAGAGCCAGCTTGAAACCCACCGGTTTACCGCCACTAAGTTCTCTCAGTTGCTGAATAAAATCCAGTAACCCGAGGGGGGTGGAAAAGCTGCTGTGGCAGGATGGTGAAATGCAGTCTTCTCCTTCAGGCACGCCGCGGGTGGCCGCTATCTCAGCAGTAACTTTGTGTCCGGGAAGGATACCGCCATGGCCGGGCTTGGCCCCCTGGCTGAGTTTTAGCTCAATCATCTTAATTTGCGGGTTGTGGGCCTGCGCCTTAAACCGGTCTGGATCGAAGCTGCCGTCCGGGGTTCGACAACCAAAGTAACCCGAGCCTATTTCCCAAATCAGATCGCCACCGAACTCGCGATGATAGGGGCTGATGCTGCCCTCCCCCGTATCGTGGGCAAAGTCACCCAGCTTGGCGCCTTTGTTCAGGGCCCTGATGGCGTTGGCACTGAGCGACCCAAAGCTCATAGCGGAGATATTAAAGATCGAGGCCGAATAGGGCTGGCTGCATTGTGGCCCCCCTATGAGCACCCTGAAGTCCTGGTGTTCTCTGACCTCCTTGGGTTGGATGGAGTGATTGATAAACTCAAAACCCGGTTCGTAGACGTCAATCAGGGTGCCGAAGGGTTTGGAGGCATTCTCATTCTTGGCCCGGGCATAGACCAGGGAGCGCTGGGCCCGGGAAAAAGGCAGCTCGTCTTCTTCTCCTTCTAATAGGTACTGGCGTAGCTCCGGACGAATACGCTCCACCAGATAACGAATATTACCCAATATGGGATAGTTGCGACGCACTGCGTGGTATCTCTGGGTTAAATCGTAAGTTCCGAGGAGGCTTAGAAGGCCGCTGATTGTGACCACAGGCCAGAGCCAGGAGTAAGAGTAAAGCAAAGGCAGGCTGATGAGAGTCGTGAGTAAACAACAGCCAAAAAATGTATAGCGATTGAATAGGGATAGTTTCATCATCGTATTTCGTACAGGCTATTGCTGTATGCTCTCCTTGAAAAATGTGTTTTCTACCGGCTCGGAGTCAATCGCATGTACGTGGATATTCTATGCAGTTACTTTAATAGCCCACGACTTGATCAATCTTGCCACAAAAAGCTAGTGTATCAATTAATACACAACCATCAATAAACTACATATCAAATACAAAAAGCCCCACAACAAGTTCCAGTTTTAAGGCTCATATATAATCTGCTACATCAAAAGTCTGTCCAGTTTCTTTGGTTAAAACAGCATGACGATAAGCTTTTGCAGTGTCCGATGCGGAGATACCACTGGTGCTATCCATATCCATCATATCCATGGTCTCTTTCACAAAATGTGGACTAACAGCATTCAAACGGAGCTTATGGTCGAGTTCGAACGCAGTGGCTTTTACAAAGGATTCAATAGCGCCATTAACTAGGCTCAGCGCAGAACCGCCCCGCATAGGATGTTGAGCTAAAACACCTGAAGTTAGGGTGATACTGCCACCCTCTCGAACATAGGCGCGGCCAATCTGGAAAATATTAATTTGCCCTAACAGCTTACTGTTGATAGCTGCCTTAATTTGATCAAAGGTTAGCTCCTCAATTGACGCAAAAACGCCATTTCCTGTGGCTGAAACAACAGCGTCAACTTGGCCGACTTTCTCAAGCATGGCCTTGATAGATCCCCTGTCCTCAATGTCAACTCTGTAGTTACCTTTGCTGTGACCCACTTTCACAACTTCATGCTCTTTAAGTTCAGCCACAATCGATTGACCAATGATGCCGTTAGCGCCTATGACGACAATCTTCATACTGTAACCCCCTTAGTTTGTTGGTTAAAACCTTCAGTTATTCGCGGCCAAATTGGAAACAATTTCGTCAGCAAACGAACACCCTAATGAAGGTATTAGCTTAGCTCGTTTGTGGCCCTTGTCCTCCTAGGAACTCAACTAATACCGGGCAGCTTACACAGTACTGTGAAACCCTTGACGTATAAAAAGAGAGCAGAAATGGGTTTGGTTGTGGAATAGAATTTTTCAGTTAAAACTTACACTATGGGTTCATTTGATCTATCTCATCCTGTAATTTCTCTAGCTCTTCCAAAATACTTAGAAATTTTTCACCAAATTTTGTAACTTTGTATTCCACCCTGGGCGGAATCTCGTTATAGCTCACACGCTCCAAGATACCAAATTCAACATTTTTACGAAGGCATTCATTAAGCACTTTTGCGCTCAACCCCTCTACACTACTCACCATCTCTCCCGGACGATTTATTTCCAGCGCAAGCAAACCGTAGACTGTTAGCGACCATTTACAGCCATAGATGGTCTCCACCATCCGGGCACTTTGTTTAGGTGGTGCCTTTCTTAGGACTTTCTTCCCGCTTGGTTCCATAAATACTTACCAAAAAGTAACTAACATACCGAATTGTACCTACTTTTCATCGGGGCTTTGCTTTGCCTAGACTACTTACACAACATCTACAATACCTGATCGAGGAAGAGTTGTGAACGAGACTACAGTTGAAGTAAAAGACAAAAAGACTAGCGAACTGGCACTTATTGTGGGAGGGTCAAGTGGAATTGGTCTGGCTACTGCGGAGCAGCTGATAAAGCAAGGAATAACGCCCATAATCGTTGGTAGTAAGGAAGCAAAGCTAAAAAAGGCAGAGGATTATCTATCTGTTTATGGTGAAGTGAAAACTCTTCAAGCAGATCTCTACCAAGAAAAAGATGTCAGTGCCCTCACAGAGCTTATCGAGAAAGATGAGGCCCATTATCGATACTTGGTAAATGCTGCGGGTTATTTCAATCCCAAGCCATTTCTAGAGCATGAAAAGGATGACTATGACAGATATCTAGAAATTAATCGTTCGTTATTTTTTATTACCCAAGCCGTTGCGCAGAATATGATAAAGCATGGCTCTGGTAGTGTAGTGAATATTGGTTCTATGTGGGCTCAGCAAGCTATTAAGGCCACTCCATCATCCGCCTACTCAATGGCAAAGGCCGGACTCCATGCACTAACTCAGCATTTGGCCATGGAGCTAGCCGAGCACAATATAAGAGTTAATGCAGTCTCTCCAGCTGTCGTTAAAACGCCAATTTATGAGAATTTCATTGACCCTAGTGAAATAGATGAAGCACTATCTGGATTTGATTCTTTTCATCCAATTGGAAGAATTGGTACACCAGGTGATGTTGCTAATGTAGTGAATTTTCTTCTAGGTGAATGCTCTAGCTGGGTTACTGGTGCAATTTGGGATGTAGATGGTGGTGTAATTGCTGGAAGAAATTAATAGATATCTATTAGCTTGTTAAGCATAAACAAATAAAGCTTAACTATATCCAAGTGGGGATTGTGGCTGAGCCAACTAATTGGCTTGGTCACTTTCTAAATGGAGCGGATAAAACAATAATGCCAGCTCCCATAAAGGCCATTGCGATGGGTACGGTTATCACGATTCTTGCAAGTGGGTCGAGCCATTACTTACTGTGTATTCATATCAATAATTAGTCAAACAGTAGTCACCCATCTAAAATCATCAATTTGTACCCATTGAAAGTTTTACATATGAATATGTGAAACTTTCGGCAATATCATCAATCAATACTTTTCACAAACTTGATCGTTTTTTGGGTTAATTTTGGATTGGGTACAGCAATAGCATGCTCATATGTCTGACTGATTTCTAAACAGGTACTAATCGCCATGGATCGACGTGATTTTTCAAAACTTTTTTTGGGGTTTGCCGCTGCTTATGCCCTACCCCAGCCAGTCGTTGCGTTAGGCGCTTTATCAAATAATACAGGGAATGATGAAGATGCGCTCCAACGCTTTGTGCGTCACCGTATTCTTAAACAGCAAAGGGCATATGCAGCGGTCACAGGCACCCTGAAGTCCTCTGAGCGTCGCATCATTACCGTTCGGGCCCCTGAAGCCAAGGATGACTACCAGCTAGATGGTGATACTATTTTTGAAGTTGCGTCACTGACTAAGATTTTTACAGCCCTGCTATTGGCCGTTGAAGTCGTACACAAGAGGGTACGACTCGACGACCCGCTTCAAGATTACGTACCGAGCGGAGTAAAGGCTCCCACTTTTGAGGGGCGACAAATCACCCTCGCCGACTTGGCTACACATGGCGCTTCATTGCCACTTAGACCCAACAACCTTGCAGCATCGGCACCCGATGCGCCGAATAAATATGCAGGTTACTCCCTTGAGCAGCTGTATGGCGGCTTACCCAATTACCATCTGCAAGCCTGTCCAGGTTCTCAATTCAATTATTCAAACTTGGCTTTTGGGCTCTTAGGTCAAGGAATCGCTTTGAAGGAAGGCCGCTCTTTTGCAGAGATACTGCGAGAGCGTGTGACAGGGCCTCTGGGATTAAGGGATACCTCTTTAGAGGATGATCCAAGAAAGTCAGCACGACGCGCTCAAGGCCATGACTTCTACCTCAGCCCGATTGGCCCAACTAGCGATGGTGTGCTCGCACCGGCTGGCGGCTTGCGCTCGACCGCTAATGACCTCCTCACGCTACTCGATCTGTTTATCAGCGGTCGCGGCCCAAAGGATTTGGTGGCTGCCTCACGCTTGATGTTGTCGATCGATAGACCGGGAGGCAGTGATATCACTCGAATGGCTCTGGGTTGGCGCAAGACGACTACCCATGGAGAAACCTACTATTGGTCTAACGGCAGCAGCGATGGATCACGTACATTTATGGGCTTTAACCCAGCACGGAAAGCCGGAGTTGTCGCTCTGGCAGATGCTGCCAGTGGCGAAGGGTTGGATGATATAGGCCATCACTTCTTGAATCCCCAGCAATCGGTATCTACTAAGGTCATTCCCACCCCAGATTTCATCACTTTACCAGAGAAAGTGCTTTTAAGGGGTATCGGTCGTTACGAGCAGGCAAAGGACGATATCATCGAGATCAGTCGTGGCTATACGGGCCTCATTGTTTCAGCGGGATACGGAGAGTTCGTCATTCGGCCACAATCGCCTACAACGTATGCATCTAAGATGGTACCAGGGCTGACTATCGAATTTGAAGGAGCTGATATGGGCCCTGCCCTTACGCTGACTCTTCGACAAGATGACAAAACCTATATCTACAAGCGTATACCTTAACTTGGGGGGCCAGAGAAGAGCTTAAGCTCTTCTCCCCACTCTTTTTATATAAAAGGCGGCCCTTACCCTCCCAACACACAGTAAAAATGCACGGATTTATACTTCGTGATTGAGCTGGCATTAATAAGGACAGCTAACATAGCGGCCGGCGATTACCAATTACCAACATACTCTAAAATAAGAAAAAGACAGCTCAAGTGGCCCATAAGATTACGGGACGTATCACCCCCTTCGTCCTCATTAGTGTATGAGGAGTCTCAGGAAGAAGTCCTGAAAGCAACACTAGAAAAGTTATATTCAAAATAAATTGAGAATTAATTTTGCTTCAGGGTCATTTCTAAAAACCTAATGTACTGTCATAAGAATCAATATTACAATGCTGATCTTCTTTCCCTCAGCGTTGGTCCTACAACAATAATCTCTATCGCTGGAACATTAGGAAATCACAGGAAGGTAATTATGACAAAAATAATCAGTCGCAGCATCAATCAGGGTGTTGGATTTTCCGTGTTGGTAGAGGACACAGCACCGGTACTCTTTCAAACGAAAGTGAAAAAATCACTTGAAAGTTGGCTGGATGAAGCACAAACCATTCTGTCCCGGGCGGAGGCAATGTGTACCACCGCCCTTGTGTCCCCCAAAAAGGTTTCTGGCAAATTTAATAATTTACTTTCTTACTACTTCGGACTTCCTGCGAATTGTCCAAGCGACAGATACCGAAGTTGTCTAAACGCGATACTCAAGCGGTTAACTAAGACTCAGAGGGGACTGAGCAGTGGGGTGGAGTGTGCGGACGTGAGCATGATGCCTACCCTTGCAAAAATTCAAACTTCTGCCATGTCAGCAGTGGGTCTGGGGAACCCCACAAAAAAAATGGCGGGTTTTGTGTGGGTGGACATCTTTGAAAGTGTGCCCAGGTATCTTTCAAATAACTATAAGCTGACGACGGTAGGTGGAGGGTACCTCAATGGGGGGAGCTTTAAGACAGATTACAAGCATCCCATCTGCTTGAACTTCGAAGAAATTTGGAAAAGAGGTGAAAATTTCTGCATTGTTACTTTGATACACGAGGGAACACACAAATACGCGCAAACAGTGGATCTGGACCCCGGGTACTTCAAGGATGGAGGCATTGTAGATAAGTTAGATCAGGCAATTAGTGAGGGTGGTATGTATATGAAAATTTATATGGAAGGACAAGGTCTCACCCATGATCAAGCTTTTGAGCGCGTTGTAGAACAGGCATTAAACCAGTTACGTGGGCAAGATTCAGCGGCATCACATATGGCAAAGCTTGCTGAGGTAAAAGCGGTAGATAATGCAGATTCACTGGCATGGTTCGCCCATGATGTGGCACAACTCCCCTCTGAAGTAGAAGTTGGGAAGGTTGTGGGAGGCATTTTGGGTAATCGAAAAATACACCCAAGCCTGCTTAACCATTAAATAAAATCCGGGGTAGTTCATTTAATTGGGAATCATTGAATATTTCCCTATTGCTACAATAGATATTTAACTTCGGATTTAATGAACTGCCCGCATAATTCCAACAAGTCTGCTGGTGCTAAAAATTCTATCAATGAATTACCATCTGTAATTGACAAGACTAATTGTGGTGAGGGTTTAAAGCAGGTTGCGTAAAATTTAACCAGGAGTTTATGGGATTCCATATTTCTCTGCTAGGCGATCAATATCCGCTTGAGACCTGGAACTAGTGGGGCATTTGGCTCTAAACCAGGGGTTCAGATCGCTATTACTGCCAGCCGGTAAATCTTTCAGGTCAAAGCATTTATCATCGAGTTGAACAAAAGTGCCTGTCGCTGTTGTATAGAGGGCATCTTTTGTTTGAAGCTGGCGAACTTTGTTGTTCTCTCGATCCAAAGCTCTCTTTAACCTCGGATCAAAAACCACCGCTTTGTTTTTTGCTCCAGATTCAGCGGGAACCGTTAAAGTAGTGGCTTTTTGAGGCGATAAGTTTTCGGGCTGAGTAGTAACTGCTGTGCTGCTTTGTTCATTGATTGTTTCTCTATTTGGGGCATCACGTTTTTGCCGGATTCCGGGAGAGCTAGGTTTTTCAGCTGCTGTAGCAGCAGGCAATACTTCAGCCTGCCCTTTTACTTTCGGTTTCGTAATGTTTGCTGATTTTTCGAGCTTGTCGGCACTGGCCGGGCTATCGGAGTTGTTAATTGGCGAGCTGGCAGTCGGATCTTTATATTGTAAGACAAGCTTAATTGTCGATTGATTGTTCACCTGCTTACCTGATGGCAGAACAACTGGAATAATCAATAAAGCCATGTGTAGGCCAAGCGCGATCGCCAGGGAAATCCAAAGGCGCCACGAAATTGATGTTTCGCTATCTTTATGAACTAAGGGTGGAGGCTGGAGGTCCATCTGATGTAAATATCACTTCCGTATAATGCCCCGACAAGATTCCGAAAAGAGAAGACCTATTGGCTTGCGAGGTTGCAGGTTTGACTGGGTGTCAGCCAAAAAGTTCTTTGAAATGAAGCCCCCGGTTTCTATGGGGCGAAGTCTAATCTATGCATTAAATATGAACGAGCTAGACTTTCCTCTAAATAGAGCAACTTGCCGAACCCATAAGGTGTCTTTCAATGCGTATTCCCCCCATTGCTCCCGGTGACCTCAGCCAAGAACAAAAGCCACTGTACGAAGACATGTGTACTGAGATGAAAAGCTACTTCTCAGGGTTTATTAAGAGTCGCAAAGATGGGGCTTTGCTAGGGCCTTGGGCGCCGGCAATTCGCTATCCAAAATTTGGCAAGCCCTGGTGGGATTATGTGAAGGCGATAGCGGATAACCCTTCGCTGCCAAAGACTGTTCGGGAAGTTGCGATTTTGGCTACGGGAGCGCATTTTAAAGCGGGCTATGAACTCTATGCGCATTCGGCTATTGGTGAAAAGCTGCATTTGGAAGCGGATAAAATAGCGACGATCGCCGCAGGTGAGCGTCCTTCTGATTTAAGCCGAGAAGAAGGCATTGCCTACAGCGTTGCAGTTTCTTTGGCGGCTGGTGGCCGCCTACCCAGGGCTACCTGGAAAATGGCTGTTGAGGTTTTTGGTGAGGATTCCGCCGCGGAATTGATTTTCCTGGTCGCCGGGTACCATCAGGTCTCAGCCATTTTAAATGGCTTTGATGTTTGTATTCCGAGCGAAGATGATCAAGAGCCGGATACGCCCTCAACATAAGATGCCCTGCCCGGCTAATACCGCTGTTACTACAAAGGTTACACCTCTATTAGCCGGGAGCCGGTGATGTAGTCTTGAACATCAGAGATACCTTGTGCTCCTGGCCATCATCCTTAAGAGGGATTTTCCCCGAGGAGATGTGTTCACCGTCCAGAGTCAGTGACTCTATTTCTCTCGGACAGCCACCGCAATTGCTTACGGCGATCTCATAGCGGCTGCTGCCAAAGCGCAGTGACAGGTGATAGTTGTGCCAGGTTTGCGGTAGACAGGGCTCGATCACCAAGTGATCGCCATCAAGAACTTTTGCCCCAAGCAATGCCTCCAATGCACTGCGATACAACCAGCCGGAGGCGCCGGAATACCAAGTCCAACCGCCGCGTCCAACGTGGGGCGGCACGCCGTAAACGTCGCCGGCTAATACATAAGGTTCGGTGCGGTAGCGCTGCACGCCTTCGGCAGTATTCGTGTGGGTGACGGGGTTTAATAGATTGAAGTAATGCCAGGCCCTCTCACTTTGATTCAGCCCGGCGGCGGCCCAAACTGCCCATGTGGCGGCGTGAGTGTACTGGCCACCGTTTTCGCGGATACCTGGCGGATAGCCTTTGATATAGCCGGGGTCCTTCTTGGTTTTATTAAAAGGTGGCTTGAGCAAAAGTATCTGCCGAGCGAGCTCGTTTACCAGATGCCGGTTAGCTGACTCCATTGCCTTGTGGGCGCGTTCAGTGGGTTCTTCTTGGGAGAGCACCGACCAGGTCTGCGCGATCAGATCAATTTTGCACTCATCACTCTCTTTAGAGCCAATCGGAGTGCCGTCATCGTAGTAAGCGCGCCGATACCAGGCACCGTCCCAACCACTGTCTTCCACTTGCTGACGAAAGTTTTCTCCCAGCAGGCGGTAGTGTTCTGCCAGGGCCGAGTCGCCAATGTAGTCACACAGTGGGGCCATATCCCGGCAAACCCGCAGCAAAAACCAGCCCATCCACACACTTTCACCGCGACCAGTAGTACTGATTCGGCTGAAGCCATCGTTCCAGTCGCCATTGCCAATTACCGGCAATCCATGGGGCCCTACGGCACCGGCACGCTCGATGGCTCGGCAGCAGTGCTCGTAAAGGGACCCGGATTCGTCACTGCTTTCAAATTCGGCATAGCGCTCGTGTTCATCCTTCCCCAGTGGTGCCCCTGCAAGGTAGCTGACGGGTTCATTCAGGATTTCATAGTCGCCGGTGGTACGAATGTACTGAGCCGTGACAAACGGTAGCCATAGCAAGTCGTCGGAGCAGCGGGTGCGCACACCGCGTAAAGGATTTTCGTGCCACCAGTGCAATACATCTCCGTCCTGGAACTGACGGGAGGCCGTGCGCAATATATGTTGGCGGGTCCAATCGGGATGGGTCCACAGCAAGGCCTGTACATCTTGCAGCTGGTCCCGAAAACCAAAGGCGCCACTGGATTGATAGAAACCGCTGCGTCCCCAGAGGCGGCAGGCCAGCGTCTGGTAGGGCAGCCAGCGATTTACCATCAGTTCGGTGGCTTTGTCGGGCACTTGCACCTGCACCGAGCCCAGATAATCCTCCCAGAACTGTTCGAACTCAGCCTGGGAGTTTGCGGCTCTTTGTGGGTCCCGAAATTCTCCAGCCAAGTCCAGGGCCTGAGCCCGATCTATCCCCTCCCCCATCACGAAATAAATATGCTGGGTTTCACCAATAGCCAGATCGATATGCACCTGATAGGCGGCGCAGGGGTCACCACCAGACTGAACTCTGCCAGAGAGGCCGATACGAAACAGTGCCTCTGGTGCTTGCGGGCCCCCGGCGCTGCCTAAAAATTCGTGGCGGTCTGTGGTTAAACCGTGGGGTGGCAGGCTGGCAGTCAGGAAGGCGACACCGGGCTTGGCATCTGGAACAAAAGCGTTGCGGGCCAACAGCGTATGGCTCTCCGGAACGAACTCATTGATCAAGTGTGTCCAGTTGCTGCGGGTCAGCCCCAGTACCCATTCCACATAGTAGGTAGCCGTTAACCGACGTGGCCTGTTCCAGCCATTTTTCAATGTCAGGCGGCCAATCTTCACCGGTGCTGATCGGTCGACAGTTATACGCCAGGACTGTTCTAGGCCGTGACTGTTGTGGCGGTACTCTGTATAGCCCGCCCCGTGATGTATCTGGTAGCTGGCCTCGGCGGGCCGCGGGGCCGGAGTCGGACACCAGACCTCGGCGCTCTCCTCGTCGCGAAGGTAGAGCATTTCGCCACTGGGGTCGCGTACGGGGTCATTGTTCCAGGCCGTCAGCCGGTGCTCGCCGCTATTGCCGCTCCAGGTGCAACAGGAACCGCCCTCAGAAACCAGGCAACCAAAGTCGGGATTGGCGATGACATTTACCCAGGGTGCCGGGGGGCGCTCTCCCGGTTCTTCCAGCTTGCCGGACTTCAGATGCAGGATGTACTCGCGGCCATCTGCAGAGAAGCCGCCGAGGCCGTTATCGAATAAAAGGTTGTCGGGGCGCTGTAATTCTGCAGTTGGCAATTCGGTATAGCCTGCAGGCTGCACCGGCACGAACGGCGGCAGCGGCTGCATTTGAGCCTGCAACGTTGTGGCGCTGTTCTCTAACTGTGTGGCCACAGAGCCCGCGGAGGAATCGAGCAGTACTCGCGCCGCGGCCAGCAGGCCAATACGGTCAGACTCCGGCAGTTCCTGGCCAGGTACTATCACCACCGAGCCATTCAGTTTGCGCAGGGTGCGGCCGCGGATATCAGCAATCATTTCCTGAAGTCTGTCGCGGGTCTGCTGGGAATAGCCGGCGGAATCTTCATCGACGATAACCAGGTCTATGGCCAGACCGCGACCACTCCATAGGGTGTGCGCCTGCAAAATAGGCTCGGCGAAGTCGATCCCCTGCTCACTGCGCACCTGCACCAGGAGTATCGGATTGTCCCCGGATATGCCGCGGCTCCACAAGCAGCGTTGAATATGGTGACTGCGGGCCAACACTCTGGAGGGTGCGCGTAGACCTCCCGAAGGCGCCAATACCGCGGTTAGCAAATCCACCATCCAATAGACATCAGCTGCGGGGATACGAAGGTTATGCAATTCCTGCTCCGACTGCATTCGCGCTAAATCGTATACCCAACGTGCCTTGGGACGAGAGCGATAGGAGCGGAGCACCGAGAGCAATTCTCGACGGGACTTGCTCGCCCCGGTCAGATAGATAACTTCAACTTCAGATTGGGGCGGAATGGATATTTCCTGGGCCGAGGCGATTACCGGGTCCAGCACGGGCCCCGTGGTGCCGGTAAAACCTGCCAAACCTTTTTGCAAAGCCAGGGGCCGGGCTGGTGATCCGCCGCGCCCGAGGAATAGCATCCGGTCGGTTTCCCAGGCCAGCTGGTGGTTTATCCCGGAGGATACCAATACACAGTGTGCCATGTAGATCGGCTTTTCATCACTGCTGCGGGGCCGCCGACGATAGAGCATCACCTGCTCTTCAGGCAGGTACTGGCTTTCCACGAATAGCTTGGCAAACGCGGGATGGCGTTGGTAATCGCGCTCGGGTGCCAGCACTACCTCCGTATAATCCGCCAACAGTAAATGGCGGCTGCGATTGCTCTCATTTTTGATTACCAGCCGGCGTGCTTCCAGGTCATGCTGGGAGCTGAGCGCTACGTGTAGACGACAGAAGAGTTCCGCTTCACGGCGCTGGAACTCTGCACCTTGCGGGGAGAAGTTCGCCATACAGTGGCCGGCGTCCCCACCGCAGGGAGCCAGGCCGACCGAGAAGAGTTCGCCGCTATCCAGGTCGCGGATATAGTTCCAATGGCCACCCTGGTGCCGGGTCGGGTCCGGCTGCCAGCGTGTCAGGGCAATATTGTGCCAGTAGCTGCCACCGGCGCCATCAGCGCCGAGTAACAGAGTGTGGTGGCCGTTGGACAACACGTTGTACTGCGGATAGGGGCGCCCGGGCAGTGCCGACCAGCTCTGTAGGGCCCCTTCGGCGTGGAAGCTGCGCTGTAGCCCCGGTTGCTGCCAGGGCCTTAAGGCTGGTCGCGCGGTGGGCAGGCGCTCATGCAGCAGCGGGGTTAAGCCGGCAATCCGCACGTCGCTATGAAAGCGCTGCTGCATGATGTCTTCATGCAGGTAATTATTGATGGAGAGCAGAATCATGCCCTGGTGGTGGCTCATATAAGAGCGCACGGTGCGCGCACGGCGCGGTATCGGTTTGGCGGTGCGGCCATAGTCGATGGCTTCATAGAGACCAAACTGACCATAGCCCCCCTCCGCGCGCAGCTGACGCACGTTCTCCATGACCGCACCGGCATCGAATGGCAATGCCATCATGGAGGCATAAGGCGCGATCACCAAACGTTCACCCAGGTCGCGGCGAAAACCGATACCGGGGACTCCAAACGCCCGGTATTGATAGTGCAACTGGCTATCCAGCTCGTAGTAACCGGATTCGGCAATGCCCCAGGGCAATTCATAGCGGCCGGTAAATTTGCGGTGCACTTCAATGGCGTTGCGACAGGCGCGCCCTATTAAGCTGTGCTCCGGAGTTTCCATAAACAGCCGGGGCATTAGGTATTCGAATAGCGTCGCGCTCCAGGACATCAGCACCACTCGGCGATGTAAATGCCGGAATGGCCGTTCAAGGTGGCGCCAATGGCGTGCCGGCACATCGCCTTTGGCTATAGCGAGAAAACCGGTCAGGCGGGATTCCGAAGCCAGAAGGTCGTAATGGTTGGCGTCCAAGGCGGCATCGGTGACGTTGTAACCGATATGAAATAGGTGCTGGTCGCGATCGTAGAGGAAGGCGAAATCCATTTCCTCCACCCAATTGCGTGCCCTTGTGGCCAAGCTGGTAATATCGCGGCAATAACTGGCCGCGTTTTCCCTGGCTCTTTCCAGAGCGTTATACAGTTTTTCACACCAAGCAGTGACTTCATCGCGCGGTTGCGGTGATTCGGAAGAGGTGTGTTTTTGCAGCTGCTGCAGTTGATCTTTTGCCGCCTCACAGAAAGACGGCATGGACGACAGTGAAACTGGGTTATTCAAAGCGGCCGCTAGAGCGTGGAAACCTTCTTTGATTGGGTCCCTACCTTCCCGGCAAACCTTGGGTGGCGCTTGCATCAGTCGCAACCAGGGTTCCAAGGCCTCCTGGTAGCGCCGTGCGGCTACCGCGTGGCGGTGCAGTTCATCGAGCCACTGCCGCAGCCGTCCTAGGTCCTCGGCACTGAAGTTCTTTTCGTCTCCTTCGATAAGAGTCAGCATCCGCTCCTGCAGCCAGGGCACGTCCCGCTCGTAGATATCATCAATGGTTTGCCACCAGCGATTATGTTCCGCCCCAGCTTGCAGGCGTTGGCGAAACTGCGCTATCTGTGCGTTGATCTCGCGGATTTCGTTATGGGTGGAATCCGAGTCGACAGGTTGTAGGGTTTCCGCCATGGCATCGAGGGTATCAGTGATTCCCAGTACCAGTTGTCGGCCGCTTAGCGGTTCCGTTTTTAGAGCCTCTAAACCGGAGGCCAGTGTCAGCAAGCTGCCAGCCAGGTTGCCGCTGTCCACGGTAGAGACATAACGGGGGTTGAGGGGGTGCAGTTCGCGGGTTTCATACCAGTTAAGAAAGTGCCCGCGATAGCGCTCCAGCCCGCGCATCCTGTCGAAGCTGTTGTTAAGACGCGCTAAAAGCAGACTGAGATCAACATAGCCAAAGTCGTAGGCGCTGAGAATCGAGAGCAGTCCCAGCCCGATATTGGTAGGAGAGGTGCGCCGGGCCAAGACGGCCAGCGGCTCTTCCTGATAATTATCGGGTGGCAGCCAATGGTCATCCGGGCCCATAAAATGTTCGAAGAACAACCAAGTTCTCCGGCTTAACAAGCGCAGCTCTCGCTTATCTTCTTCGGATAGAACTGAGGGCTCCAATAGCCGTGGCAGATTGATATGGTGTACCAGCTGCGGCGCCAACAGCCAGGCCAATAAAAACGGCGCGGCGGGCAGCAGGCTGGCGGGAGCCCAAAAAATCAGGCCTGCCGTTACCAACAATGCAATCGCGGGGGAAACCCACATTTCCCGCCAGCTGCCTGTAGTAGTAAGGGCGTTTCTGACGGAGCGATTGACATGTGCCGCCGAGGTCCACTGCAGTAAATGGCGGCGGGAAACGCGCAGCCGGTAGAGAGTGCGCACTATCGCATCCAGCGCATTGACTGCCTGTACCGGGAGTAGAGCCAGAGACAAAAGCCAGTGCAAAAAGCGTTGCTGCAGAACTGCTGGGCCTCCCCGCAGATGGAGGTGAGCACGACTGGGGTCGGCTATGCTCCGCCAAATCATCGATAGCAATTCCTGCCATACCGAGGCGGATGACAGTACTAGAAGTAGCAAGGTCCAGGCCCAGGATTGGCCCGGCAGCCAGCCGCTCCAGGCCAGCAAAAATAAAGCCAAAAGAGAGGGAGATTCCAAACTGCGACGCAAGTTATCGGCGATCTGCCAGCGCTGGATGGGCGGTAGAGGGTTGCTGACTTTCTCACCATTTTCGATCGGCACACGCTTGCCCAACCAGGAAAGCAATTGCCAGTCACCACGAATCCAACGGTGTGAGCGACGCAACATGGCGAAAATATTGGGTGGGTATTGCTCGTAGAATACGGCATCCGATAAAAGCCCTACTCCACCGATGGCGCCTTCTAGAAGATCGTGGCTGAGAATGGCGTTTTCCGGTAGGTGGCCCACCAGGGTTTGGGAGAAAACCTCCGGATCATAAATACCCTTGCCTGTGAATATTGCCTCACCGAACAGATCCTGGTAGGCATCGGATACCGCGTGAGTGTAGAGATCTACGGTGCGATCGCCGGAGAAAATCTGGCTGAAGATAGTCCCATCGGAACTGGCAGGGTCGGTTTCCACACGGGGCTGCAAAAATCCGTAACCAGCCACCACCCGCTGTAGGTCGTCGTTGACTACCGCGCGATTGAGCGGGTGTGCCATGGCGCCGACGAGGCGTCGCGCGGTATCTGGTGGCATCTGGCTGTCGGCATCTAGCGTGATGACATAGCGGATGCCCTGGAGCTGTTCGCGATCGCCAAAGCAGCTGGTGAAGCTGTGATCCTCACGGCCCGAAAGCAGGTGGTTGAACTCGATCAGTTTGCCGCGTTTACGCTCCCAGCCCATCCAGCAATTCTCTAGCGAATTCCAACGGCGCTCGCGGTGTAACAAAAGAAAAGGCGACCTGTCCTCATTGGCCCTGTGGCGTTCATTTAAGGATTCGATGGAGGCCCTGGCGATCTCCAGAAGTTCATTGTCCCCCTTGGCACTTTGCTCATCCGCGTCAGCAAAATCGCTAAGAACGGCGTAAACCAGATTCTCGTCACCATTGTTGAGGAAATTGATTTCCAGGCATTCGAGAATCCTCTGCATATCCTCCGCATCGGCAAACAGTACCGGCATCACCACCACGGTGCGGCATTCTTTCGAAATACCTTTATCGAAATCCATCTTGGCCAGCAGACGCGGCGGCAGGCAGTGAGTTATTAAGCCGTTGACCAAAGCCAAGGCCATGCCGAACAGCGGTATCGCGGCAACCACCAGTACCAGTAAGGTCAAAATAATTGAAGCGCCGCCCCAGAGCAGAAATATGGCTAAGGCGAGCAGTAGCGGAATAGAGAAAAGCGCCAGCCCAGAGAAGAAAACCTTGGAGGCTTTATGCAGCAACCGCCAATGAATTCGCTGCAGAAAGCCCGGGCGATAGTCCAGCCCCGCTTCCAGTTGTGGTCGCCCCTCGTCTATCAGGTAATACCCCACATGCTGAGTCCGACTGCCGGGCTCCTGTTCACTGCTCAGCTTTATCAGCTTTTGAGCTACATGCTGTTCGCTTGCGCCACTGCCCCGAGCCAGCTTTTCAATCACATCCCGGTATCTGTCGCGGGTTTCAAAATCCATTCGGCGGTAGGCGTCTGCAGGGTCGGTGTGCAGAATGCGTTCTACACGGCTGAGGGATTCAACAAAATCCCGCCAATTACAACTGCGCAATTCTCGCAGGCTAATAATGCCACTGGCGATGCCGACACTGAGTTCTTCCTCGGTGCCGGTATTTCCACCCAGGGCCTCCTCCGCGAGTTGCGCCAAGTGCTCTAACAGGCAAAGGCGCAACAGCGCGGGCAGTGCCCAAAGTTCGCCCGTGGTGAGTACGGCATCCTCCTGGTAGTGGTCTACCAGTAAGTGAATAGATTGGACATCCACTGGTTGGGAGAAATCGGTGATCAGGGCATTGGCAAGGAGATGTAAACGCAGGTCGATACTGCCATCTTCCGCAGTGACTTGCGGTAACTGCTTCAAGTAGTTTCTGGGGAGAGACTCGCAGACCAATTGCAGGGCTTCCTGAACTACATGGCGGTTATCCAGAAGCCATTCTTCACTGCGCGTGCTTTTTTCGCCAGATTCCACCCGCGCGGCGAGGTGCCGATAGATTTTCTCGAAGTGCTTTTCCAGCTTGCCCAAATGCGACCTAAGACGGTAGCCGCCACCTGCCCCGACAGGGTTTGAATGCCGCTTAGCCAGCGTGGCTATGTCTTCAAGACGCTGCTGTTCATTGTCCCGGTTATTGTTCCGGCCCGAATTGTTGCCACCTGCCGGTAGAGTAGCCGCCACCTGGGGAGCTACTTGTCCTGGTTTTGAGCGTGAAAAGAACTTGTACTTGTGGCTGGCGCCCTGCTTTTTCCAAAACCGCAATTTCATCGATGGGCTTCATTTCTAACCGGTAGAGTGGAATGGCGAATTTGACAGGCGTCAGTGCCAGCGCGCAGGGCCTGTAATTGGGATTCCTGCAGGTCTTGAAAGATTAATACCGGCAGATTGCTGTGGGACATTACCGTGTGGCATACGGTACCGGTTACGTGATGCTCGCCAGTCTGCCAGTCGTGTGCGCTCATGGCGATCAGATCGACATCCTCTTCAGCGGCTGTGGCATAAATACATTCGGCGACATTTTGCGCAACTAACAACATGGGTCGCACTTTAATGCCGTTTTCCAATTGGCGGGCCATCTCTTCCAGGTAGACCTCGCCAGCGCGGCGATTACATTCGACAAACTTCTCTCGAGTGGCATGCTCCTCTCGGGTGATGGGCATTTTGCGTGGCATCTCTGGCACCGCAATCACTTGCAGCAAGATCATTTCCATCTCTTGCCCGCGCATCATTGAAGCCGCCTGACAGGCCACCCACTCTGAATGCGAGGAGCCATCCATGGATACCAGAATGCGGCGGTAGGCCATATTATCCTGGGCTGGCGGTTTTAAGCCTGGCCGAACGATGATGAATGAACGCCCGGAGCCACTGAAAATCTTTTGGGCGGTACTACCGAAGTCGAAACGACTGACGCCTCCTTTGCCGTAGGCAGTGAATACGATTAAATCGATATCCACCTCTTCGCAGTATTCGACAATTTGTTCCGCCGGACGCCCCTCCACCACAGATTGGGCCACATTGATCCCCTGTTCAGAGATACGTTCAGCGAGGCGATTGAGGTAGCTTCGCAATTCCACCCTACGCAACCTCCAGTCCACCGGGTCGATGCCTTGCTCGTCAGAGTTTTGCACATGCAGTAGATGAATTTTTGCGCCGCTGTTTTGTGCAAGCATCACCGCGTGGGCGATGGCCTCCTCGGCGATGGAGGAGCCATCAAGGGGCAGTAGGATGTGTTTAAACGGCATATCATTACTCCCAGCCGGAGCCCGGCGATGGATATTCAGTCAGCGTTAAAGAGTTTTACGACAGAAAATTTTTGCTTATTCGGTTTGAGGCTGCTCCCGGTTTTAACCTTGCAAGAAACAGTCCCAACACCAAGCTTTTAGCAATGTTAGGGAAACTCCGAAATGCCCATTAGCGTGGTTAAGGTCAAGAGTATTTCAAAGTCTCATCCATGGTGTTGTCTTTGCTGCCAACATGAAAAACTGTGCTCCATATCACTGAAAACGCCAGCTTTAATAGATTCGTAACGGCTTTGCTTAGGTATTTAGATAAAAAGGAAGCTTGTAAAGAGTGCGTTCTAAGCCCTTTAACGTTGAATAATAGGGGCTCAATAGAAAGTAAGTCGGTGGAGAGTGGCTGGGACCAGGATAAGGGTTTTCAAAAGCAGTTACGCTTTCTTCCCAATTATAAAGTCAGGTGTTTGTCTTGAGAGTCGTATACGCAACTGTTTTTCAATTTCGACAATGGTAAATAGCGCCACGCCTATAGCAACAATCAATACTCCATCGGCGAATGTCACAGCTTCGGTTGCGAAGATTTTCTGCAGTGTGGGAATATAGGTAATTGCGAACTGCCCCGCGCTAACGACAAGTACCGCCAGCCATACAACCTTTGTGCCGCGTACGGCCTTCCAAGTGAGAGAGGTGCCATACATATTGCGGATAAAGAACAGGTGGAAAATTTCCATCACCACCAATGTATTCATGGCCATGGTGCGTGCAAGCTCCAGGGAGTAGTTTTGCTCAATGGCGTAGGTATATATCCCGAATACGCCACATAGAAATAACGTACTTACCAATGCGATATGCCATACCAGCACGCTGGTGAGCAATGGCTGTCCACGCAAGCGGGGGGGACGGCGCATGGTATTTTCTTCGGTGGGCTCAAAAGCGAGCGCTATTCCGAGCGTAACGGCGGTAATCAGGTTTACCCAAAGTATCTGAATCGGTGTTATCGGCAGCACCATGCCAAAGAGCAGTGCCACAATAATGGTTGAGGCCTCCCCTGCGTTGGTGGGTAGTGTCCAGCTGATCACTTTCTTTATATTGTCATAAACCGTACGCCCCTCACGTACGGCGGCACCAATAGAGGCGAAATTGTCATCCGCTAGAACCAGTTCGGAAGCCTCTTTGGCGGCCTCAGTTCCACCTTTTCCCATGGCAATGCCGACATCGGCGCGTTTCAATGCGGGGGCATCGTTAACGCCATCGCCAGTCATTGCCACAGTCATATCGTGGGCCTGAAGTGCGGTTACCAGTCGCAATTTATGCTCTGGCCTGGTGCGGGCGAAGATATCCACCTTCAGGACTTCTGCCGCCAATGCCGCGTCATCCAGGTTGTCGATGTCCACTCCCGTTAAGGCTTTGTCCGGCCCCTGTAAACCTATCTGCTGACCGATGGCTTTTGCGGTCGCGATATGATCGCCGGTGATCATTTTCACCCGAATACCCGCGCCCCTGCACTCCGCAACGGAGGTTATAGCCTCCTGACGGGGTGGATCGATTAATCCCACCAAGCCGAGAAGGGTTAAAGTGCCCTTCACGTCTGAGTGCTCCAGTACCGTGTGCTCTGGCTTTACTTCTTTTGAGGCGAGCGCCAAGACACGCTGCCCCAATGCCGCCACCTCGTCGGCCTGTTGTCGCCAGTAAGTTTCTACCAATGGTTCGCAGCCTCCATCCTCGCTGCGATAGGTTTTGCACATTGCCAAAACCTGCTCCGGCGCACCTTTAACGGCGATCAGTGCATGATTCTCATGGTTGTGGTTCAGGCTGGCCATGAACTTATGCTGGGCATCAAAGGGGATAATATCGGTACGGGTCCACTGCTTGCGTACCTCCCCGTCATTCATTCCCGCTTTTGCGGCAAACGCCAGCAAGGCCCCCTCCATGGGGTCGCCCTCCACGAGCCAGTTGTCATCCTCTTTTCTTAGCTCGGCGTCATTACAAAGAACCGCAACACGGGCCAATTCCTCCAGGGGGTGCGGGGCCGGCATCGTTACCGGCTCGCCGCAGAGCATGACTTCACCCCGCGGTTCATAGCCCTCGCCCTTTACTTCAAAGTGCTGTGTGCCTTTAACTACAGTGGCGACGCACATCTCGTTTCGTGTGAGTGTCCCGGTTTTATCGGTACAGATTACCGATACTGATCCCAGGGTTTCGATAGCCGGCAGGCGCCGGACAATGGCGTTGCGCCGTGCCATCGCCTGGACCCCAACCGCTAATGTGATGGTTAGAACTGCCGGTAAGCCCTCAGGGATAGCCGCTACCGAAAGCCCAACAATGGCCATAAACAGCTCGGTAAAGTTGTGCTGCAATACAAACAGCCCAAAGGCGAAGATGAGCGCGGCCACGGTCAGAATAAAAAGTGCCAGCCATTTGGCGAAAATGCCCATCTGTTCAACCAGCGGAGTGGTTAAAGTTTCAACACTGGCGAGCATGCCACTGATATGGCCGATCTCTGTCTCTGCTGCGGTGGCCACTACTACCCCCACTCCCTGCCCACTGGTAACACTGGTACCGCTATAGGCTAAGCAACTGCGGTCCCCCAAGGGGGTATCAGTGTTAACCGGGGCGGTGTGTTTTTCTACTGCGAGCGATTCCCCAGTGAGGATGGCCTCTTGTATCTGCAGGCTGTGCGTTTTTAATAACCGCAGATCGGCAGGCACTTTGTCACCGGCCTCAATGAGCACAATATCTCCGGGTACCAGCTTCTCTCCCTCTACAGTGAGCCGCTGGTTGTTGCGGAGGACCGCGGCACGTGGTGCCAGCATATGGCGGATAGCATCCATGGCCTTTTCCGCCTTACCCTCCTGCGCAAAGCCGATAATCGCATTGACGATAACCACCGCCAGGATGACTCCGGTGTCTATCCAGTGCTGCAGTAGGCCTGTGATAAGCGCCGCACCCAGCAAGACGTAGATCAGGATATTGTTAAAGTGGGAGAAGAAGCGTCGCAGTAATCCTTTGCGAGGCGGTGCCGGCAGGCAGTTGGGTCCGTAAGTTTGCAGTCTTAGCGCCGCTTCATCCTCACTGATTCCCGCCATACCACTCTCCAGCTCGGAGAGCACCGTCTCTGGGGGCATTGAGTGCCAGTTTTTCTCAGACCGCGTCTGAAGCACGCTTCACCTTTGCCGGGTTATCTTTTTCTATTTTCGACTGAGCTTAGCAATAAATATTAATTATTCGAAAGGTTCTAGATACTGAAAACAATCAGGGATGAAAAGGCTTAGAGGTATCAAGTAGGCACAACTAAGCCCTTATTCACAAGAAGTAGCCATCATTAATAATATGAGATGTAAATTATATTATACCTTGTCAGCTTTCTCAGAAAGTGAAGTTGGATCCATCCACATTGCCTCCCAAATATGGCCATCGGGATCTGCTAATGCCCTGCCATACATAAAACCATGATCTTGTGGAGGGTTGGTATCGGCGGTGCCGCCATTGGCAGCCGCTGCATTGTTTATCACATCAACTGCCTCACGGCTGTCCATAGATAAAGCCAGCATAACCTCGCTGCTGCTTGAAGGGGGGATCGGGCGAGATGTGAAGTGACGCCACTTCTCATGGGTAAGCAACATGGCACTTATATTTTCACTCCAAACCATGCAGGCTGCGGTCTCATCGGTAAAATGTGGGTTGTTCTCAAATCCTAGGGATTTGTAAAACTCCATTGAGGCCTTAAGGTCATTAACGGGCAGGTTCACAAAAATCATACGTTTCATAATTATGGATTCTCTGTTAAAAGTAGTTAATTGTGATGCTATCTATTAGTTGCTCAGATACTTATAGATAGCTTAAAGAGTTTTCAGTATCAACATACTACTGTTCTTGTGGTCCTTTGCCAGACATAATTTTTGATCGAAATTTAGCTATATATGCAGCTCGAGTTTCGGATTTTTTTGCTGAATTGAGTTTGATAATATAACTCTTCTGTCGCCCAGGTGTTAAATTATAAAAAGCTTGCGCAAGCTCTGCATCAGTGCTTAGTGCTTCCGCTAATTCAACAGGTAAACATTGTTTCTCTCTTTTCTTTGAGGGTCTTATACCTTCGGCGGCATATCTTATTGACTCTAAGAGATAAGATTGAATGATATATGCTTTATCATCTACTTGTTTGGCGTTTGTAAAACGCATCATATCTGGACTTTGTGTGTTCTCACCTTGACGCTCTAAAATGCCGTATGGATCCTTCATTAAACTAGCGTTAAAAAAAATAAGTCGGAAATCGTTTCGTACTGCGCCAATCATAACAATGTTACGATTAGCGTGCATGTAACATGGGTGTGCCCATTTAACCACTTCAACAAGTTCATTTTCTAGGCAAATTCTCCGAAGTTTATGGATACCATCTCTCCAAATAAATGAGGAACAGCTTGAAGTATTAAATCGATCACAACGTCCGCACCCTTTATTAAAGAAATCTTCTATAACGGTAATCATCATGATATCGTTTACTCCTCACAAGTGTTTCTACAGAGAAAAACATAGGGAAAATTAAGCAAACCTAAGATTATAAGAATAAATTAAACCTATACCTTGAGGCTGTTTTAGTTGAGTTGAGAATAAATGAATTATAATCAATCAATAAAAACAACCGAGCAGTATCGGTAGAAATAGCAAGTTATGAATTTCATGGACATCCAGATCTAAATGAATTTGCCAATAACCCTGCTGATTTTTATATCTCATTCTCGTTTCTGGCTATTAACAATAGGAGCTATTTAAATACTACTCCATTTGCCTCTAACATATTTAAAGTTAATCGACGTCGATTCCGAATATCTTCCGGTGCACCTATATCGAGATTAAAGGCAAAAACGATATCTCCGCCCATTGAACCCTCTTGTTCAATCCAGCCAACATACCAGCCAATACGATCAACTTTCTCTAAACGAGAGATAACGGTATCGGAATTGGTTATATCTCCCGTATCTGGATCAATCGGTAAGACAAGTCCACTTTTTGCATGGATTTCACTTGTATTATTCTCAACTTGAGTCCGCATCATTTCCGCTACTATTATCTGGTTCTCATCTCTTGCTGGTAGTGAACGCCGCTTTAACATACTCAAAAACTCGACTTGGCCCAGTGCGCTAACTCTCAGAGAACCATCCAGCCAAAAATGTGTGAGTTCCCGAGAAAGGCCGATATCAGTATTACCATAACCAAGTTTTTTTACCCAGCGGGACATATTTTCATAGCCAATCTTTTTAGCTGTTTCCTGGTAATACCAAACGGTAGAGTTGGCCATCCCTGTGGCGAGTGTAGTATCCCTGTTCCAGGCTGGTACTGCTCTCTCTCTTCCATCCCACTTCATGTATTGGTTTTGCCCTTGGATAATTTCTAGCTCTAATGCAATCAATGCGTGCGCTACTTTAAAAGTTGATGCAGGCAGGAAAGGTTTATGAGCGCGTTCAGCATTGCATACCCTGAGACGACCGGTATCAATATTGAACATTACAAAAGTAGCACCCGTAGTTTTTTGATTAAGAATCTCGCACCCCTTAGCTTCCTCTATGGGTAGGCCAGTGATATCTGAGGATAATCCTATTGACTTGCCACTCTTAGAACAACTTGTCGATATGGAAATGCTGATGATTATGAAAAGATAAGCTTTACATTTTAGGTGTCGATTAATCATTTGTAAGCCAAAGCACTTAAGGTTTTATCTATTGAAATTGCAATATTAATTCAATTACTGAATTGGGGTGAAAGTCCTTATTGTTTTATTAGGTGGTTTAGAGTGGCTTCACTAGTCTGCACATTTAACAGTTTAAACATCCATATCACCCAGGATCGTTATGAGAAGCTCATTAATTAAATGCTGGTTTGAGAAAAATGAACCATCATTCGATGAAAAGGTAATAACTAAATCTCTACTGGGAAAGAGGCCGACATATGAATACCAATATGTATTGGAGCCATTGTGCCAAATATGAGTTTCGTCGCCAAAAGTAGATTGAACCCAACCAAAACTGTATGAATTTAAAGCTGGAGTATGGATTAGCTGGTAAGTTTCTTTATTGAGTAGTGACCCATTCCCCTTTATTCCCTGCAGGTGCTCAAAGGCATATTGGCTTAGATCTTGTAGTGACATATGCACTGACCCAGCCGGCCCCATTATTGGGCTGTTATCCGCCTCATTGCCGATACCAACGGAATATTTACCTTCAGGTAATTCAATATGCCCTCTAGGTTGAGATATAACATTAACTCTATTCCTCTCTCCTGGAGGGCCAAATCCAGCGGACTCAGTCCCCAGCGGTTTAAATACTTCCTGTTCGATAAGCTCTTCCCAAGACTGGCCAGTGACTGTCTCCGCAATAACGCCAGCGACAGTGTACCCAACATTTGAGTAGGAAAAAGATTCACCGGGATTTGAATTCAATGGCAAATTGAGTATTTCCACAACCCAGTTATATCGATGTTGTATCCTTTGTTTACCTTTTTTGGGGTGTTCAGCTTGGATATCTGCAGAAAAGTTGGTTGGCGCACCTGAGGTATGCGTCAATAATTGCCTCAAGGTCACTTTTTGCCACTGCTTATCAATAGCTTTGTCTTTAGCAAATATATCCCCAATTGTAGATTCCCAATTCAAAACTCCTTTTTCTACTAAGCGAGCAATCATCGTGGCAGTCATGGATTTGGTTATTGAGCCTAAATGCCACTTGTCATTTTTAGATAAGGATACGCCACTATTGACTTCTCTTTCCCCACTCGTATATTGGGCGATAACTTGCCCACCCTGAAGAATGACAGATCCAACCCCGACCAACTTATGCTCTTTTTTCATTCCCTCTAGTACATCGCGCAATTTTTCTTGGATATCTGTTGATGCCGATAGAATAGGAGCGTAAGTCAGAAGAGTTAACAAGAATACTTTTAGTGCTTTATGAAGATGGCTATTCATTTAAAATATTGACCAATGATAACTGCTTAACTCACAGTTGGTTTTCATATTGATAGGGGGATGCTAAAGGATGCTCCTCCCTCGGGAATCTTTTTGGAAATCCTTTTGATATTAAAATTGGCATTGCTGTCTAAACTTTACTGGAAAATAGGGGCACTCTTTTCTCCATCTTTTTCACCAAGTAGTAGATGCCTTTCCAGATATGAGACATCTCTTTTCAAATCCTTTTTAAATGGCGTACCACATACTTATCTATATACAGCGCCAGTTTTAGAATCTATACGTCAATGAATAACTACTTTAATATGCAGTTTTCCAATTGTGTTGAATAAACGTGCACTCAAGGTCTGGTGACTTGTATGATTAATGATCAAGAGGTGTTTTCGAGCCCACTATTCCTTCTTGCTGCTGACCGATTACGGGCGCATACGCTGCCTTCTACTTGTCTCTTATGTGGCCTCGATGGCCCCATTGTTCTGAAGTATGGAGCAAAGCAAGTTGTGGGTGATATTCTTCTGGTGCGCCCTCAGGTTCTTCATGAGGTGATTATTGAGGGGAGAGCTCGGATTTTAAATCTAAATGGGCTGCAATTTCCCTATGATAGTGACTTGGCAATTCAACTTACTAACACAAATTATGAAATTGCCATAGATGCCCTCTGGGGCGAAGAGAGTTCGGTACTTGAGTTACGCGCAAAGCTTGGATATCGACAAGTAAAATGCCCTACAGATATCGCTCAAATTATTACCCATCTCTCAGATGAGCCTATGTTTCGTATGTCACAACAAGAGTTGGCGATACGCCTTAATCGTGAACGAACTCAGGCACTAAAGTATTTTAAGGCGTCAACAGGTATGACATTTCGTGGACTGAAACTGTGGTTGGCGATTCAAAGTGCAGCTCATCAGTTATTAACTGGTGATCTGGTTCGTAATGCTGCGTTGGATAATGGTTTTGCCGATACGGCGCATTTCACACGCAGCTTTCGTACAGCATTAGGGATTACCCCATCTGAGGCTATAGCTGGTTACCACCTGGCTATGAGCCTATCCAGCAGATAACTGACTCCATCATAATTCTCCCCTTGGCTTCTAAAGCATCATTCCTAAGCCCAGTTGTTTAAACTGAAGTGACTTAACTGATGCCTTTTTCTGAATGTCAATGGAGGCTATTTGTGTGTCTGTTTAAAGAGTGCGTCCCATTCTTGATCAAAGTTCTCGGGTATTGGCTTCGGGGTTTTCTTGAAGAGTAAAACGCCCACAAGTGCTTCATGCGTGGATGAGTTATTGGTTACCTCTTCTACAAACCCTTGCATAATTCCATTACTATCAATTGAAAGCCTGCTCACCGTTTCATCTGACACGTCGAGTGTGACCATAAGAGTGCTATTATCTGTCTTCGAATACACAAATATACCAATATCCTTACTATAAATTATTCCATCTTTTGATTCTTCGACGCCTCCTATTTGATGTTTTATATCAGGCTTTTTAAGCACATCAATGAATCGTCCGCCGCCACCTGATTCGTTCACGGTTAAGACTTTAAAGGTTCGACAGTAATCGCCTTCCCCTATATCTACGGCCTCTTTTTTATGTTCATAAAAAATAAAAGACCCTTCCTCAACGGTACACCAGATGCCATCCAAGCTTTTTTTTGTGTCTGGACTTGCATAAGGTTTCTCCATATACGCGAATATGACGGCAAAGATGCCCAACAAGAAAACACTTAAGTTAGCCTTCTTCGAATCCATGGTGACCCCTTATTCTTTTGTGGTTTTAACAAGCGTATGTATGAAAGGCCAAATGCCCCAATGATAGCTGACACATATCAACCGGATTGGCTAAGTCAGTCCCTGGTGAACAATGAATCAGGTTAGGATGTTTTATTAGAGTGCGCCAGGGTTGAGGGGTGAATTGGGAGTAAGATATTTCCCCTTTTTCGAGAGTGGAAATTTAAAACTAAGCACTACATATATGTATTTCTGGTTTTTCATTTTTTGTAGTTATTTAATATTAGGCCTGCATGCTTAGCTTAAAACTTCCTATTCGGTTCACTTCGCCAGCTTGTTATATATCCAAGCAATAACAACTCCGGCAATATAACCATCAACAAATCCCCACACTGCGCCGATGAGGGCACCAATAAAGGTTGGTGCATAGCCAATATAAAGTGACGAAAGTGTAACGACGAGCTCCAATCCCCAGCCAAACATGGCCGTGATACCGCAGAAAAAGACATAGATTGCCCAAAGCACACCAATTGCAACACCTAAGGCGTTTGGAGCACATCGGTTCATAGGGGCCTCCCCTACACTAACAAAATAAATACCATTAATTATGATGATAGCAAAGGGGTGACATACTTGAGTCAGGCTGAGACCGTTGTGATCTTCATGCCTATTAACAGATTCTCGGCAACTGCTCTCCGGGTAAGCGTTGCAACAGGCGATCACAACCCAGGCTATTTTTCAGGGTGACCTGGCAACTGGGATTGTCTGAGACCTGCCCAATGATTGCACAGGATGCCCCAACTGGGTCTTCACCTAGGATGGCGATGGCCTGATCAGCGTACTCTTCGGGAATAACTGCGACAAAGCGCCCCTCGTTGGCAACGTAAAGCGGGTCTAAGCCCAGCATTTCACAGGCTCCCTGTACGGATTCGCAGACTGGGATCTGCTCTTCATACAATTCAAATGCCCTGCCACTGGTTTCGGCCAGCTCCACCAGTGCGGTGGTGAGGCCGCCGCGAGTAAGATCACGCAAGCAGTGAATCTCCACACCACCCTGCAGCAGTGCCTTAACCGCATTATTGAGTGGGGCGCAGTCACTACTGAGCGCGCTTTCAAACTCCAGCCCTTCGCGACTTGCCATAACGGCAATGCCGTGCCGACCTATATCCCCGGACAACAGAATCCTGTCGCCGGGGCGGATATAGCTTGGGTCTAATGGGTGATCACTCAGCAGAGTACCCACTCCACTGGTGTTGATATAGATACCATCGCCCTTGCCTCTCTCCACCACCTTGGTGTCTCCGGTAACCAGCTTTGTCCCGGTTTCCTCCGCTGCTGCAGCCATGGATTCCAGCACTCTTTTTAATGTACTGAGTGGTAGTCCCTCTTCCAGAATTAAGCTGCAACTTAAGAACTTTGGCTCAGCACCGCCCATGGCCAGATCGTTGACGGTTCCATATACAGCCAATTTGCCGATATCCCCTCCAGGGAAAAACAATGGGGTAATTACGAATGAATCGGTGGTGAACACCAGGCGATCAGAATGCCAAGGCAAGGTAGCGCTGTCATGGGCCTGGTCGATCCAGGTATTTTTAAACAGCGGTTGGATAAAATCGTTTAGAAGCTGCTGGGTCATCTCACCGCCACTGCCATGCCCAAGCCGGATACTGTCCTTATTTGTCGCTGGGAGTGGACACTGAATATTCACGGGCTTTTACCTGTTGGCTGTAGCGGTGATAGGCTGAGCAGGCGCCCTCTGAAGAAACCATGGGGGCACCCAGGGGGCGGTCTGGGCGGCAGTCTGTGCCGAAATGGGGGCAATCGGCGGGCTTTTTATGACCGAGCATAATGGCGCCGCTTATACAGTGATGTTGTTCCTGGGTTTTGATCTCGGGCAGTTTGAATTTTGGCACGGCATCGAATTCCAAAAAATCTTTACGAAGCCCCAAGCCACTCGCCGGTATTTCTCCCAGGCCGCGCCATTGCTGGGCAGAAACCTTAAACACACTGTCCAGTAATGTTTGTGCTTGCCGGTTACCGACTCGTTCCACCGCCCTCAGGTATTGGTTTTCAACCCGATAACTACCCTGCTCCAATTGGCGCAGACACATCAGCAAACCTTCGAGAATATCCAGGGGTTCAAAACCGGTGACGACGATGGGCACCCGGTACTTTTCTGCAAGCGGCAGGTAATTCTCGTAGCCTGTTATGGAGCACACATGACCGGCAGCAAGAAACCCCTGCACGCGCGAGTCCCCGGCAGAACAAATAGAGGCAATGGCGGGTGTCACCAAGAATTGGGAGACTAACAGAGAGAAATTTTGTAGAGATTTGTTTTTGGCCTGAGTGGCAGCCATGGCATTGGCGGTTGCGGTGGTTTCAAATCCTACGGCAAAAAAGACAATTTGTTTTGCGGGGTTGTCCTCGGCAATCTTCACCGCCTGCAAGGGGGAGTAGACGATGCGAATATCGCCTCCATCGGCCTTCACATCGAGCAGGCTGCACTCTGATCCCGGTACGCGCAACATATCGCCAAAGGAGCAGAAAATGACTTCCGGTAAGGCCGCGATGGTGATGGCCCGATCAACTGTCTCCAAGGGCGTAACGCAAACCGGGCAGCCGGGCCCATGCACCAGCTCTATTTCCTGAGGCAGTAACTGGTCGAGGCGATTCTTAACAATGGCGTGGGTTTGACCGCCGCACACCTCCATAATCGTCCAGGGCTGTGTGGTTACTTTGCGAATTTCTGCGGCGATTTTCTGGATGCTTTCACTCTGACGGTATTCATTGACGAATTTCACTGCATCACTCCTGGCCGCTGGGCCCATCCAAGGCTTCCAGGTCGCGAAAAACCTGTGCGGCTTCTTCTTCCCTTATTTGACTGATGGCGATGCCCACATGCACGATCACATAATCACCAACACCGGCATCGGGAACCAGAGACAAATTGATTTGCCGCGCTATGCCGCCAAATCGTACTTTGCCCAGGCGCTCGAGAGGAGAATCACCTGTAATCTCTTCAATAAGGCCGGGAACACCTAAGCACATGCGCTTTTAACCTCCCACTGGCTGACCAGCCGCGGCCATACAGTGGGCATAATGGAGTTGCCCCAGGGCGATGCCGCCATCGTTTGGGGGGATCTGGCTGTGACAGTGCACGGTAAATCCCTGTTGGCGTAGGAGCAGTGCGGTGCTCTCTGCTAGCCGTCGGTTTTGGAAAACGCCACCGGAGAGAAAAACCTTTGCCTCACCCACTTCGCGAACCACCGCCAGAATCATATGGGCCAGAGTAGTGTGGAAAGCCGCAGCCCGTTGCGGCAGTGACTTGCCTTCATCATGTATCAATGCACCGATGCAGGGTGCCCAGTCCAGTTCCCATTTGTTTCGACGTCGATAGAGATCGAATGGGTAGCTGTCGCCGCTCTGAATTCCGCGGGCGCTATATTCCAGTGCTAGTGCGGCCTGTCCCTCGAAACTAGACTGGCTACAGAGACCCAGTAGTGCAGCCACTGCATCAAATAGGCGACCGGCGCTGCTACACAGAGGGCTGTTGACCTCCCCTTCCAGCATGGTAACCAGGTTGCGGCGTTCGCTGCGGGTGAAGCAGCGCTTTAGTAGCTGGTGTTGTAGCGCTACGTATCCGGATATTTCATACAGCAGTCCCGCCGCAGCCCGCCTCGGTTCGCGCACGGCTTTTTCACCGCCCGGCAGCGGGAATGTGCGCAGGCTGGCGACATGTTCCACTTTTGTGTTGCCATCCCAGAGGAGGAATTCCCCTCCTCGAACTACGCCACTACTGTCAAAGCCGGTGCCGTCCCAGCAAACACCAAGCGCGGCGCCGCTGTGGCCATGTTCAGCCATACAGGAAAATAGATGGGCCACATGGTGTTGCACTTCCAGACGTGGAGCCCGCTGCTTGAGTGCCCACCGATGGGAGCTGTAGCCCGGGTGCTGATCGTGTATCAGGGTTTGTGGGCGGTGTTGCTGTAAGCGTGTGAGGTCCGCGATGGTCCGATCAAAGTGCTCAATTGCCGTGGCGCTGCCCAGGTCACCAATATGTTGGCTCTGATAAATCCAACCGTTGTGTGACAAAGCGACGGAATTTTTTAAATCGGCGCCAAGCGCCAGGTAGGGTTCCGCCACGGCCTGTTGTGACAACTTTGCCTGGGTGATCGGCAGGGGCGCGTAGCCACGCGCTCGGCGCAACATTAGTGGGCGATTCTCTATCACGCGCAACACCGAGTCATCCAATGGCCTGACGATACGACGGTTGTGCAATAGAAACCGGTCGGCAATTTTACCGAGGCGCTGCAACGCCTCTGTGTTTTCAATACAGATTGGTTCCTCGGCAAGATTGCCACTGGTGGCCACTAACGGAGCGGCATACTCTTCTGCAAGCAGTAGGTGTAGCGGCGAGGCCGGCAGCATCACCCCCAGGTCTGGTGAGCCCAGTGCCACTAACTCATGCACCCTGTCACTCGCTTCCGGTTTGGCTTCCAGCAGCACTATGGGCCGTGCTGGTGATGTGAGCAGCTTGGCTTCCAGTTCGGAGATCCGGCAATCCCGACGCGCTGCTGACAAGGAGCTGTAGAGCAGTGCAAAAGGTTTGTGCGGGCGCTGCTTGCGTTTACGCAGTAGCTCCAAGGCATGTCGGTTACCGGCATCAACCAACAGCTGAAATCCCCCCACTCCCTTTAGCGCTACTACTTGCCCTTTTGCCAAACTTGCGAGCGTCTCGTTCAGGGCTGCCTGGCGGGTGTAAAGGATTTTGCCTTTGGCATCACAGAGCTGCAGTTGCGGGCCGCAGTCTGGACAGGCATTGGGTTCGGCGTGAAAACGCCGGTTAGCAGGATTGGCATACTCGGCCTGACACTTCGGGCATTGAGTAAACTGCTGCATGGCCGTGTTTGCGCGATCATAAGGTAGCTTTTCGATAATGCTGAAGCGCGGGCCGCAGTGGGTACAGTTGATAAAGGGGTACTTGTGCCGTCGGTTGCGTGAATCCTGCAGTTCGGCCTGGCAGAAGTTACAGGGGGCCAGGTCCGGTAGCACCATGGTAGTTTGTTCTGAGGCAACCGTACTTTCGCGTATCTGAAATCCACTGCCGCCTTCAGTTGGAACCACTTCGGTGTCAATATTGAGAATCAGGCTATGGGGTGGTTTTTCCAAAGGCAAACGCTGTAAAAACTTTTCAACTCCTGCCGTTTCTCCCTCAACCTCTAGTTGCAGTCCACCACTATGATTGGCGACCCAGCCCGTGAGTTGGCAGTCCAGTGCCAGGCGGTAAATATATGGGCGGAACCCCACTCCCTGGACCAGCCCCTTGATGGCGACTCGACGACGTTCACTGTCCATCACTGACCTCGAATTGCAGATTTTCCAGGATGATGTCCTGTGCCTCGGCATGGTGAATATCTGTGTGCTCTTCGATGTCCAGTTGCAGGCCTTCCAGAGGGGTTCCAAAAGTTGCCTGTTCGAAGTGTTCACGCAGGTGAGCCGCGGATATGTGGGCAAGGGCACCCAAACGCAGCTTGGCGCCCACGACCCTGGCGCCTTCGTTATCGGCGAGTTGTTGGATTTTCTCGATCAGGTTGCTGATCAGGGATTGTTCGTGCATGGCTGACCTCCGTTGTCAGCTTTCACCGGTATCGGCTTGTAGAAACGCAAGTAGTTCCTGTTCGGCGCGCTCGGCGCCGGACTTCACTTCGGCAGTGAGATGATCACCGCAGGTAATGTTCTGTGCACAGATCGCAAAAATTTCCAATCGACGAGGCAGTGAGTCCAGTGCTTTACCCAAGTCGATGGCCTCTCTCAGATTAAAGCCGTGGCTGGAAGTCGTGCAGACGCTGGGTGCGATCACATCAGCCAGGCCATTGACACGAATTAAATCGCCCGATGGTTGTTCATCTGAGAAAACCGCATCCAGGAGGCAGACCTGTCGATCCTTCCACCGTCCCACAAGGGTTACCATATCGTTGCCGCTCTCCAGAAAATCTGCATTTTCTTTTAACTGGCTGCGCAGCCTGTCGAGTAGATAGGGCCCCACTCCATCATCACCCCGGAAGCGGTTGCCAAGGCTGACCAGCAGCCAACGCTCAGGAGTTTCTTTTTGCTTCATGTTGCAAATGTAGCTGCAGGAAATGGGTTGAGCAGGAAATACAGGGGTCGTAATTACGAATGGCGCGCTCACATAAACCCTGTAATTGTTGTTCGGGCAAATGCATAAATTTGGGCAGCATCAGGCGCAGATCATCCTCGATCGTTTTTTGATTTTGTGAGGTGGGAGCGACGATCTTGGCAAACGTAATTTTACCTTCGCGATTAATAGCATAACGGTGGTAGAGCAGCCCTCGCGGCGCCTCGGTAGCGGCACAGCCACTGGCTTCCTTTGGTTCGGCTACCAGGTAGGGTTCATCGGGCGCTTGAAATCCATCAATCAGCCGCAGCGCCTCCTCCAGGGCATAGAGCACTTCCAGACAACGCACAACAATGCTCTTGAAGGGATTGTTACAGGGCGCTTTGAACCCCAGCTCCTCGGCAAGGCCTCGCACCCCTTCGGAGAGCTGGGGATAGTTCAGGTTGTAACGCGCCATCGGGCCCACAAGATAAGCGCCCCGCTCTATCAACACGCTGTGCAGCGCCGTGCTGTGAGGCACCTGCTGTTCGCGAAAATGTTTTTCGTAGTCCTGTACCGAAATATCCAGCCCTCGATTGGAAACAATGCGGCCCTCATTCATAGGGTATTCCCTGGGGCTGGAGAGGGCGACGCACTCATAGGACTGCTCACAATGGGGAAATGGCAGCCCTGCCGCCCAGCGGACCATTAGCTCGGCCAGAATACGGGCTTCTATCAACTGTGGATGCAGTGCTTGGAAGACTTCCCGGTTTGGCACCCGATAAAAGCCCCCCACGCGTACATTAATGGGGTGGACTTCTCTGCCTCCAAGCAGGCGCACCAGGGCATTACCTGTTTTCTTAATCTCCAGGGCACGTTGCACGACTTGCGGGTGATCTTTGGCCATAGCCACGGCATTGGGATAACCGAGAAAGTCCGGTGCGTGCAACATGCTGATATGCAGCATATGACTTTCGATCCATTCACCGCAGTAAAGCAAGCGGCGCAGGTTCCTCAGGGGCTCGGTGGGCATAAGGCCCAGTGCATTCTCCATGGCGTGCAGCGCGCTCATCTGGTAAGCCACCGGACAAATGCCGCAAATACGGGCGGTAATATCCGGTGCCTCTGTGTAGTCGCGGCCCCGAAGAAAGGCCTCAAAGAACCGGGGAGGCTCGAAAATCTTCAACTGTACTTCGTGCACACCATGATCGTCGTAGCGAATATAGAGTGCGCCCTCGCCCTCTACCCGTGCCAGATAGTCGACTTTAATAGTCTTGCTTTTACCGGCCATTGGCTTCCCTATCCATCAGGATTTACCCTTCTGTCCCCGCTCTTTTTCCTCACTAACTGCTTTAAAGTGTGGCGCTAAACCATTGTAATTGCGCATGTTTTCGATAACGGTTGACCTGTCAGCTCCCAGCTTTTCCTCCCACCAATGACACAGGGACTCTCCATTGGGGTTCTCCTTGGGGCCATAGCAGGCATAGCAACCGCGGTTGTAACTCGGGCAAAGTGCGCCGCAGCCGGCGTGGGTCACCGGCCCCATACAGGGGGTGCCATGGGCCACCCACACGCAGATGTTGTTTTTAAGTTTGCATTCGATGCACACAGAGTGGGCGGAGACCTGGGGGGCACGGCGATTCAGGAAAGCGCTGATGACCTCCAATAGTTGCAGCTTGTTGATTGGGCAGCCCTGCAATTCAAAATCCACCGGCACATGGGCGGAAATTGGCGTGGAATCTTTTAGTGTTTTTATATAGATGGGCTCTGCATAAACCGCTGAAGTGAACTCGACGACATCGGCAAAATTGCGCAGTGCCTGGATACCGCCGGCAGTCGCGCAGGCGCCGATACACACTAAGAAGTTTGACTGGCGTCGCACCTCCTGGATTCTCAACAGATCGGCGGGGGTAGTGATGGACCCCTCCACTAGGGAAATATCGTAGGGCCCCTCTTCCACTTTACTGGAGGCCTCCATGAAATAGGCGATCTCCACTTCCTGCCCCAACAGTAACAGCTCATCTTCGCAATCCAGCAAACTGAGCTGGCAACCATCGCAGGAGGTGAATTTCCATACCGCCAGCTTGGGTTTATGGGGCTGCCGAGCTATAAGCTGCGAATCTGCAGCCATGGGCGTATATCCTCATAGCAAAAGACCGGGCCATCCTTACAGATAAAGTTTGGACCCCACTGGCAGTGTCCGCAGAGGCCGATGGCACATTTCATATTGCGTTCCATCGATAGATAGATTGAGTTTGGGGGTACGCCTTTGCTCAACAGGACCTGGATACAGAAGCGCATCATTATTTCCGGGCCGCACAGGAAGGCCACCGAATTGGCGCCATCTATCTGTGCCGCTTTTAGAGGATCGGTAATCACACCGATATGCCCAGGCCAGGTGCCATCGCCATGGTCCACAGAAATTTCAAGATCGAGCTTTTGCCCCCACTGTGACAACTCCTCGCGGTAAAGAAGCTCACTTGGGCGCCTGGCACCGTAAAAGAGGCGTACCCTGGTTGCCGCAAGGCGCTCCAGTAGTCCGGCATAGATAACTGGGCGAAGCGGTGCCAGACCAAGGCCACCGGCAAGAATCAGAACCTCTTTACCGACCGTGGCATGTAGCGGCCAGCCGATTCCGAAAGGCCCCCGAACCCCCAGGGAGTCCCCCGCCCTTAAACGCTCTAAAGCGCGAGTGACATTCCCCTGTGCGCGTATGGTGTGAATGAGTTTGCCGTCGCCACTTCCCAGTCCGCTAAATGAAATGGCCGATTCCCCTACACCAAAGGCGTACAGCATATTGAACTGGCCGGGCGCAAAACGCATCGGCAGCTTATCCGGCTCAGGGTTACCGACCTCCAGCTTCAAGGTGAAAGTCCCCGGATACTCCACGCTCCGCTCGCTTACCCGGTAAACGGTGGGAATCATGCTGGGTGGCCCTGATGATCTGGCCCATAAATATCCAGCAACTGGATGCGCGCGGACTGTAGCCGTTCGGTGGCAATCCGCGCAAAGCGTTTCATTAACTCAAAACCTAGTTTGGGTTCCTGTTCGCATTTGTTGCGCAAGCACTCCCCGCCCAGGCGCAGACTGCGGACATCTTCCAGAGCGCGGGCATCAAAGGCCGAAATATAAGGCGGGAACAGCCAGGACCAACCGAAAATATCACCGCCATGCAACGTGAGCAGACACAGAGGGCCGCGATTGGGAACAAAGGTTTCCACTGCTACCCGGCCACTGCGAATCAGGAAAAAGTGGTTTGCCGGGCTGTTTTCACGCGCCAGATAGTCACCTTTGTGGTAGACACAATTTTCTCCGCATGAGGCCAGGAACTGCAGATCACTCTCCGCCAAACCTCGAAAGAAGGGGTGCTCATGGAGCAGATCGGCAATGGTTTTCATGGCTTCTCCTGGCTGCGCGTCTGTGTTTGATCCAGGGCTCGAATAGCGCGTACCTCTTCGGTGAGGTCGATACCCACCGGGCACCAGGTGATGCAACGACCACAGCCTACGCAACCAGAGCTGTCAAATTGGTCGTGCCAGCTGGCCAGCTTATGAGTCATCCACTGCCGGTAACGGGAGCGGGTATCGGCGCGCACTGAGCCACCGGTAATATGGCTGAGGTCTGCGGTAAAGCAGGAATCCCAACGCTCCCAGCGCTCGGCATGTTCTCCGCTGAGGTCGGTGGTGTCCTCAACCGTGGAGCAAAAGCACGTCGGGCAGGCCATGGTGCAATTGGCACAGGACAGGCAGCGATCCGCGACCTTTTCCCAGTTGGCACTATCGAGGTTTCTATAAAGCAGCTCTTTCAGATCCGAGCTATCGAAGTGGCGCGGTCCGCGCCGCATCTCCTCTGCTAGCCCCTCCACCCTTCCTTTTGCCAGCTTTCGTTCCTCCTCACTTGCTGGGCGTAAAGGGAGTTTCTCCATAATTGTTGTACCGGCTTCAGAGCCACTTCTGATCACGAAGTAATGCTCTTCTCCCTCAATCAACTCTGTCATGGTCAGGTCGCTGGGCAAAGTGACCTCGGGGCCGGTATTCATAGAGGTACAAAAGCAAGTATCTGCCGCCGAGGTGCAGTTCACCGCAACAGTGAACAACTGCGCCCGCCTCTGGCGGTAGCTCTCATTGTGGTAATCCCCCTGAGATAAGATCCGATCTTGGATGGCGATTGCATGCAGCTCACAGCTGCGCACTCCCAGGAACGCCTGTTTTGGAGCTGTCTCCTGAACCTCAATAATTTCTATAGCTTGATTTTGCCTGGCTGCCTTCCAAACAGGCCGGCGAGGCAATTGCAGATATTTCTTCCAGGAATGTGGTCCCACGGCATAGCCAAAATAGGCTTTGTCCCCCCGGCGCTTAACCCGGTACTGCCCTGCCTGCTGGTCATCGGTCCATCCCTGCGGGAGGCTTGAGACCGAGTGAATCTCACCGTAGGTTATGGCCCTGTCGTTTAGAGTGGGCCCATATAGTAGGTAGCCCTGATTGCGGATTGCTTGAATGAGGCACTCCAGGTCGGGCGCTTGCAGCCGATAATCCATAGTGCTTATTGCTCATATCTATATATGAAGATTGGGTGCCAATGTCAGTACTGATAATGAGTGTAGTGTTAAAGCCGCGATCACTCGAAGGCATCATGTATTGATGGAAGTGTTTTCTATAACGGGCTATCAGGGGTTGGAAAAGATGGCAATATACCTATTCTCTTTTAAAGAGCAGGCGTGTGTGGGCGTTTTTAGGCGTTACTTTCTTTAGGGCAGATAATTTTCAGAAAACCCGAAACCGACAGGGCTTATCGGATGAGACCAATCACTAGGTTAGTCACATGGTGGTTTCTGTGACACATTTTAATTTCCGTAGTGGTGTTACTTAAAATAACCTATTCAATCTTAAGGTTCATATAAGCGATAACTGTCAAGCTGGCTGAGAATGCGCTTGTTTCAGCTGTCACTCATTGCGGGTCATTTGATATAGTGAGCGGGTGACTGTTCTTTTATCTGTGTAGTGGGTTACAAACTGGAGATCCAGGTTGAGTCAACGTAATGAAGATGTACCTGACATGGCTACCCCTCAGTTGGCCAAAGGGTGGCTACGCTGGCTCTGGGGAGCTGTAGCCTGTCTCTTTATTCTTGTTGGAATCATTGGCGCCATCTTACCGGGATTACCTTCTGCGGTATTCATTGTTGTGGGTGCCTGGGCGGCCTCAAAAAGTTCTGAACGGATGCACCAGTGGATTGAAGACCATCGTTTGTTTGGGCACCTGTTAAGAACCTGGCGCAGTGGTTATATCAGCAGAAGAACCAAGCTGTTGGCTACCCTGACTATGGCTCTCTCTATGGCACTGGCTATTCATCATATCGCCAATCTGTATTTACTGTTTTTCGCTATTGGTGGCATGGGCTGCGGGTTGTTTTGGATTTGGAGTCGGCCTGAACCAGCAGAGCAATAATCCGATACTGCCCTGTAGCATAATAATCTTGCAGTATTCTTTGCCTTTAAATTATTAAACGGCTTAAGGGAAAGTACTCCCATAAAATGAATAACTGACAGCACTAAAGATAAAAATTTTATGTGAACACACCTTGTGTCACCAAAGGTCAAACCGCAGCTTTGCGTTTGGCATCACAGAAATTTACCACCTAGTGGGTATTGCCCTGTTTTATCCTCTAATTTTCCGCATTCAAGTGGTATGAATTCGACTAAAAAATGTGGTTTTCAGGTTGATTTCGCAATGTCATAAAAATGACGGATGAATTAGTTGACTTTGCCTGGGATCATAATATCCTCTGCGCCCTCTCGTTGATTGCGGCGCCCCTTAGCTGGCCTCTTTTATCGGGAGAGCTTCGAGAATCTTGGGCTGGCAAGATAATCTCTAGTGAACGATTTACAAGCGGCAAAGTAATAATAATAGGGATGTTTCATGCATGAACTCTACCGGGCCCCAGATAGTGCTCTTGGTAATGGATCTTTAATCTATAAGCCAAGTGTGCTCTGGAAGGTATTGTTTTTCCTTCTGGTTCCGATAGAACTGACATCTCAGTATGAAGCCTTTGCTTATAATGAGTACAATCAGCCGATCTGGTGGTTAATCGCCAGCTTGATCATTTATACCACTTATTTTGTAGGCTTCTTTGGGTTGGCTTTTGCCAAAAAAATAGGCAACGCAAGATTCTGGGCGTTTTTTCTGCCTGTAATCATTGCAACCGACATTTATAAGCTGGGGACTGTAATCATCACAATGAATATGGCGGTATTAAAAAATCAAATGGCCGTATTGATGATTACACCACTTGCCTTATTCCTTTGGTTTATTATCTTTAGGTATCGTAAAGTTTTTCGATATATAAAATAATAGCCGCTCCACTTCTACCCTTTTATGCTTATAAAAACATAGCCCTGAAAACCTTGGTGGAATTTACTTTAACCTAGCCAGCCTTTGTGACGACCAATTGTTGTGAGCACAATGCGAAACAATTGCTTAAAGATTTTTTTATTTGGCATACATACTATCCCCATTAAAAATTTTGGCGTTGTTCATCTCGTAACTATCACGCATCTAATATTTAAGGGGTTGATATCGGCTTTTATGGCCCCGATACTCCGCCTGTGCGCCAAGGGGTGCACAGTTAGCAGGGATCTTAGGGTAAAGCCCATAATATACATCTCGTATTTTTTTGATTTGTTATTACTTTTACTTTCCCCTCTTCCCAGGTTTTCGTTTTAAAAATAGGCGGTACCCACTTGCAGTCATTAATTTTTTAATGATATTTCTGAAGAAAAGGATTAATCATGTCAAATATTGGTCATGTTGAAGGTTGGGATACGGATAAGCCATTTATTTCTGATAGTCTTGAGGCAACCAGTTTTCACTGGGCTGCATGGACTGGTATCGAGGACTCCACTGAAGGAAGTTATATTCAGGGGCTTATAGAGCTCAAAAACACCGGAAAATTTCCTATCCTCGACGCCAAGGTATTCTTGGATCTCGATGACAATGGTATGACCTGGGATGCCTACCTGTGTAATTCAGCTGGTACTCCAATAGAAGATGGCTTTGTAAGCTACGGCCACCCCATCGCCCCAGGCGAAACCGTTAAAATAAAATACTGGTGGGGTCTGAAGCATGTTGCCGGCCCTACTAAGTGCGACTTTACTGTTACCGTAAATATGTTCCCAGAATATAGAGTACAGGTTCCCAAGTCGAACGCGCATCAAAGCAAAACCTCAATTCAAGCTTCTTGAGTTTTACAGCGCTAAATGATGCCATTTTTGGCTGAATAGGAGGGGCGAATTGCCCCTTCTATTTACAAGCTTATTATCCTGCCACTCACAAGCCAATGGATAAAATCATTGAGTACTGCCTAGATTCTCACAATAACCGACACACTTGGCGATAGCGAAGGAGGCCAGCTGGTTGTAGGCTAGTAAGCTTCCACACAAACAAGCCAGGAACCTCATGGGAACCCGTACCAACCAGCTGACCTTGAAAGAACGATACCAGATTGAGGTCCTTAATGGGCAGAACTATTCAGCCCGAGCCATTGGACTACGCCTCAATAGATCCAATAAGACTATCTCTCGTGAGCTTGGTCGTTACAGCCCTTACTGTGCCGAGAGTGCCCACCGTCAGGCACTGCAACGACGGCACGGAGCTATTAAACATACCAAGCTCGACTTTGCCATGCAGGTACAAATCGACCACCAGCTGAAAAATGCAAGTCCTGAACAAATCGCTGGGCGAATGCAGCTTGAGAGGTGTGCGAAAACGGTTAGTTGTTCAACAATTTACCGCTGGGTCAGTCGACTTAACTGGAGGTCACGTCTGCCAAGGAAAGCCAAACCTTATCAGAAACGGGCAGGTTCCGAGGCAGGCGTAAAGCTTATTCCAGAGCGCATAGATATTGATCAAAGACCTGCGATTGTCGATGAAAACACTGAGATCGGTCACTGGGAAGGCGATACAGTTTATGGTCAAGATGGCTATCTGGTGACACTGGTTGAACGAGTTTCCAAATTATTGCTCACTCGCAGAGTCCCAAATAAGAGCAAGAAAACAGTGAGCCGGGCGATCAAGCAGATGTTGAAGCCATATCAGGCCATCTGTAAAACCATCACCTTCGATAATGGAGGAGAATTTGCAGGTCATCAATCGATTGCGCAGAAGCTAGGATGCAGAATATATTTTGCGAAACCTTACCACTCTTGGGAACGCGGGCTGAACGAAAACACTAATGGCCTTTTGAGGCGCTTCTTCCCAAAAGGAGTGGAAATTGGCAAGATACCAAAAAGCCGTATTGATGACGCAGTGTTTCGAATCAATACTCGACCTAGGAAAGTACTAAATTACTTGAGCCCGCTGGAATTTTTGGCGGGTAAACGTGTGTCACTTATGTTGGCAATCTAGGCTGAACTCAGCGATTAAAATTTATTCTTTATTGGCTCTCACTTCCTCTCAAAAAATTTCTTTCTTGAATAGCTTATCCAATGGTCCCTTGAATTTATCAGCGAGGACGCTTCTTCGAATCATTCACAGCTTACTGCCGCTGTACTTTTTCTATGTCCATAAAGTCAGCCTTTGGCTTTGTCTCCAGAAGCTATATGCTGTATAACCATACAGCTTTTATGCCGTTACTACCCACCACGATCCATCGTTGACACATTGTTGCCCTTACCATGGCCACCTCTATTGAGCTAGCACCTGATTACTATTTGACCAATTTTCGCACACTGGTTGATTTTGTTGTTTCTCGCTATACGCAGCTTCTCTCCACCAGCGAACTGAGTTTTTACAGGTTATTTTGTGAGCTTGATGCTGATAGCCAGCGTCTTTATGTAAGGCTACTCTCTCGCAAGGGGGTCCCATCATCAGCTGGAGCTCTGTTCAGGGAAGGAAAGCTGTCTTACCAGGAAATCAACAAGCTCCCCGAGGCTGTAGATTCTCTTTGTTCCGCAGGGCTTTTAATCAGGAATCCTCCCCTGCAAGATCCAGCGCTTTTACCGCTGTTTACCAAAGCAGAGTTATTCGCAGCGGGCCCGGTTGGTTTGAGCAAGTCCCTCAAGCGGATGGAGCTGGAAGAGGCCCTGTTAGCTTCCTCCACAGAATGGCGAGAACAGCTAATGGCCGAAGAGGGCCTGCTAGCACTTCAGGGGGCTGAATACTTCCAAACCTTCAAACTATGCTTTTTTGGCAACCTGAATCAGGACCTGACCGATTATGTGCTGAGGGATCTTGGGTTGTACCGGTATGAGTCCTACACACTAGACAGGCACCAACTGCCCTTCCAAAGCCGTGAGCAAATCAAACAGTACTTGCTCTACTACGATTGCCTGGAGCAGGCCGAGGAGGTACTGGCTAGTGGTGCCAGTGAAATTCTCGACCTTGCCAGTCAATTGCCCATTGGCCTTCCGGGGGATTTGACGCTGACGAGGCGAGTGGATCGCCTACGCCTAAAACTGGCCCGCCAACTGGAAAGACTGGATCAGCTAGAGGCCGCCGATAGCCTCTATCGAGACTGCGGGCAACCTCCGGCCCGTGTACGCCGGGCAAGAATTGCGGTTAAACGTGGCAATCCCGAGCTGGCACTTTGCCTTTGCCGGGAGATCCTCGACTCCCCACTCAACGAAGCCGAACGATGTTTTGCCGAGCGCTTTGGATATCGTACCGCCAAACGGATGGACTCTACCCAGAATTGGGCGAATCCACAGCCTTGCCAGCCACAGCTAGAAGTATTTGCCCTGCCCCAATCTCCAAAAAGAGTAGAGATTCAGACAGCTTTGGAGCTGGCTTGCCGGGAGGAAGGTGTCTGCCACTATGTGGAGAACAGTTTATTTAACGGGGTACTCGGCCTCTATATCTGGGACATTCTGTTTGCTCCCATTCCCGGTGCTTTCTATAATCCCTTCCAAATAGCACCTAGTGACTTCCGTACCCCGCATTTTTACATGTCGCGCCACGCTCAGTTTGAACAACGCTTAACAGAGCTAAGTCCAAGTGCATTAAAACGGCGAGTTATGGAAACCTATCGGGAGAAGCTGGGCATTGCTAATCCGCTCGTCGCCTGGGAGGCGCTCTCTCTGGAACTGCTGGAGCTAGCCCTGGATCGTATCCCGGTTGAGCACTGGCGTTCACTGTTTCAACGTTTACTTGGCGATATCACCCATCATCGCAATGGCCTGCCAGATCTGATTTTGTTTCCAGATAAAGGTGGCTATGAGCTTGTAGAGGTCAAAGGCCCCGGAGATCGCCTGCAACAAAACCAGCAGCGCTGGCTGACTTTCTTCGCGGCCCAAAATATTCCCCACCGGGTGATACATGTGGAGTGGTTGTAGTCTTGAGAACAGTCGTGGGGGAGGCGCTCAAAAAGCCAGATCTGATAAAAGAGCCTACAGAGGATCATACCCCGTCCGAATGCGCCCCTGCCCTACAGATTTCTGTGGGTGAATTAGTGGCTTTCTCCTGCCGCAGTGGGGATTTAATTCATACCGGTGGGCCAGGTCCAACTGCCCAAGAGGGTATCCGGGCCCACCAAAAGCTGCAAAAGCGGCGCCCTAAAGGGTCGGAAGCCGAATACCGTTTGCAAGTGCAGCTGGAGTGCGCTGACCAGGCTGTTGTCTTGGAAGGAAGGGTGGATATCTTTCACCCACAAGCTGACTTGCACCAGCCCCCCCAGCTGGATGAAATCAAAACCACCTATTGCCACCCAGATGCGCTGCCAGAGGCCACTCGCCAGCTACATTGGGCCCAGCTTAAAATCTATGGTTTCTGTTACTTGCAACAACTTCGGCAAAAGGGAGATTCCGTTGCAGAAGTCTCGCTGCAAATGCTCTGGTATAACCTCAAGGAGAAAAAGTCCTACCCAGAGCAACGCCTTTTCACCTGGAGGGCGCTGGAGAGCTTTGCCAAGGATGCCCTCACCTTATATATCCAATGGCATAGTGACTGGAAAGCACATCGGCAACGGTTGATCCAGGCTGCGAAAAATTTATCGTTTCCCTTCCCCGAATACCGACCCGGTCAACGCCAGCTGGCGGTAACCGCTTATCGCTGTCTCAGGGATGCCGGCCAATTGGTGGTTGAGGCACCCACCGGTATTGGCAAAACGATTAGCACCCTATTCCCCGCTATCAAAGCCCTTGGTGAGGGAAAGGTGGATCAGCTGCTCTACCTCACCGCGAAAAACTCTGGTAGGCAGGTGGTGCGGGAGACCATTAAAAAGCTACATCAGGGTGGGCTAAAGCTCTCTCTGCTGGAATTGCGCGCCCGCGATAAGACCTGTGCCTGCAAACTGGGATTGTGCAATCGCGATGAAGAGGGTATCTGCCCTCGCACCAAAGGCTTCTATGAGCGCTTACCCCAAGCGCGCCAACAACTGTTGGGGCAACCTTTAATCACCCCTGAAGAAATCGCGAAAGTTGGCGATCAGTGGCATCTCTGCCCATTTGAGCTGTCCCTGCAAATGCTGCCCTGGGCCGATCTGGTGGTCTGTGACTTCAATTATGTCTTTGACCCCTTAGTGCGTATTTCCACACTGCAAGATTCACGTTACAAGCGCGCACTATTGGTAGATGAAGCACACAACTTGAGCGAGCGCGCACGGGAAATGCACAGCGCCAGTTTGAGCCGCAAAGATAGTCGCCGCGCCGCCTTGGCTTGTAAGAGCAGTTACCCACAGCTGTATCGGCGTATCCAAGCCCTGGTGCGCGCACTTTCTCAATGGAGCAAAAGGTTTCAAGAGCAAAACCTCTATAAGGAAATGCGCTCAAGCCAAAGTGTACAAGCCTGGTGTAGCCCGCTGGATAGCGAAAAGCATCGTCCTGCGGCTGTGTCTCGCGCTATCCAAAAGGTGCTAGATGCACTGAGTGAGCTATCGGAGCAGGCAAAATCTCCCCCTGAGGAAATCGGGGACTGGTTAAAAAATCTTTATCGATACGCCTGCATAGAACAAATCCTTTCAGATCAACACCAAGCCCTCACTCGGGTAATCGATCGGGATGCCCCCTGGGAGGAGCATCAGCTAAAGCTGATATGCCTGAATGCCGCAGACTTCCTGCGGGAGTCATTTTCCCAGTTTCATGGGAGTATTCTGTTCTCAGCCACACTGCGCCCCATAGATTTCGTCTCTGCACAACTTGGGGTTGAGCCCGAGACCCCATACTTGGTACTTCCTTCGCCTTTCGAACCCTCCCGCCAGGGCGTATTTCTTTGTTCTTACTTAGATACCCGCTACCAGGCACGTCAGAGTGCGCTACCAGAATTAGTGGACCTGATTGCCTGCGTTTACCGTAGCCATCCCGGCAACTATTTGGTGTTTTTCCCTTCTTATCAGTTCCTGCAAATAGTTGCAGAGCGATTCAAAATGGATCACCCGAAGATACAACTGCTACAACAAACACCCGGAGCCAGTGATTGCGAAAGAGAAGCCTTTTTAGCCTCGTTTAGTGAAGGTGCACAAAGCCTGGGTTTTGCCATTATGGGGGGAGTCTTTGCTGAGGGCGTTGATTTTGTCGGGGAGAAATTGATTGGCACTATTATCGTAGGTACCGGCCTTCCCCAGGTAAATGAAGAGCAAGAGCTACTACGACAATCAGCAAAGCACCCGCAGGCCCCCTCGGCGATTGATGGGTTTGATGTTGCCTACCGCTATCCCGGCATGACCCGGGTATTGCAGACAGCGGGAAGAGTGATTCGCACTGAATCTGATCGGGGCGTGATTGTTTTAGCTGACTATCGTTTTGGGGATAGGTTTTATCAAAACCTATATCCCGAACATTGGCAAATCCAAACAAGTAAGAACGGCGAACAACTTTCACAGCAGTTGGGTTATTTTTGGAACCGGCAACGCTTGTACGATTGCATCGCAGAATAAATGTTGCGTTTGTATTTAAACTAATACCAATTAGACGTTATTTTAAGCAAAGTAAACAGTTGGGTGGTTGTGTTGCATTGACGACTAAGAGTTACAAAATTTATGGGCTGACCCCAGATTGATGTCCAGCCAGTCACCTTCTTTAGAGGGTGGAAGCCTCTACCTGTTTTATAAAATGAGAGCAACAAAATATAGCAATAGTAGTATCTCAAATCATCCCCTATCCCGCATAATTACTTGCTTTCTTGGAGGCACATCCAACATAATTGGGAAGTAAACTTTTTCATTTCGTTGAGCAGGATAAATGCAAATAAAAAAGTGCTTGTAATCATCGAGAAATAAACGACTGGGGGACCTTTCGCTACACTCCAGCCACCTCTAAAGCGGATGTTAAGTTTCCTAGAGTGAAAGAACGATGTTTGGAATTTTGAAGTACATAGGATTGGTAATAATCGTAGGTCTTGGGTTTTGCCAAACTTTTGTCTATCAAAGGGTAAAGAAAAAATGGGCTTCCTTACCCTTAGTTGACGCAACAATTACTAGATCTAAATTGAAAAATTTCGCGAACACGGAAGGACGGAGAATCTATGAAGCGCAAATTGAGTTTGGGTATGAGTACAAAGGAGAGAAATTCTACTCTGACACCCCATTACTTCGTTCGCCTCAATTGTTTAAAGACAACAATATAGAACATGACCTTTTGAACAAGTATAAGGAGGGCGACAGCGTTAAAGTGCGCTTACTACCAGACTCTCCTAAAAATGCATACATCGAAGTTGAGCGCTTTAGTACGTTATCTGCGATTGCAATCCCTGTCTTGTTTATCCTTTATGGTGTTGCGGTGTTTGGCTATGGCTGGATGATCTCTACCGCAGTGGCAAGCTAATTACCGCTGCAGTTACTCCGAAATGTAACAGGCCGCAGTAATCGCTCCCGTTCGCCGCATGGGCAGCCCCCAAAAGGCCAATCAGCATTCTTTCAGTTGCAGCTTTTTGTGAATCAATTATGGACCTAAAGAGAAGCTTCATAGGATTTTTTCTTGCGCCATCAGCTTCGATCTTGGTTTGGCTTGCCCTATTCATACCTGAAGTTGCAAAGGGCGAAATGCAAGCCCATGAGGCGATCTTGTTATTTTTTATAGTAAGTATAGGCTTTCTTACAATTTCCTACACTTTTACCTTGGCGGTAGGAATCCCAACACATATTGTTTTGAATCGACTGTCAATGCAGCATTGGTTACCCTACTGCCTAATTGGCTTAATAAGCCCTGCTTTGTTTCAATATTTTATGCATGCAAAGCATAATACACCGACACAATTGAAAGATGTTGGCTATGGAGTATATTGTTGTGGTCAAGTCTAACCGGACACCTCTTTAAGCACATTTTTCAAATTCGATAGGGGTTATATACTCCAGTGATGAATGTATCCTGCGTGAGTTGTAATAAGCAATATAGGCCCTCACATCGGCTATCGCATCTTCCCTTGCCGGATAGATATTTCCCGTCAGCCATTCTCGTTTTAGGCTGCTAAAAAAGCGTTCAGTCGGTGCATTGTCCCAACAATTTCCCTTGCGGCTCATTGAGCACACCATACCATGCTGTTTCAACAGCGCTTGGTAGGTATGGCTGGCATACTGACTGCCTCGATCAGAGTGGTGTAGAAGACCCTTTGGCGGTGTACGCAAATTAACAGCCATCATCAATGCACGACTTACCAGGGCCGTTTCCATCTGGCGATCTAGATGCCAACCAACAATCCTGCGTGAATAGAGATCAATCACTACCGCCAAGTACAGCCAGCCCTGTGCAGTCCAGATGTACGTGATATCAGTAGTCCAAACTTGATTTATAACACTCGGTGAGAACTCCCTATTCAAAAGGTTTTCCGCGGTAGGTAGTTGGTGTTTGCTGTCTGTCGTCAGTGTAAATCGCTTCTTGCGTTTTACTCTCAAACCTAGCTTTTTCATTAGCTTGCGGACACGATAGCGACCAATTTTAAAGCCTTCTTTACGTAACAGTTTCATTAACCGACGGCTTCCGAGACTCTGTCGAGATTCAGAAAATAAGGCCTTCAAACGATGGCATAGATTCCATGTCTGGCTATCTATTGAGCTATTACTACGCTGATACCACCCGTAATAGCTACTCTTATTTACCTGCATCACTCGGCAGAGTGTCCTAACTGGAAAGCTGCCTTGCTGTTCTTTAATAAAGATGTACTTTACTTCATTTCTTTCGCAAAGAAGGCGCTGGCCTTTTTTAGGATTTCTTTCTCCATCCGCAACTGCTTGTTTTCGCGTCGTAACCGGTCCAATTCTGCGCGCTCGCCGACATCCAGCCTTTCTCCGCTCTCTTCCTGCTTCAGCTCTTTTATCCAGCGTCGCAGATTGTTGGCAGTGGTTCCTACAGCCTCTGCGGCCTTAGAGATAGAATACCCCTGCTCAGAGACCAGGGCTACGGCGTCTTTCTTGAACTCCGGCTTGAATTGCCGGCGTGTACCTTTCGTTGTCATACATCACCTCGCTTGGTGTTTTTACCATCTTAGCGAAGTGTCCGGAAGTATTAGACCACTACATATATGTCATGTGGCTTCTTGGTTTCGCTTACCTTTTGGTTTGTATCCGTTAAGCCACATTATAAGTTTAGGGAAGTAGGTAGCTAAAGAGGCCTAGTGATATAGTTCATGATGAGAAAGTGTCCAAAATGCAAAGAGATAGCGATAAAGGTAAAGATACTGTCATTCTCAAGTAGAATGCATTGCGACCATTGTTTTTTTCAGTATGAATACACATCCTTATCTAAGTGGGTATCATCATTCGGGTGGGTATTTATCCCCTGCCTTGCCATCTATATGGGGTTGGCATTTGAAAGTTTGCTTATGTTTGGTTCCTTATTACTAGTTGCTCCGTTTCTAGTTGAATATATTTTTGCAAACTATTGCCCGCTAAAACCAGTCGGCATTAGCGCCCTAAGGGAGAAGATTCGTGGGAAAAAATTATAAAAATCTACGACACAATCGCTCTTTCACCCATCCATTATTAATAAGCAATAATTAAATTCGAGTAAGAAAGCATGAGAATATTATTAGCGTTCTTTTTGGTATCACTAACAGGATGTGCAAGCACAAATGAATTTGATGGTCCCAACAATCATCACATCAGAATTGACGATGGATTGTTTTACATCAGGGAGGTTGCGGCTGGCAGAGTCTTTGAAAGCTCTGACAAGGTAAAGGTAGACTGGGAGTACAAGGCTTCCGAGCTCTGTGGCGGCAAGTTTGAGACAATGATATATCAAGATGGCGAGCATCATTACATGGTTACGGACATAGAAACACTCTTCCTGCCACTTATAACCATGACAGGTGCACCAAGAGTTGAGGGTGTGGTGAGATGCGAGAATTCGCCTTTTACTACAACTCAAGCAACGAAGGTACTTGTTCGAGAAATGTATCTGCTTACAGAAAAACCTCAGTAAATCAAAATAGCCTCTTGCCGGGTCCTCTCATTGCATGCTCCGGCCATTATTGAGGCGTTTTGCACCGGTATAGCAAATGTATCAACCATCAAAAGCGGAGAAAATTGCCAGAGGATTAATGCTGGGGCTTGCTCCTATCACTTTTCTAATTTTTATCTATGTGGGTTTCTTCGCACTAGTGACTAGAGGAACAACTTACACAGGAGTTATCGGTGGGCTTTTCTTTGCCAGCCATGAAGAAACTTTTTTTTGCATACTTACAATTGTATACATTGTATCCGCCGTTTTTGGATATTTTAAAGGCTGGGAAGGTTACTCCAAAGTGTTTTCATTGTTAGGTAAGTGGCTAGATTGTACGGGCGGAATAGTAGTAGATCCTGGAGCCAAAGTTCTCACCCCGAGGGATCGTGTGAGGAAAATGCACAACAATCACAAGTAGTGAGGTTTCGGGCCTCTGCGGAATGTTAAGTATCAATGATAGACATAGTGTTAGTAATCATCTGGACGAGTATATGCACTCACTGGGCATATCTACACCTTCTCTTTTATCGAGAGTTTAAAAGCCGAGAACCAACAACTTTCAAAGCAAACTGCAGCTTCAAGGTGTTCCCCCAGGCACCAAAATCGCGAATGTCCATCTGTGCAAACTCAAGAAGCCTTGGTGGAAATTTTGGGAGTGATCTTTGCTCGTACTACACGAATACACACAAATGCCTGTCTACACTTTTCCCAAAGGCATTTCGCAATAAACATACGCTAGTACTTGAGACACTCTAGAAACCCTTAACCTTGAGCACCTTTGACAGGCGAAAGGTAGAGGGCTAATTTACTGACATCATGGAAGATATACACGCACTCATTCCCGTCATTACTTTACTGCTCCTCGGTGTATTGGCGATCATTTTGATGCGCCCTCTCAGGTTGAGCCCGATTGTCGGCTATCTCATTGCGGGCCTGGCTGTGGGGCCCCATGCCCTGGATCTGATCCCGGAGAGCAATACCACCCACCTGCTAGCGGAACTTGGTGTTGTTTTCCTGCTGTTTGATATAGGCCTCCATTTTTCCCTATCGAATATCTGGGATGCCCGACGGGATATTTTCATTCTGGGTCCTCTGCAGATTCTACTTTGCGGAGCCGCTTTTGCCGGTATTGCGTTAGCTCTGGGGGTTTCCCCGGCCTATGCCGGGGTCATTGGAGGCGCGCTTGCACTTTCATCGACGGCCGTCGTGGTGCAAAGCCTTACAGAGAGGGGGCAACAAGACTGCCCCGTTGGCCGCACCGGAACAGCGGTGCTGATTTTTCAGGATATCTGTGCAATTTTCCTGCTGGTAATGGCGAGTTCACTGGAGGGTGGCAGCTCACCCTCATCTCACAATGCCCTGACAGCAGAAATCCTTTCCGCCATTGCAAAATCTGTGGTCGCATTTGTTGCCGCCGCCCTGCTAGGACGCTATGCCATCCGACCACTATTCGGGCTGTTATCCAAAACCAGGAATGAAGAGGTGTTCACGGCCATGGCGCTTCTGGTCGTCCTCGCCACAGCGGCCGGCACAGGAGCGGTGGGATTGTCCCTGACATTGGGGGCGTTTCTGGGAGGCATGATGATCAGTGAGACCCCCTATCGCCATGTGATCCAAACCGAAGCGAAGCCCTTTCGTAATTTACTGCTGGCATTTTTCTTTATAACCGTGGGCATGTCCCTGGACTGGCGCATCCTGTTAGATCAGTGGGCAAAAATTATCCTCTTTATCTTAATTCTGATGGCGGTCAAAGTCTTTCTAGTGGCCCTGGCGGCACGGGCCTGTGGCTGGTCCCTGCCCGGCTCGTTGCAATTGGGGTCTCTGTTGGCACAAGGCAGTGAATTTGTCTTCGTTATTATTGCTATGCCTCTCGCCCGTGAATCACTGGGGGAGCAGGCCGTTGGGATTGTCATCACCGGGGTGGCCGCCAGTTTAGCGCTCACCCCAACACTGTCGAATCTAGGAAATCGATTAGGAAAGTATCTGTGGAGGCGCTCATCCTCTAAGACACCCAGCCATGAATCCAAGCCAGTCACATCAACAGCACCCGTGGTGATTTTTGGTATGGACGAGGTTGGACGTCTGGTTGCCGATGCCCTAGAAGCTCAAAAAATAGACTACGATGCCATCGAGATGGACTATGACCGGTTTCTCAAAGCTAGTGCCGATGGTTATCCGGTGGCTTTTGGGGACCTGGCCGATATCCGCATGATGGAAACCTTCCAGTATGCCGAGCGTGCAGCCATTGTTATCACCATTGTTCGCTATGAGTTATCCAAAGCACTAAAACCTGTTGTTTCCGCACGCTACCCCAATTTAAAGCGCTTTGTTTCTGTCGATGGTGATAGCGACCTAGAACGCTTCAAATCTCTCGGTATGTATCCAGTGGTCAATAGGAGCATTCCCCGAGGGCTGGACCTGGCTGCGGCAGTGCTACATTCACAGGGCGTAGATGATAAGAAAATCAAAACCTGGATCGAGCGCCGTCAACAACGTGACCTGGATAGCCATGATATTGCCAGTAACACCAAAGGGCGATCACAGGCTCGCTGAATGCTCATCCGGTATTGCAGCCCTGCTTAGCCCAAACGAGCCAGGGCTTCATCAATTGGAGTGTCTCCCGCTATAAATTCAAATACCGCACCGATCGTTTTTGGTTCAGACAGGGACGCGGCGATAACCTCTGCAACATCAGCTCGGCTAATCTCCGCGTCAGTGTCCTCAAATGAGTCATCTATACGAATAGCTCCTGTTTCTGCCGTATCCTTAAGGGCACCCGGTCGCAAAATCGTGTAGTCCAGACCGCTCTTTTGCATATGAACATCGGCTGCGAGCTTAGCTTTTAGATATGGTTGCAAATTTTCCGGGCCCTGCTCAGGGCGCCCGGCAAAAATAGAACTCAGCAAGATAAATCGCGGAACATCAGCATTTTTCGCTGTATCACAAAGGTGGATAGCCCCATCCCTATCCACCGATTCGAGGGCTTTCCCTTTTGAGCCTGCAACAAAAACCACTGCGTCTCGTTGCTCAACGGCTTTAGCTAGAGACTCCTTATCGGTGAGATCCGCAAGAACGGCTTCTGCGCCGGCTTTGCGCAGGGCGTCCTGTTGAGACTCCTTGCGTACCATGCCGGCTACTTCGTAGCCCCGTTCGATTAATTTATCGACGAGTATTTGGCCGATAGCACCATTAGCGCCGGCAACAAGTATTTTCATCGGAGTCTCCAGACAAACGTTTTAACGGTCTCGATTGAGTAGCTATTAAGATTGCAGCAGTCCTCACAATCTCACGAGAGGTAGCTGGGCAAGGCAACGCTCTCAATTAAAGTGTCGTATCAATTTCTGGTTCACAAATTCCTTGATGCCCAACTCACCCAACTCGCGGCCATAACCGGATTTCTTGACTCCGCCCATTGGCATGCTCGCATAGCTTGAGGCCACATGATTCACAAAGGCCGTACCACACTCCAGCTCTTCGGCTACACGCTGCCCTCGCTTATGATCCTTGGTATAGACCGATCCCCCCAAGCCAAAGCGGCTATCATTGGCCATCTCGATAGCCGCTTTCTCATCCTTTACCACCCAAACACAGGCAATTGGGCCAAATAGTTCTTCCTCTGCCGCGGGTGAGCCCGCGGGTATATCCGTTAATATCCCGGGCTCAATAAAGGCTCCGTTGCGTTTCCCCCCCACTAGCAAATGCGCTCCGGCCGCAACCGATTTACTGACCTGCTCCTCCAGGTGTTCCGCCGCTTTTTCGGTACATAAAGGCCCATAGTCGGTAGTGTCTTTAAGAGGATCACCGGGTTTTAACTCTTTAAACAACTTGGTGACCCGCCCCAGGAATTCATCGGCAATCGGTTCGGTTAAGATGATTCTCTTGGCGGCCAGGCAAATCTGGCCACAGTTGCCAAGCTTGCCCTCCACAAATCGCTCTACGGTCAAATCCATATCCGCATCTTCGAGTACAATAAATGGATCGACACCCCCCAGTTCCATCACAGTTTTCTTGACATTGCGACCAGCTTGTTCCGCCACCTTTGCGCCTGCGTCATTACTACCGGTAAAAGAAATCCCTTTTACCCGGTCATCATCGATAATCGGTGCAGCACCGGCAGAAGTGATTGGCAGATTAGTGTAGACCCCCTTGGGGACACCAGCATCGAATAATAATTGCTCAAATGCTTCGGCACACTGGGGGACATTAGAGGCGTGTTTGGTGAGCACTACATTGCCGGCAATTAAGTTTGCAGCGGTAAAGCGGGAAGGTTGATAGAAGGGAAAGTTCCACGGCTGGATACCATAAACAACCCCCAGAGGCTGGAATACCAAAGTTCCCTCCCCTTCCCGGGTAGATAGCTGCTGTGGTGCTAAAATATTTTCCCCTTCGTCTGCATAGTAATCAAAAATCTCCGCACAAAGCGCTAATTCACCCAGGCCATCACTCATTTTCTTGCCCATCTCTTGAGCCATTAACCGAGCCAATGTATCGCTGCGCTGCTCGAACAACTCACTCGCGCGTTTGAGTATTGAGGCCCGCTCACTAAAACTGCGGGCACTCCACTCTGCGAAAGCGTTATCAGCTCGGCCTATTGCCTTATCGAGCTCTTCCCGACTCATCTCATGGAAAGTTTTTAGTGTTTCGCCATTCAATGGGTTGATTGAGATCAGAGGACGCTTGGACTTGGCCATAAAATGACTCCCGGCGAATTACTGGATTTGACAGGCTGGACAAAACAGCTACTTACGCAAAGTTTGAAAGTAAGTGAAGCACCTGATGGGTCTCTGTGAGCTGCTAAAAACTGCAAGCGCTCAACAGCCATTCGAAGAAGCCCCTAGCTATCGAAAATAGCCAGGAGGTGCTTTTAGGTGCCTGGCCAAAGTGTAGTCGTTTATTCGCGGGGCCTGCCCAAAATCGCTCTTGTGAGTAAAGCCGGGCTTGTAATAGTATCCTCCTCGATTTTTATCCAGCATCCCTCACACAAGAACACCTGCTAAGCCCCAAGCCAACTATGGTAGCCAATCGCCAATTTTATCGACGTGGTCCCGATTTACGTGGTAGTGACCAGTTATCCTTTGTTGATGTTAGAAAGCGTTTTGGCTTTAGGTCCATAGCGGTTGGGCGTTGGGTGACAACAGAAGAGCGCGATCGGGCTGCGGGTTTGTTTTTTGACGCCCTTTGCGACTTGATGGTCATCCTGCAGGGACCTGAAGTGCTTATCTCCCTGCGTGGATCCCTTTCCTTCCAATACGGCATTGGCGGGCGCCCGGGAATCTCTGCTTTCTATGATCCCTCCGCAAAATCATTCTCCCTGGCTAAGAATGCCGGCCCAGGTGCTATTGCCCATGAATGGTTCCATGCACTGGATCATTATCTCGCGCAAAAGGCCTTCAGCGATACATCAGGCAATATATATGCTTCAGAAGCCTGGCTGCACAATGCCACACCGGTACCGCATCCACTAAATGATCGCCTTTTTGCTTGCTTTAAAACCATTATGCTCGATGAGGAAGGTAGTAACCCCAGTGACTTGGTAAGGGCTTCTGTAATATCCGACAAAACCAATAAATATCTTTATTACAGCAAGCCAGTTGAACTGTGTGCTCGCGCTTTTGAGGCGTTTGTGCAGGACGCCAGTATTAGCAACAACTTCCTGGTCGCGGGCACTAAAGCCAGTGAAGAAGCCCAGCGGGGGCTCTACCCTGCAGGGAGACAAAGGCAAAGGATAAATCAGGCTTTTACCGAGTATTTTACTTACTTGGGCAGGGCTTTGTGGGCAGATATAGGAAGATGAGGCAGATGCAAGAGGAGGCTTGGGGCGCCTGCAAATCGACACCCCACACAAGTTTTCTAAGATCTGTTGCTATTCAGACATCAACTTTTCGCGCTGATAAACCAAAATAGAACAAATGCGAAGCGCTCCCAGCACAAATATAAATGCGGAAAATGCGTAGAGCATCTCGGCTTTGATTTCATGCTTAAATAGTGCAATCAATATTTCTCGAAGCACAAAGACGATTGCCGCATCAACAATAAATGTAAGCCTGAGCTTATGGGTGTGAAAATACTCTATAAGCGATCTGGACAACTCTATTAATACATATAAGGTCAAAACATCCGTTATGATGTCTATGTAATGACCAGTAATGCCTTCAAAATTAAAAAGTTTCCATGTCGTTAAAAATAGTTGAAGTGTCCCCGCTGCTATCCCAACAATGATAAAGACAAGAATGATCCCAAAAACTACGTCTACTGATTTATCAAAATAAATCTTGATTTTCTCACTAATCATCGAGTCTTTCACTTTTGAGTTTTGCTCGGAACTTAGCATAAGTAACCCTTGAAAGGCTTAGAGCCAAAAAGATATCAATTTTAAATGCGTTTTTTATCTGCCCTATTCCTATAAAGCTTCTGTGTTGTATAACTTTCGAGCAGAATAGCTTTAAGCAGAACCGCTGCAGCGGGTGCTCTAGGGCGGGGCAATAATCGCACAAACTTTAAGTTCAAACTACAGCTTCACCATCCCCCTGCCATAAGAACTGCTGGAACGGTGATCTTCAGTTAGCTAATGAATTTTTAGTCGCACAGAAGTTGGTGAGGGGGAATACAAACGGGCTTCACCGGTGGCCGAAGATTTATAAAGCGCTTCTACAACTTTCGCCTTCGTATAAATGGATTGATGCTTGCGCTGCTCGCCAACTCAAGCAACTCAAGCAACTACAGCACAAAACCCAGAAGCCCAAAGCCAGAAGTGCAAAACCCAGAAACTAGTAAGTTTCTGGGTCTCAGGGGGATTCACAGCCTGAAAGAAAGTTTCCGCTTTTCACCAAAGTTCGCTGTAATGTGCGAATCGCCCTAGAAGCCCTGAGAAACTCATCTCCCAAAGAAAAGGGTTTTCTGAGTGAACTACTTCGCTTTCTTGTCGGTTAGATCGGCACTTTCAGGGTAGGCGCCGGACTTTTCAATAGCGGCTCCCTGCCTATCCAAAACCCCGATATCCAATACCGGAGAGGCATCAATATGTTGGGCATCCATCATTTGGGCTACACGCTGCAGTGAGGCAATGATCATACTTTGCTCCCAATCTTTGAGGTCACCGAACTGACGAGCAAACTGATCCTGGAGCGGAATGGGTGCATCTCGCAATGTTTCAGCGGCTTGTTCCGTCAGGTAGGCATGCACTTTGCGCTTGTCCGACTGAGAGCGCTGCCGAAAGACAAGTCCCCTTTTCTCCAGGCGATCCAGAATATTGGTTACCGTCGCCTGGCTGAGGCTCACCTCGTTGGCCAGTTCGCCAATGGTTACCTCGCCCTTATTGCGTATGGCCTGTAGTAATAAAACTTGTGGCGCGGTCAGTCCTGTTGTTTTGGCGAGATGCTTGGAGTGCAGGTCTGTCGCTCTTATCACACGCCGCAGGGCCACTAACACTTGTTCAATGCTGTTCAAAGCTACCTCTCAATCCCAGAGTCAGTCAGAGTGAATATGATGATTATATAGATGACACACTTCATAGCTAAGCGCTTTGAGCTCAGCTCCTGGAAAAGTCGGATTCAGGAAGTCAATTCTGAAGAGTTAAATCTTTATTGAGCTGTTTTTTGCTCAATAAGTGATCATGCCAAAAGCTAAAAATTGAGCAACTTTTCCCCCTGACTAGCCATTCAGTCAAAGAGCAAAGTCCTATTTTTGAGTAAACCCTCCTAGGCATGCCGGTGCATTTAGGCCAAGTACTGCCTCTTAGTCTGTGCTCATAGTACTGGACTTTGCATTTCATTCGTGTACGATATTTAGCGTTCAAAACATTTTTTACAGAAAGGTTTATCGAAAAAGCTCAAATAAGCGCCTTAAATAGCATATTTGTATGATTTTCAACCTTTCTAATGTTTAGACGTGTAATTTTGTTTGGCCGAATGGGAAGATTTTTTGTCTAGATTAGAAAATATTTCACTAAGACCCCCGCTTCTCGAGGATGGCATGGCGGTGTACCGCCTGATTGAGAGCTGCCCTCCACTGGATACCAATTCCAGCTACTGCAACCTCCTTCAGTGCAGCCACTTTTCAAGCACCTCCGTCATTGCGGAAGTAGAAAACGACCCCCTAGGCTTTATCTCCGGCCATATTATCCCCGAGCGCAAAGACACTCTTTTCATCTGGCAGGTTGCCGTTTCTGAGCGCGCACGCGGTGCGGGTCTGGCTTCACGCATGCTGCAAGACATCCTCAGTCGCCCTATCTGCCAGTCGGTCAAATATCTCGAAACGACAATCACCAAGAACAATCACGCTTCCTGGGCCCTCTTCAAAAGGGCTGCTCAGAAGCTATCTGCCGACCTTCACTCCTCAGAGTGGATGAACAGCCAAGTCCACTTTGATGGACAGCATGACTCGGAACACCTTGTTCGTATCGGGCCTTTCACTCACAAAACCAACATTCAGTAAGAGTAAAAAATGAAAATTTTTGATGAGATTGAATCTGAAGTGCAAAGCTATGCCCGCTCCTTCCCGCGGGTTTTCAGTCGCGCTAAAGGCGAATTAATGTGGGACGAGGAGGGGAACCAGTATCTCGACTTCCTCGCCGGCGCCGGTACCCTGAATTACGGGCACAACAACCCGATCTTCAAAGAAGTGCTGCTGGATTACATTCAGGCGGACGGTATCACCCACGGCTTGGATATGCATACCAAGGCGAAAGGAGAATTCCTGCAGGCGCTGAATGAGAAGATCCTAAAGCCCCGCAATATGGAGTATGTGGTTCAGTTTACTGGCCCCACTGGTACCAATGCGGTGGAAGCGGCGATGAAAATTGCCCGCAATGTCACCGGCCAGCAGAATATCGTGACCTTTACCAACGGCTTTCATGGCGTGAGCCTGGGCTCTCTGGCCGCCACGGGTAACTCACACCATAGAGATGCCGCTGGCGTGAGCCTGAATGGCACCCATCGAATGCCATTCGATGGCTACCTCGGGGAAAACATTGATACCACCGAGTACCTCGACAAGGTGCTTTCCGACTCCAGTAGCGGTATCAATTCACCGGCCGCGGTGATTGTTGAAACCGTACAGGGTGAAGGCGGCATTAACGTCGCAAGTGCCGAGTGGCTGCGCAATCTCCAAAGCGTATGTAGAAAGCACGGTCTGCTGTTTATTGTTGATGATATCCAGGCTGGCTGTGGTCGCACAGGCGATTACTTTAGCTTTGAAGAAGCCGGCATTGAGCCGGATATCATCACACTGTCCAAATCCCTCGGTGGGTACGGCCTACCCTTCGCCGTTGTGCTAATGAAGCCTGAACTGGATCAGTGGAAACCCGGCGAGCACAACGGTACTTTCCGCGGAAACAATCTGGCCTTCGTTACGGCGAAGTCCGCCATTGAACATTACTGGTCAGACGATAAGTTTTCCCAGGATATTAAGCGCAAAGGTAAATACATTGCCGAGCGCCTCGATAATATTGTCAGCAAGTATGGCGAGGGTCACTTCACCAGAAAAGGGCGCGGCATGTTCCAGGGAATTGATTGTGTAAGCGGTGAAATCGCCGGAAAAATCACACATTCCGCTTTCAAACAGGGGTTAATTATTGAAACAAGTGGCGCGGATGACCATATTGTTAAATTGTTATGCCCGCTGATTATCAGCGATCAAAATCTGGAAAAAGGCATCGACATCATTGAATCGGCTATCAAGGAAGTTTGTGCGGCCGAAG